>JBKCHH010000025.1:0-9356 GCA_046302855.1 Alphaproteobacteria bacterium
GAAGGGCTTTTTGGACACCTAAAAACCAACTTAAAAATCCATCGCGGACTATCAAAAACCAGAAAGAAAAACGCTATAAAATTCTTCCTAAAAAACTTCAAAAAAAAACCAAAATAGCACCACACTTATTTAATTATGCCAGTATGCCTGAAATAGGTGCGGAATTTAGCCTTTTTTCGTAAGTGCCAATTTTTGGTTTCTTACCCTTAGATAAATCAACTAGAATTTCTTTCATTATCGATGGGTTTAGGTCTTCATAGTAATCATCATTTATTTGAACCATGGGGGCGTTTACGCAGGCACCTAAACATTCTACCTCAACAAGGGTGAATTTTTTATCTCTTGTGGTTTCGCCCAGTTTTATTTCCAGTTGCGTTTCACACACATCTTTTAAACCATTGCTACCCCTTAACCAACAAGGCGTTGTTCGGCAAATTTGCACTAGATTTTTTCCAACTGGCTCTAAATTAAACATGGTATAAAAAGAAGCCACTTCATAAACCCTAATATACGGGATTTCCAAGAAATCTGCCACTGCCTGCATGGCTGGAATGGGTAGCCAGTTATCCGCCTGCCTCTGCACAATATCAAGCAAGGGGAGCAGGGCACTTTGTTTTCTTGAGCTTGGATATTTAGCCAAAATTTTATTCGCCTTAGCAATAGTATCCGCCGTAAAAGCAAAGGTTTTGGGTTGAAATTCTGGTTTTGCAGATGACCTAAATGCCATAATTATACCCTAATTATATGAGTGAGTGAAATTTATTTATTGCCACTATAAGCATAGAGTTAGAAGTTCTTTCTTGCTTACCTATATCTAGCAGGAATTCTTTAAACTTTTCAATCTTTTGTTGATTTTTTTCTACCCAGCCATCTATTCCTTCCCTATTGGAAAAATTCTTTTCGTTAAAAATTTTGCACACCATTTCTATGAACAAATCTTCCACCTCCTCCTCTAAAGATTTTTTCGCCATTTTTTCCCAAGTGGTAAGGGGAATAATGTTATTTATAAGGCTTTTTAAGTTTGAATAGCCGATTTTTTCTGCAATTTGAAAGTAAAGTTCTACCACTTTAGAAAGAGAAAATTTACTATGGTGCGAAATTTGAATTATACTATAGCCCTCATTTAAAAACTCTAGCTGAGCAATAGCTTCCGCTGTTTTTTTATCCACGCCTAAAGCCTCAAAAGAGGAAATTTCTTTTTGAATTTTTATTTTGTAATCCTTATTCAAATCTTTTGATAGGATTGCTTTTAAATCAGCAATTTCTTTGCTAAATTTTTTAACAATTTCTTCTATTTCGCTTAAATCTTTAGAGTTTTTTAAGAACCAATAGATAGATTTTTCAACAAATGCCCTTAGTTTTAATACTATTTTTGTTTGGTTTTCAGCCGAAATATTAACATTTATTACCATCAATTTCTGCCAGATTTCTTCCAAAGAAAAAACCTCATTCACTATATAAAAGCCCCTTGCAATATCTACAAAAGGAACTGATTTATTTTCGGCTATTCTAAAAAAGAAATTAGACCCCATGCGGTTAATAATATGGTTGGTAGCCACAGTGCAGATTATTTCCTTTTTTAAACGATGGGAAAGAATTTCACTTTCAAATTTTTTATGCATTAGTTTTGGGAAGTAATTGATTAATATTCCCCTGGCAAATTTGTCTTCCGCAAAATTTGAATTTATAAGTTTATCAAAAACATTCATTTTACTATAGGCCAAAACTACCGCCAATTCTGGTCTGGCAAAGCCAGTTTTATTTGCCTTGCGGATATTAATTGTGGCTTGATCTGGCAAAAACTCTAGTTTTGTATCTAAACTACCAATTGTCTCTAAATGTTTAATTAGAGCAAATTTCTCATCGATAATTCTATCCTTTTGATTTTCAGCAATGCTTAAGGTGAAGGTTTGTTCAAAGTTATCTTTTAGAACCAGCTCAGCCACTTCATTTTCCATTTGACTTAAAATTTCGTTTCTTTTTTCAAGATTAATTTTTCTAGTTTTGAGTGCCTGGAAAAGGGCAATTTTAATATTTACTTCGTGGTCTGAACAATCTACCCCAGCGGAATTATCAATAGCGTCGGTATTTATTTTACCCCCATTTAAAGCATATTCAATTCTAGCTTTTTGGGTAAAGCCTAAATTACCACCCTCGCCAATTACTTTAGCTTTTAAGTCTGAAGCATTAATTCTGCAATTATTATTGGTTTTATCCCCCGTTGCCTCATCTGTTTCTTCAGATGCTTTAAAGTAGGTGCCAATGCCACCGTTCCATAGTAAATCTACTTTAGCCGAGAGAAGTTTTTTAATTAAATCATCGGGTGATATTTCATTTTCTATAATTTCAAACCTGTCTTTAATTTCTTTTGTAAGTAGAATGGTTTTTGCCTTTCTTTCAAACACCCCGCCACCCTTAGAAATCAGCTTAGAGTTATAATCTACCCAGTTGGAACGGGGAAGGTTAAAAATACGCAACCTTTCCTCATAAGATTTTTTTGCATCCATGGGGTTGGGGTCAATAAAAATATGCAGATGGTTAAAGGCACCAATTAGTTGGATTTTATCAGATAAAATCATGCCATTGCCGAACACATCGCCACTTAAATCGCCAATTCCTACCACGCTAAATTCTTGTTTTTCTATATCTATGCCAAGCTCTGCAAAGTGCCTTTGCACCGCTATCCAGCCACCCTTTGCGGTAATACCCATTTTTTTGTGATCATACCCTGCACTGCCACCACTTGCAAAGGCATCACCCAGCCAAAAGCCATATTTTTCAGAAATTGAATTGGCAATATCTGAAAAGGTTGCCGTGCCTTTATCGGCTGCCACTACCAAATAGGGGTCATTTTCATCATAGCGAACAACATTATTTGGCACTATAATTTTTTCTTCCACTAGATTATCTGTAATATCTAATAACCCACTTAAGTAGGTCCTATAACATTCCTTGCCCTGTTCTAAAAACTTTTCTCTCTCTGGTGATGGATTTTTTACTACAAAGCCACCTTTAGAGCCAACTGGCACAATAACCGCATTTTTTACCATTTGCGCCTTCACCAGCCCTAACACTTCTGTTCTAAAATCATCCCTTCTATCAGACCATCTAAGCCCCCCTCTTGCCACCTTGCCACCACGCAAATGGATACCTTCAAAACTATTGGAATAGACAAAAATTTCAGCATATGGTTTGGGGGAGGGAAGGTTTGGCACCAAATGCGAATTTATTTTACAGGAAATATAATCTTTATTTTGAAAATAATTGGTTCTAAGGGTTGCAGAGATTACGGCAAATACCTGCCTTAAGATTTTATCCTCATTAACATTAGAAATATTAGAAAAGTTTTGCTTAATTTTTTCTTCTAGCTGTTTATTGGTTTCCTTTCTAATATTTTCTTTAATATTTGGATCAAATTTATTTTTGAAATAATTTATTAGTAGCCCAGTGGTAGAAAAGTTTTTAGTAAGGGCCTCTACCACCGCATCACTTCCCAGCAGAAAAGAAATTTGGGTTAGATATTTGGTGTAAAACCTTATTATTTCAATATCTCGCCAGCTAGCAAGGGCTAAAACTACTAATTTATTTAAGACATCATTTTCAATTTCCTTGTGCCAAATTTTTATGATGCTTGCTTCAAATTTCACCCGCAAATCTTCAAAATCACTAAGGTTTTTGTGCTCAATCTTTAGACGGAAGTGATTAACCCAGACGGGATAGTCTTTATTTATGGGCTTTACCTCGAAATTCCTTTCATCTAAAGTATAAAAGCCAGTATTTTGTAGAATAGGCAAAACTTCAGATAGGGCAACTGGCAAAAAGGGCGTATAGATGTTTAAATAAAAGAGCTTGTTATCACTATCTTGCACTAAAGATACGGCAATTTTTCCAGTTGAATAAACCTCCTCCGCCTTTTTAATATCTTCAAATGCTGAAGCTGGCGTATAATAAACCCTGTAATTATCTGAAAAAGATTCTAAATAGGCCCTATAATCATTATTTTTATTTTCACTTTCACTTTCTATTATGAACCTAAGCCCATTAACCCAGCTAGAGGTAAGGGCGATAAGCTCTTCCTCAATCTTATCTATATTGGCACCAGTGTTAGAATTATCATCTAGCTTTAAAATTATATTCAACCTAGCTAAGGGGAGTTCGGTTAATTGTGTATAGTAATCAGTTACTTGCCCCCTATATTCCTTTACTAGAAGGTCTTGAATCTTATGCCTTAAATCAGTGGTGAAATATTCCCTTGGCACAAAAATTAAAAAGCTTAAAAATCTGGCAAACCTATCTTTACGAACGAAAATCTTGGTACTTGGTCTATCACTTAGCTCAACAATTCGTCTGGCATTAAGGCTTAGCTCTTCTTTTGAAATTTGAAATAGCTCATCTCTTGGATAGTTTTGTAAAACCGCAATTAATGCCTTTCCACTGTGAGAATCTTTGCGAAAGCCTGAATCTTGCAAAACATAATCTATTTTTTTTCTAATAAAGGGAATATCTAAAGTATTGTGGAAATAAACCCGTGAAGCAAAAAGCCCCAATAAACAATGCTCTTCGATTACTTGATTATCTTCCCCATAAATTTTTATCATAATATAATCCATATTAACCGACCTATGAACTATAGATTTGCGAAGCGATTTTATTACCTCTATAACATCAACCTCTCTTGGTTTATTGGCAAATTCATCTGGCGCAATTTTAAGAAGCCCAAGTGGAACAAAGTCTTTTTCTTCGGCACGGAAAATGCCAAGCCTAGATTTTTCATCAATTACCAGCTCTTTTTTCTTATCTTCCTGCCGAACATCATATTTTACATAGCCTAAGAACACAAAATTTTCATGTAGTAGCCATTTGATAAATTCTTTTGCCTCTTCAACCTCTAGTTTGTCTGCACCATTAATATTTTTAAGAATGGTTTCAGCCCTGTGAACTATAGGTTTCCAATCTTCAATGGATATTTTTACAAAATTTAGGGCCGTTTTAACTAGTTTTGCTATTTTTTCTTGCTCATCCGCACTATTTACCCGTGAGATATGAAGTTGCACTATAGATTCCCTAGGCAAATCTTCACTAGAATTTTTAAAATCATATATTTTGTTAATTTCGCCCTTTGCATTGCGCTCAATTTTAATTACGGGGTGAAAAATTTCATAAACCTTGTAATTGTTGTTGCTCAAAGCACTAAGGAGCGAATTTACTATAAAAGGGGAATCGTTAGTGCAGATTTCAATTATGGTTCTATCGAAGAAAAAATCCTTATCAGAATTATAGACCCTAATTTTTATTGTATCATTAGCGGTTTTTGTTTTAGAAAATAGATAGGTTTGATTTGCTACTTCTAATAGCTTTTCTTGGTTTAAAATCTCTAAAGTATTTTCAGAAGTGGTGGAGAAAAAGGCTAGAATAAAATCGTAAAAAATCTTATCCCTACTAATTTTTTGTGCCTTGCTAACAATAGAATCAATTAGATTGGCTCTAAACTCTTGCTTGTTATTTGTTTGCTTAATTGCTATATTTTGTGGCATAGCCCCTAAATTCTTTTAACCCCTATAAAGCCTATAAATATCTAATTTTCAATGAAATATTCTAGTTTAATACCAGAGCTTAAAAAAATTATTGTGCAGGCGGGGGAAATTGTTATGGGCTACTACCAAAGTAGCTACGCAACCGAAATAAAGCAAGATAATTCCCCCGTTACCATTGCGGATAAAGAATCTGATAAATTCTTAAAAACAGAGCTTTTAAAGCTGGATAAAAAAATCACCTATGTGAGTGAAGAAAACTTAAATAACAAATCCTCCAAACTTTTTTGGCTGGTGGACCCTTTAGATGGCACTAAGAGCTTTATGAAAAAGGGCAAGAACTTTGTTATCAACATCGCCTTAATAGAAAATGGTGTGCCGATACTAGGGCTTATTTATGCCCCCTATAAAAAAGAACTATATTATAGCGACGGTAAAAAGTCTTACGAAGAAATACTGGGGCTTACAAAAGAGCTAAAAAAGCCAGCCTTTGATAGAAATGCTATAACTATAGCTTCCAGCCAATTTCATAGTAATGTTGAAACTGAGCGTTTTTTAGAAAAAATAAAAGGCAGGGTTAAGGAAAATATCGCCATTTCTTCTGCCTATAAGTTTTGCCTGCTAGCTAAGGGGGAGGTTGATTTATACCCCCGCTTTGGTAATACTTCATTTTGGGATGTAGCTTCGGGACATGCCATAATTAAAACAGTAGGGCTAGAAATGGTTGACCTAAACGGTAAAGAACTTATTTATAGTAATAAAAATTTTTTAACCCCCTATTTTATGGCGGGGCATAAAAAGCTGATAGAGGAGTTTTTATGACAGATACACAAGCGGTTAAACCTGTTGTTTTGGTAATTTTAGATGGTTGGGGCATCGGGGATGATGAAAACCCAAACAACGCCATCGCCATGGCAAATACCCCAAATTATAATAGGTTTTTAGAAGATTATTCCCATTCACAAATTTTAACATCGGGGCAGGCGGTGGGTTTGCCATATGGACAGATGGGTAACTCTGAAGTGGGGCATACTAATATTGGGGCGGGTAGAATTGTTCCCCAGCTTTTAAATTTAATTTCTGAAAATTTAGAAAATGGGCAGTTTGAAAACCACCAAATAGTAAAGGATGCTATAAAATATTTGAAAGATAAAAATAAAACCCTTCACCTTTGTGGCTTGCTTTCTGGTAGTGAAGAAAATGGTAAAACTTATGGCGGGGTTCACGCCCATATAGATCATATTATTGGCATTGCCAAAATTTTTGCCAAAAATGGCGTTAAAGTTAACATTCATGGCTTTTTAGATGGGCGGGATGCTCCGCAAAAATCTGCCCTTAAATACATAGAAAAGTTAGAAGAAGAATTAAAAAATTATCCAACAGCAAAACTGGCTACTTTAATTGGTAGATACTACGCAATGGATAGGGATAATAATAGTGAAAGAACTCAGCTTGCCATAGATTTAATTTCAAATGCTAAGGGCGAAAAAACCAATAATTTTTCTACCGCAATAAATGCTAATTATGCTGCAGGCATTACAGATGAATTCATGAAACCTATAGTTCTAGAAAGCTATGTTGGTGTAGAAGAAGGTGATATTTTGTTTTGTGCTAATTTCCGCCCAGATAGAATGAAGCAAATAACTTCTGCTTTTAATACTAACGGTACTTTCGAAAGGCAAATTGCCGTTACTGATTATTCAGATGCTCATAAAAAATTTATGCGAATTCTTTACCCAAAGGTTGCGGTTAAAGATTCTTTAGGTGAACTGGTTGCAAAGGCTGGTTTTAAGCAATTTAGAACAGCAGAAACCGAAAAATTCGCCCATGTAACCTATTTTTTTAATGGCGGGCAAGATTTAAAGTTTGAAGGTGAAGAGCGTATTTTAATTCCTTCCCCAAAAGATGTTGCCACTTATGATTTAAAACCGCAAATGTCTGCCATGCAAGTTACCGATGGTTTAGTTGAAGCTATAGAATCTGGCAAATATGCTCTAATTGTAGTAAACTACGCCAACCCAGATATGGTTGGGCATACGGGTAGTTTAGATGCGGCAATTAAGGCAGTAGAAGTAATAGACGAATGTCTTGGAAGGGTTGAAAAGGCCGTAAAAGAAAAAGGTGGCGTAATGCTTATCACGGCAGATCACGGCAATTTAGAAGAAATGAGAGATGAAAAGGGCAACCCACATACACAACATACCACAAATCCCGTTCCATTTATAGTTATAAGTGATAAACTAGCGGGCGTGAAATTAAATAACGGCTCTCTAAGTGATATCGCCCCAACTATTTTGCAACTACTTAATTTAAAAGCTCCAAGTACCATGACGGGTGCAACACTTATCAATAGCTCACGGTAGCGTTTTTAAATTGTTCAAAGGCTGCAATAGCATCTGCCGCATACATAAGCGAAGGTCCACCGCCCATATAAACAGCCATACCAAGTACCTCTTCTACTTCTGCTAAAGTTGCACCAAGTTTTACTAAAGCTTCTGTATGAAAACCAATGCAACCATCACAGCGGGTAGAAACGCCAATGGCAAGGGCAATAAATTCTTTGGTTTTTTTATCTAAAACACCATCCTTAGTAGCCCCTTGAGCCATAGCAGAAAAACCCTGCATTGTATTTGGAATATCTGCCCTTAATTTTTTCAAATTAGCCGATATATTTTTTGTTATTTCTATGTAGTTTTTTGTCATAGCTTTTTTTCAAATTTGTTATATAATTCTAAGATTTTAAATAATATATGCAAATTAAAAATATAGACGCAAAAACAGCAAAAAATTGGTTAGAAAGCAAACAGGCTATAATAGTAGATGTTCGTGAGCCCGCAGAAAATAACGCCACCAGTATTAAGGGTTCTCATTTAATTCCAGTTGGGAAAATTTGTAAGCAAAATCTGCCTAAACTTGAAGGAAAAAAGCTAATTATTCATTGTCAAAAAGGTGCCAGAGGCTCAAATGCTTGTCAAAAACTTATTAGTGAAGATTCATCGCTTGAGATATACAACTTAGAAGGTGGAATTGAGGCTTGGAAAAATGCAGGCTTTGACATTAAATCTTCAGGAAAGTTTTTTCTTTCCATAGATAGACAGGTTCAGTTAATAATTGGCATATTTGTTTTACTTGGAAGTGTGCTTGGTTACTTAGTAAACCCAGTATTTCTTCTACTTTCCGCATTTTTTGGCTTAGGTTTAACTTTTTCTGGCATCACAGGTTTTTGTGGCCTTGCTTTGCTTGTTGCGAAGATGCCTTGGAATAAAGGCAAATCTTCTTGCTATACAAAAACAATGTAATAATTTTAACCAGTTTAGATGTTGTTCTCCAACTATTTTGCACTTGTTAAATATCTCTCCGCCCTCTACAATGACGGGAACTAGCTTGATAGTAAATGGAAATAGAATTCACTAAAATGGATGGGCTTGGCAATCAATTTGTGATTGTTGATATGCGTTATAATCCATTTGATTTAAATAGTGCCCTTGTAAAGCATCTTTCAGGTGATTCTAACCACTTTACCAAAGGGTGCGATCAGCTTCTAGCATTATATAAAGATGCCAAGGCAGATATCTACATGAAAATTTTTAATAAAGATGGTTCGATAGCTTCCGCCTGTGGTAATGCCAGTAGATGCGTAGCTTGGCTAATTAATAAAAATGAGAAAAAAGAAAGGTTTGTAATTAGAACCGATTCTGAAACCGTAATAGCAAGGGTAAATAGCGAAAAGGTTTTAGTAAATATGGGCAAACCAAAATTTTTGCTACCTGAAATTCCAGCCATTAATGATATTACGAAATTTAACTTTTCAGCCCTAAATAGCAA
>JBKCHH010000026.1:0-16502 GCA_046302855.1 Alphaproteobacteria bacterium
TAGAACCGATTCTGAAACCGTAATAGCAAGGGTAAATAGCGAAAAGGTTTTAGTAAATATGGGCAAACCAAAATTTTTGCTACCTGAAATTCCAGCCATTAATGATATTACGAAATTTAACTTTTCAGCCCTAAATAGCAATCTAAAACAATATCATATAGTGAATGTTGGCAACCCTCATATAGTGTTTTATGTAGATAGTTTAGATGGTTTAGATGTTGAAAATTTAGGTGTGCAGGTTCAAACAGCGAAAATAGAGGGCAAGGATATTTTCCCCAAAGGAATAAATGTTAATTTTGCCAAAAAAATCTCTAACAAAGAAATAGAATTGGTTGTATATGAAAGGGGGGCTGGCTTAACCCTTGCCTGTGGCACAGGTGCCTGTGCTAGTGTGGCTGTGGGCGTAAATAACTTTGATTTAGAAAATAATGTAAATGTAAATCAAAAAGGTGGCCAACTAACCATTGGCTATGGTGGCGGAAATTCTGACATCACTATGTTTGGTGGTATAAATTTTCAATTTAATGGTAAAATTAGAATATGAGAATAGAAATATGAAAAGGTTATTTTTACAGTTTTTAAAGCAGTTAAGGTTTAATTTTGAAAGGCTTCCGCAAGAAATTATCAATATAATTTTTATATTTGGTTTTTGCCTAATTATTCTTAGTTTTTTAAGTAGTTTTTTTACCCTTATTGGGCTTTTATTCTTAGTTTATTTTGTCTTTAGTTTGCGTAGCCCCAAAAGAATTATCAATAGTTCTGGAAATTTAAAAATAATTACCCCACGAGATGGTTTTGTAGAAAAAATTACTGATGGATTGCCACCAAAAGTAGCCGGCCTTTCTGAAAAGATGCAGAAGGTAAAAATTACCGCTAGATTTAATGATACTAATTTTATCCTCTCCCCCATAAAGGGCAAGGTTTTAAAGGTGGTTTCTTTTTCAAATGAAGTGTTTAATTCTTCTAAAAACAATGATGGTATTTTAATAGTCTTTGCCCCACAAGAAGAACAGCAAATTCTGCTTACCATCAACTATAGTATTTTTAATCACAAGATTATAAATTTAGTAAAGGAAAATGCTGAAGTGGATTTTGGGCAACTACTTGCCTATTCCCTAATAGGTGGTAGTGTTGAGCTTTACCTTCCCTATTCTTTTGAACTGGCAATAAGGCTAAATCAAACTCTAATTGCCGGTGAAACTATTATAGCTGAAAAGGTGGGTGAGAGAAAGGCTAGTAGCAAGGTGGTAAAAAAATCACCCCCAAAATTGAACTAAAACTGAAACATCGCTTGACATAAAGGGAAATATTGTTAAAAAGCACGCCTCTTAAAAATATTCGAGATATCAAATGACAAAAAGAACACTAGCAAAATTTAAAGTAAGCAGAAGGCTTGGAATCAACACTTGGGGCAAGGAGAAAGACCCTGTAAACACAAAAAACTACCCTAATGGTCAGCACGGTAGTAGTGGCAGAAAAATGCTTTCTATCTATGGAAAACAGCTTCTAGCTAAGCAAAAATTAAAGGCTCACTATGGCAATATTTCAGAAAAACAATTCGTAAATATCTACAAAGAGGCTTCAAGAAAGAAAGGTGATACCGTAACAAACTTGGTATCTCTACTAGAATCTAGGCTAGATATTATTCTATTTAGAGCAAATTTTGCTCCAAGCATTTTTGCAGCTCGCCAACTAGTTAGCCATAGGCATATTTTGGTAAATGGCAAGGTGGTAAATATTGCCAGCTTTAAGGTTAAGGTTGGGGATGAAATTTCTATTAAAACCGCCTCACAACAGATGCCAATAATTTTGGAATCAGTAAAAAATCAAGAAAGAAACATTCCAGAATATTTAAATGTAGATTCTGGCAATTTTAGCAGTAAATTTGTAAGAACGCCGGAAGTAAATGAGGTTCCATATCCTTTCAAGGCAGAGCCAAACCTTATTATCGAGTTCTATTCAAGATAATTCTTGTTTTAGCTTTATTAATCCAACCTTGTAGTTTGGGTATTTTAATTGGATGTTGAGTAGTTTTTTTATCTTATCATTTCTAACCCTTTTATTGGCAGAATAAAACTCTATCGCCATGCTAGATAGTTTGCCTGTTTTTATAGCAGTAGCGTAATCTATTAATTCTGGTGGCTTAATTTTAAGTAACTTAGAGGCATATTCCACCACCTGTTTTGATGAGGCTGGCAAATCATCACAAACATTAAAAATTTCGCCTTTTGTTGGGTGTTGCATAGAGGCAATAATAATTCTGGCAATGTCTTCGGCGTGGATTCTAGAAAAAACCTGCCCCCTTTTGTAAATTCTTTTGGCAACACCTAGTTTTAAATCTTCTAAAATATTTCTGCCCTGCCCATAAATACCAGCTAGACGAAAAATATGGGTGGGAAGTTTTGCTTTTAAAAAGCTCTGTTCAGTTTCTATTCGAACAAGGGTTCTTTCATTGTAAGGTTTGGTTGGGCTGGTTTCATCCACCCATTTGCCCTTATAATCGCCATAAACACCGGTAGTTGAAAAATAGCCAAACCACACAAGGTTTTTATTTTTCTCTAGCAAAGAAATATATGGAACAACCACATCTTCATTTCTTGAGGGGATGGAATGCAATATATACTTTGCCTCTAGCAGATATTTATTTTCTATTTCATTGGTTTGTTCATTAAATAAAAAAACCTTTAAGCCCTGTTTTTCCAACTCTGCTTTTTTTGCAAGAGAAGTGGTGGTGCCTACAATTTGTAGATTCTTAAATTTAACATTTTTCTGTAGTTGATTTACCAATTCTAAAGAAGAATAGCCAAGCCCAAAAATAAATAAAACCTCTTCTTTCATACAAAATTATTTACTAATAATAGTAATCTACATATAGTAGTTTTTATGGGAAAAATCAAAGTAATTCTACTACTAGTTGTAGTTGCTAGTTTTCGTCCTTTTATCCTATTAGCGGAAGAAAAAGCGACAAAAGAAGAGGTAGAAGAATTATCACCAGATGAGGTGGAAAAGGAAGAATATAACCTTTCTACAGAAGAAGTTCAAAAAACCTTAGTTGAAGATAATAGCTTTAATGGCTCTGAACCTATATTTCAGGTAAAGATTGGTGGTTTTTTAGATTCACAAGTAGCCTACGCGGAAGAAAAATCGCTTAATGCCAAAAACTCTCACCCAGTTGTATTTACTAACAATACTAGAATAGATTTAGATATTTCTCAAGCCATCAATGCTAATACTAAAGTAGGGGGCAAGGTACAGCTTTTAGCAGATGTTTCAAAAGCAAATGATAATAGGGGTGAAAATGCTGATAAGACCTATCTATATTTAGAGAGCAAATATGGCAAGGTAGAAATTGGGGCGGTGCAGGGCGTGGAGGAGTCTTTAAAGGTAGATGCCTCAACAATTGCCTTTGGCACAGGCGGTATTGATGGCGATTACTATAAATATATAAATATTGGTGGCTATTTATTTTCGCCAGATTTATTTGCGCAGAGTTTGAAGGGTAGAACTGAAAATGCCAATAAAATCAATTACATTTCCCCATTAATTTCTGGTTTGCAGCTTGGTTTTAGCTATACGCCAGATAGTGGTGATGCTGGCACTACAAGTGGCATTACAGGGGATAATAATATTATTGATCAAAAAAACCTATTTTCTTATGGTTTGGCCTATGAAAAAACCTTCAGCAACCTATCTCTAAGGGCCTCTATTACTGGGTTAAAGGGAAGTGCCGAAAATTCCCTATATGAAGATATTAATCAATATGCTTTGGGGCTAGCTTTTAACTATAAAGGCTTTTCTTTAAGTGGTTCGTATGGTGATTGGGGCAATTATACTGATGTTATTTTTGGCAAGTCTAAGGCCGATTTCTATACTATTGGTGGGGCTTATGAAATAGGTCCAGTTGGTATTTCTGCCACCTTTATGGAATCTAAAAATGCCTTGGGTAGCTTATCAAACTTAAGTCTTGGCTTTAGCTTAGAGTTTATAAAGGGACTAAAACCTTATTTTGAAGCAAATTTCTATGATGCAGAGAAAAAAGATGGTAGTAATTTTAATCACGGCACTGTTTTCTTAACTGGCACTGAGGTTATTTTTTAAATGAGCAAAGCTCTTCAACAGGGAAACAAAGTATGGCTAATACTAGATGATAGGCCCGGGCATAAAACGCAATTATTTGGGGTAGGGGAGGAGTTAAAAAAAGAGGGTTTTGAGGTTTTTGAAAAACAAATTGTTTTTACCAAATGGGCAAAAATTCCAAACTTTCTAAAGCCATCTTATCTTTTTGGAGTAGAAAAAAACTCTAGAGATGCATTAGAAAAACAACTAACGGCTGAAACTTTACCTGCAATTATAATTGGGGCAGGCAGAAAAACCGCTCCAATAGTTTATTGGTTGAAAAGAAGGGCTAAAAAAATAAACCCATCTTTAAGGGTTATTTCTGTGCAGTTAATGGACCCAAAATTTCACAACAGTTCTTATGATTTGCTAGTTATTCCTGAACATGACCATCCATTAAAAAGAAAAAACATTCATAGTGTAGTTACCATGCCTATGGCTATAAATGAAGCTCTACTTAAGCAGGAGGAGGCGAAATGGGCGAAATCTTTAGAAAAAGCAATCCACCCAGTTATTGCTATAATTGTGGGTGGCGATACTAAAGAACATAAATTTACCCCAAAAAAGGCAAAAAGATTAGTAGCATATGCCAATAAACTAGTTCACAAGTTTAAGGGTTCAATAATAGTTACTAACAGTCGCAGAACCAGCAAGGAACTTACAGAGTATCTAAACAAAAATCTACATAGGGTTTTAGTTAGGTATGATGTAAATACTAACAAAGATAACCCCTATTACGCCTTTTTAAATATTGCTGATATAATTATAGTAACGGGTGATTCTGCCTCTATGGTAAGTGAAGCCTGTTTTTTTGGCAAGCCGGTATTTATTTATGATCCAACCAATATAGTGCCTAAAAAATTCCGTAATTTCCACAAGGTTTTATACAAGCACCTTTACGCCTATACGCTAGACACCTTCTTTTTCTCTAGAATTTTTAAGGTTGTAAACCTATTTATAAAGAAAAAACTCCGCCCACCTAGCCTATATGTTAATCAAGAGGTGGTGCACAAGATAAAAATGGTTTATTCGGGTAATGAGGGGAAGTTTTAAGAAAAATTTTGCCCCTTCCCCTTGAAATTTTTAAAATCAAACCAATATATGCTAACAACAAATAAAAAATATATATGAGCAATAAAATTATTGGAATTGATCTTGGCACCACCAACTCTTGCGTGGCGGTAATGGAAGGTAAAGATATTAAAGTAATAGAAAATGCGGAAGGTCGTAGAACCACTCCATCTGTGGTTGCCTATACAGAAAGTGGCGAAATTCTAATTGGTGAAACAGCCAAAAGGCAAGCAGTTACTAATCCTAAAAACACTTTTTCTGCTATAAAAAGGCTAATTGGTAGAAGTTTTGATGATCCAATGGTGGCAAAAAACAAGCAACATGTTCCATATGAAACCATCAAGAATGATAATGGCGATGCTTGGGTGCAGACCTCTAAAGGCAAAAAACTAGCCCCATCTAATATCTCGGCAGAAATATTGAAAAAAATGAAGGAAACTGCGGAAAGTTATCTTGGCGAAACTGTTACAAAAGCAGTAATTACCGTTCCTGCATATTTTAGTGATTCACAAAGGCAGGCAACTAAAGATGCTGGCCGAATTGCAGGGCTTGATGTTCTTCGTATTATCAACGAACCAACGGCGGCTGCTCTTGCTTACGGCCTTGATAAAAAGCAAGATAAAACCATTGCCGTGTATGATTTGGGTGGCGGGACCTTTGATATTTCAGTTCTTGAAATTTCTGAAGGTGTATTTGAAGTAAAATCCACCAATGGCGATACTTTCTTAGGTGGTGAAGATTTTGATATGAGAATTCTAAACTACATCAATACTGAATTTAAAAAAGAAAATGGGGTAGATTTAACTAAAGACCCAATGGCACTAACTAGATTAAAAGAGGTGGCAGAAAAGGTAAAGATTGAACTTTCATCAAAAGTAGAAACTGATATTAACCTGCCCTACATTACCGCTGATGCTAGTGGGCCAAAACACTTAGTAATGAAAATTACTAGAAGTAAATTAGAGCAATTGGTTGACGATTTAATTGAAAAAACTCTAGAACCTTGCAAAAATGCTATAAAAGATGCTGGTTTAAAAGCCTCAGATATAGATGAGGTGGTATTAGTGGGTGGCATGACCCGTATGCCAAAGGTAATTCAGCTAGTAAAAGATTTTTTTGGAAGGGAGCCTCACCGTGGGGTAAATCCAGATGAAGTAGTAGCCATAGGGGCTGCCATTCAAGGTGGTATTCTAGGCGGCACAGTAGAAGATGTTTTACTTCTAGATGTAACCCCGCTTTCACTTGGTATTGAAACCTTGGGCGGTGTTTTCACCAAACTGATTGAAAGAAATACCACTATTCCAACTAAAAAGGCACAAACCTTCTCAACTGCGGAAGATAACCAAACCGCCGTTACCATTAGGGTTTATCAGGGTGAACGCGAAATTGCGGCTGAAAATAAAATGCTTGGTCAATTTAACCTAGAAAACATCGCCCCGGCTCAAAGGGGTATGCCACAAATTGAGGTTGCCTTTGATATAGATGCAAACGGTATAGTAAGTGTATCTGCAAAAGATAAGCAAACTGGCAAAGAGCAAAAAATTACTATTAAGGCATCTAGCGGTTTATCAGAAGATGAAATCCAGAAAATGATAAAAGAGGCGGAGCTAAATAAAGAAAATGATAAAAAACGCAAAGAAATCATCGAGCTAAAAAACAATGCTGATAATTTAATCTATCAATTAAGAAAAGTTATAGAGGAAAATAAAGGCAAGATTGATGAAAATGAGAAAAAAGAACTAGAAAACAGAATAGAGAGCCTAAATAGCCATATAGCTAGCGAAAATAAAAATGCTATTGAAAAAGAAATGAAGGAGCTAACTGAAAAACTTCTCTCTCTACAATCGCAATTCGCAAGCAGTGGTAATGCCACGCCTATGAATGAAGGGGTGGATGAAGGGGCAGAAGAAGCTGAAGTTGAACAACCCAAAAAATCATCTAAAAAGAAAAAGGATGATAGCGTGGTAGATGCCGATTTTGAAGAGGTTGATACGGATAAAAAGTAGGCACGATAATTTACTAGTTGTTTTATTTTAGTTTAGTATTAGTTTTAATAAAGACTAAACTCCGTATGAGCATTTTAATAGCCGAGCCATTAGCCGAAGCAACGGCTATAAAACCCAAACTTCCGCAATATTATTTTAAGCAGAATAATTTTGTTCTGTATAATTTAGATAGTTTAGAGTTTTTAAAAACCCTGCCTGAAAATTATGTTGATTTAATATTCGCAGACCCGCCCTACATGCTTTCTAACAATGGTTTTACCTGTCAAAATGGTAAAATGGTAAGTGTTAATAAGGGAAAGTGGGATGAAAGTAAGGGCATAGAAGAAGATTTAAATTTTCACCTCAACTGGCTTTCACAGTGCAGAAGAATTTTAAAACCACAAGGCACAATTTGGGTTAGTGGAACTTATCACTCTATCTATCAATGTGGCTATAGTTTACAAAAATTGGGCTTTCATATTTTAAATGATATTGCTTGGTTTAAATCAAACGCTTCACCCAATTTAAGTTGCAGATTCTTTACCGCCTCTCATGAAACTTTAATTTGGGCAAGAAAAGATAAAAAGGCAAAACATTATTTCGATTATAATTTAATGAAAGATGGCAATTGGAAAGAAGATTTTATTAAAAAACAAGGCCTGCAGATGCGTTCTGTTTGGAGTATTAATCCACCAAAACCAAGTGAAAAAACCTTTGGTAAACACCCAACCCAAAAACCGCTAGAGCTTTTAAAAAGAATTGTTCTAGCCTCTTCCAAGGAAGGTGATATTGTTTTAGACCCCTTTAATGGCAGTGGCACAACTGGGCTTATAGCCAATGCCTATAAGCGAAAATACATAGGTATAGACTTAGATAGCAAATATTTAGACCTTACCATTAAAAGGTTTGATGAAATGTTTAATAATAGAATAATATGAAAAAATCTGGCAAGGGCGGAGCAAACACCAAAACAGGATTAGTTTTTGAAGGAAAAACAGATCTATCAACCTTTTTAGCCTCACAAAAGGGCTATAAAATAGAAGGTGAAAAGGTATTTTTTCAAAATGAATTGGTTGCAAGAGTATTTAAAAAGCACTCTTTTTATAATGTTTTCTTAAAAGAATTGGGTATTGATTGGCAAAAGATTATTTCAAGAAAAATTCTGCCAGATGATTCAATTTTTGTTATAGTTAAAAATACCCTATATATAATTGAATGCAAATTTCAGCAGGTTGAAGGCTCGGTTGATGAAAAACTACAAACCTGTGATTTTAAAAAGAAGCAATATCAAAAGCTACTATCCAGAGCCAATATAGAGGTGGGCTATCTATATATTCTTAATGATTGGTTTAAAAACGAAAGGTATAAAGATGTTTTGGATTATATCATTTCAGTTAATTGTGAGTTTTATTTTGAATATCTACCCCTTACAAAAATTGGTTTGCCAACGCCTTAAGTGCTTGTTAACAAATCTCTTTCAGCACCTTAAAT
Organism: Alphaproteobacteria bacterium; assembly: GCA_046302855.1. Lineage (GTDB taxonomy): Bacteria > Pseudomonadota > Alphaproteobacteria > Rickettsiales > UBA8987 > JBKCHH01. The sequence continues at coordinate 8,664 of JBKCHH010000026.1, forward strand.
TACACTCCTATTTTTTTGCCGAGTCTTAAAGTATAGCCGAATTTGTTTTTCAATTTCAACAATTACAAATAGTGCTATACCAACAGCAATAATTAGCACCCCGTCCCAAAACGGAACTGATACAGTTGAAAATATCGCTTGCAGTGGCTTAAGATAAGTAATTGCAAACTGTGCTATAGCAATAATTATCACTATCAGCCACACCACTTTTGTACCACGCACCGCCTTTAAAGTGAACGATGTGCCGTAAATATTACGAATAAAAAACAAATGGAAAATCTCCATCACAACTAAGGTATTTAAAGCTATAGTGCGGGCAAGTTCTACTGAATACCCTTTTTCAATTGCATAGGAATAAATACCATAAACTCCACATGAAAATAAAAAGGATACCAGTGCAATATGCCATATTAACTCACCGCTTAAAAGAGGCTCATTGCGTTTGCGTGGAGGGCGACTCATAGTATTTGCTTCTGTTGGTTCAAATGCTAGGGCAAGCCCTAAGGTTACGGCAGTTATTAAATTTATCCAAAGAATTTGAATTGCCGTTATAGGCAATGTCATACCAAAAAGTAAGGCTACAATAATACACATCGCTTCACCACCATTCGTTGGTAATTCAAAACTAATTACCTTTTTAATATTATCATAAACAGTTCTACCTTCACGCACAGAGTCAACAATGGAGGCAAAATTGTCGTCCACCAGCACCATTTTAGCTACTTCCTTAGTAGCTTCTGAACCCTTTTTTCCCATAGCAATGCCAACATCAGCACGTTTAAGCGCTGGGGCATCATTTACCCCATCACCCGTCATGGCAACTATCATACTATGTGATTGTAGTGCCATAACTAAACGAAGTTTATGCTCTGGGCTGGTTCGGGCGAAAATATCGCAACCTAAAACAGCACTTTTTAATTCGTCATCACTCATATTGTCTAAATCTGTGCCAGTAAGCACTGTATTAAAGTTTTGCAAACCAATTTGCTTGCCAATTGCTAGAGCCGTTTTGGCATGATCTCCCGTTATCATTTTTACATCAATACCAGCATTTTTACACTGTAATATTGCTAAAATGGCTTCACTGCGTGGGGGATCTATCATTCCAACCATACCAAGTAGGGTTAGTGAACCTTCTACATCTTTATGCTCTAGCACTGTATGCTTTGGGTTTACAGCCTTAACAGCAAAAGCTAACACCCGCTGACCAAGAGCAGCAATGGTTTCTACCTTATTATTCCAGTAAGCGATATTAAGTGACTGGGTTTTACCATCTTTACCTTGTTGATTGTTACACATGCTAAGTATGCGCTCAGGTGCACCTTTTACAAATATAAAGGCTTGATTTTCGTGATTGTGATTTAAAGTTGCCATAAAGCGATGGTTAGCATCAAAGGCAATGGCATCTGTGCGTTTCCACACCATTTGCTGTGTTCGTATATCTAAACCTATTTTCTGTGCGAAGGTGAGTAGAGCGCCTTCCATAGGGTCGCCCTCTACAGTCCATACGCTACCATGCTGAACAAGCTGTGCATCATTACAAAGTGTGGCGGCACGTGCAAGTTCTTCTAGTTCAATATGTTCAGAAGGAGAAACTTTATTATCTTCCAACTTCAATATTCCTTTTGGAATATATCCATCACCCTCTAGCGTAAACAAGTGCTTGTAAGTAAGTAATGAAGATACCATCATTTCATTTCGGGTAAGGGTGCCAGTTTTATCGGTACATATAACAGAAACCGAACCTAGCGTTTCAATAGCAGGCAGATGGCGAACAATAGCGTTGCGTTTTGCCATAGATTTTACCCCAACAGCAAGGGTAATGGTAAGCACCGCTGGTAAACCTTCTGGAATTGCCGCTACTGACAAGCCAATTACCGCCATGAATATTTCTGTAAAATCGTAATGTTTAATAAAATAACCGAAAACCAGCAATAAAAAGGCAATAAATAAAATGAAAACAGTTAGCCATTTTGAAAAAACGCTCATTTGCTTTACTAGTGGCGTGGTTAGCGTTTCAACCTTAGATAATAGACCACTAATACGACCAATTTCAGCTTTATTACCAGTTGCCACAACTACACCACTTCCTTGACCACTAGTTACCAGCGTACCTGAAAAAAGCATACATGAGCGATCACCCAAGGGGGCATTTTCCTTAACTGGTTTTGTGTGCTTTTCAACCGGAACAGATTCACCCGTAAGTATTGCTTCTTGCACAAAAAGACCATGCACATTAATAAGACGCAAATCTGCAGGCACCTTATCACCTGCTTCTATTAGCACAATATCACCGGGAACAAGGTTTTCTGCCCCTATACTCATACGCCTACCATCGCGAATAACATTAGCATGTAAGGCAAGCATATGCCTAATAGCATCCATAGCCTTTTGTGCCTTGCCTTCTTGAATATAGCCGATTATGGCGTTAATAATAACAACCGCCAAAATAACGCCCGCATCTACCAGATGATTTAAAAACACTGTAACCAGAGCACAGCCAATTAGAATATAAATTAAGATGTTGTGAAATTGCAAAAAAAACCGCTTTAAGTTGCTGGTTTTAATACCTTCTGGAAGGCGATTTTCCCCATATTTTTTAAGTCTTTCTTCAGCCTGATAAGATGTAAGGCCATCAGTTGAAGCTTCAAGTTGCCTTAGTGAATTATCTGCAGAAATATTATGCCACTTGGTATTAATTTGCCTTGTTTCTGCCTGCTTCATATATGTTTTTAATTCTAACATATTGTAAGCAAAATGAAAAATTGTTCTACAGATTTTTTAATATTGGACTTCTTTCATAGCCTTAAATTGTTCTTTAATATAGCAATTGATTTGCCAGCGCCTTAGGTGCTTAAAGATTAACAAATCTATAGACAATTAGCCCATATATTGCTAGTTCAGCACCGTAAATCCGTAAATTCAAACAATTATGAAGTTGATTTCTGGCAAGGCAAATAACCCGCTATCGCAAGCCATTGCCAAACATCTAAACATTCCTTTAATGAACGCTACTATAAAGCGTTTTTCTGATAGTGAAATATTTGTTGAAATTAACGAAAATGTGCGTGGGCAAGATGTTTTTGTTATCCAACCCACCGCCTTCCCCGCCAATGAAACCATAATGGAATTATTGATTATTCTAGATACTTTAAAAAGGGCTTCAGCTAAAAGAATTACCGCTGTTATCCCATACTTTGGCTATGCTAGGCAAGATAGAAAACCTGGCCCCAGAACGCCCATTTCTGCCAAGCTAGTTGCTAATTTAATAACCATAGCTGGGGCAAACAGGGTTTTAACCCTAGATTTACACGCTGGGCAAATTCAAGGCTTTTTTGATATTCCGTTAGATAACCTATATGCCGAACCTGTTTTGGTTAAGGATATAAAAGAAAAATATAATCTAAAAAATACGGCAATCATTTCCCCAGATGTGGGTGGCGTAGTGCGGGCTAGGGCATTTGCTAAAAGGCTAGATACCACCCTTGCTATTATTGATAAAAGGCGGCTAAAACCAAACGAATCAGAAGTTCTAAATGTAATTGGTGATGTTAAGGGTAAAGATTGTATAATTGTAGATGATATTGTGGATACTGCCGGCACCTTGTGTAATGCCTCTGATGCTTTAATGTCTATGGGGGCAAAATCAGTTGTGGCATACATTACGCACGGGGTTTTATCTGGCCCAGCGATTGAAAGAATCGCCAATTCATCATTAAAAGAGCTAGTAATTACCGATTCTATTTTACAACCAGAGCTTACAAAGTTTAAACAGGCAAAAATTTCAGTAATCACTATATCTGCCCTAATGGGTGAGGCGATGAAAAGAATAGCCGATGATGGCTCTGTTTCTAGTTTATTTGATTGAGGGCGGATGGTTGGGCAGAGCGAAGGAATTTAAAACATTATGCAGAGGTCTTAAAAATCAAAAACCATCCTTCAAACCATCATCACCCGTATTACGCAGAGGTTTTTAAAATGGCTTTTCTTGCAACAACTATCCTGAAATCCAAGCTATGCCTTGTTTATGGATTGCTTCTTCGCTTCACTCATCGCAATGATAGCTTTCCTTGATTTGTTCTTTTATAAATAAGAATTGGTATTACTCAAACCATTCCCAAATTTCTAATTCTAGCCTTGTTGTGAACTTCTCTTTGCGCCATTACTACTAGTTGGGGTTTAATTCGTTCTACTACTGCCCTCACATAGGGGCGGTTTTGGTTGGAGGTTACAATCACTGGCAAATCGCCATTGATTGCATTTCGCTCTAAGGCCTTGTTTAAACTTACTACAAACTTTTGTAGCTTACTTGGGGCAAGGGAAAGCTGTTTATCGTCACCATCACCCACCAAACTTTCAGAAAAATCTTTCTCCCATTCAGGCGATAAGGTTACTATGGGCAATTCTTCATTTATAGTATGTTGATAGGTAATTTGCCTGCCCAAACGCCCCCTTACATGCTCCGTAATGTTTTTTGAGCTTTTGGTGAATTTTGTAGCCTCGGCAATTGCTTCTAAAATTGTTGGCAAATCGCGAATGGAAATTTTTTCCTCTAGCAGATTTTGCAGAATTTTTTGCAGCGCACCAATAGTTATTTGCGATGGGATAATATCTGAAACCAGTTTTTTCTGCGTTTTTTCTAGTGCCTCAATAAGGTTCTGCGTTTCTGTGTAGGTAAGCAGTTCGGCGATATTTTCTTTTATGGTTTCAGTTAAGTGGGTGGTGATAACCGATGAGGCGGGAACCACCGTATAGTTATTCATTATCGCCTGTTCTTTTTGAGCCTCACTTACCCATTTTGCAGGCAGGCCAAAGGTGGGGTCGGTAGTATCATCCCCCTGCAACATAATTTTTTTGCCAGTTGGATCCATTACTAAATACTTGTCTGGCTTTATTTTGCCCCTTGCACATTCAATCTCTTTAATTTTTATGGAATAGGTTTCAGAATCAAGCTGGATGTTATCGGCAATCCGCACACTGGGTAGAATAAAACCAAGCTCTTTCGCCAAGGATTTCCTTAGGTTTTTAATCTGCTCTGCCAGTTTACCCTTAGCACCAGTAGCTAGGGGAACTAGCGAATAGCCAAGCTCTACAGAAATTGCATCTATTTTTAAGGCACTATCTACCTTTTCTTCTTCCTGCTTTTGCCCTGCTACCACTTGGTCTTGTGATTCGCGCACCTTTTCTATTGATTCTTTAATAACCTTTTTATCAATCTGTGAACGCAAAAAGTAGCCAAGCCCGCCAGTTAAAAAGGCTAACATCAAAAAAGGAATGGAGGGAAGGGATGGGATAAGGCTTAAAATTATAGCTAAAATGCCAGTCATCATCATAGCCCTTGGAAACCTTCCCAGCTGGGCAAACACCGCCTTATCTGCCGAACCCTCTACACCAGATTTGGTAACTAGTAAACCAGCAGCTGAAGAAATAATTAGCGATGGAATTTGCGAAACCAAACCATCACCAATGGTTAAAACGGTATAGGTGTGAACGGCATCTTCAAAGGCTAAGCCCTTTTGTGCCACCCCAATTATTATGCCACCAATAAAATTTACGAAGGTTATAATTATGCCAGCTATAGCATCACCCTTTACAAACTTGCTGGCACCATCCATGGATCCAAAAAATGAACTTTCATCTTCTAGATCTTTTCGCCTTTTTTTGGCAATTTTTTCATCGATTAAACCGGCAGATAGGTCTGCATCTATTGCCATTTGTTTGCCAGGCATTGAATCTAAAGTAAATCTAGCTGCAACTTCAGCAATTCTGCCCGAACCCTTGGTGATAACCACAAAATTTATAAGTGTTATGATTATAAAAACTATCACGCCAATTACCACATTCCCACCCGTTACTAAGGTTCCAAATGCCTCTACCACATGCCCTGCCGCATCTGTTCCGGTATGACCCTCTGAAAGTATGGTTCTGGTAGTGGCAATATTCATCGCCAGCCGAAACAGGGTAACAACTAATAAAATGGTGGGGAAGGCATTAAAATCTAGCGATTTTTCTACCATCATAACATTTAAAATAATTAGAATTGCCACCACTATAGACATACTCAAAAACACATCTATCAGCCAGCCCGGCATGGGGAAAAGCATAATAGAAAGGGTGCCAAGAACCGCTATTGAAAAATAAATATCATTATATTTGGTAGCCCTTTGAAAAAAGCCCAAAAACCCACCATCGGCTGGGATTATACCTTTATTTATTGCTGGGTCTGCCATTGATGGTTTTGCGATTATTTTGACTATGAGGGATTATTTTTATATAAGCTGTTTTTTATAGTAAAAGAAAAAAATTTAACATTAAAATGAATAAAATTGTTGCAATAATTGTAGCAGGGGGAAAGGGGGGCAGAATAAATTCCACCATTCCAAAACAATTTATAGAAATAAACGGCAAATCTATTATTCAGCAAACAATAGAGCGGTTTTTAGAAGCAAAGGAAATTTCTAGCATTCAAGTGGTAATTAACAAAAACTATGAAGATGAATATACAAAAATCATGCAAAAGATTTCTAGTAATAAACTTCTGCCCTACTGTTTTGGTGGCAAGGAATTTAGGGGGGAATCTGTTTTGGAGGGTTTAAAAGCGGTAGAAAAGCTAAGGCCAGATTTTGTTTTAATTCATGATGCTGTTCGCCCCTTTGTGGATAATGAAATTATTAGTAGGGTTGTGGAGAAGCTAGCACATTTTAAGGCTGTTGCTCCGGCTATTTCTGTAAAGGATTCGGTTAAAAAAGTTGTTGGTGGTGGTGTGGAAAATATTTCTAGAGACAATTTATTTTTAGCCCAAACTCCGCAAGGGTTTAACTATAAGGAACTATTCAATAAGCTAAAGAAGATAGAAGATTTCTCACAAATTACCGATGAAATAAGCCTTTTTTCAAAAGAAGATATTGGGCTGGTTGCAGGGAGTGAAAAAAACTTTAAAATAACCAGTGATTTTGATTTATCTATGGCACAAAATATGGGAACAAAAACTCTAATAGGCAGTGGCACAGATGTGCATAAGTTTATTGATGGTGAATTTATAATTTTAGGGGGGGTAAAAATTCCATACCATAAAAAACTGGACGGACATTCAGATGCTGATGTTCTAATCCACGCCCTAGTAGATGCTATTCTTGGGGCAATAGGGGAGGGGGATATTGGCGAGCATTTTGCAGATTCTAACCCTAAGTGGAAAGGTGCAGATTCTAGCATTTTTTTGCACTATGCCCTAGACCTGCTTAATAAAAAAGGCGGGCAAATTAACAATATAGATGCCACTATTTTGGCACAGGCTCCCAAAATTTCCCATCACAAAACTGCTATAAGGGAAAATTTAAGTAGGCTACTATCAATTGATGCGAAATTCATTAACATAAAGGCAACTACAACCGAAGGGCTTGGCTTTATTGGCAGAAAAGAAGGCATAATGGCAAGTGTGGTGGTGAGTGTTCAAGTTTAATAACCCTACCCTTAAACCCCCAAGCACCACAGAATAATAGCCTTTTGAATGTGGAGGCGGTTTTCTGCCTCATCAAAAATTACGGAATGTTTGCCATCAATTACGCTGGAAGAGACTTCCTCGCCACGATGTGCGGGCAGGCAGTGCATAAATATGGCATCTTTATTCGCCAGTTCAATTAAACTCTCAGTTACCTGATAGTTTTTTAAAATATCTTTTTTGAATTTATCGTTAGAATCTCCCATTGAAACCCAAGCGTCGGTCATAACTAAATCTGTCCCCTTAACTGCCTCTTCTGGTTTTTCAAAATAGGTTATGAACTTCGTGTTTTTAGCCAGAGTTGAAAGCTCTGGTGGGCAAGATACTCGCAAATCGAACTT
>JBKCHH010000027.1:0-20865 GCA_046302855.1 Alphaproteobacteria bacterium
ACCTCATCTTTTAAAGAAACATATAAAAGAGTTATGCTGTTTTCATCTTTTCTTGTTAAATATTCACCATATTGGCTATCTTCATTATATGCTGAATAGTGGGGAAGTTTTTTTCTTCTTATTCCACCATCGCCATTTTCGCCCCTATATTGTTCTAATAAGCCATTAACCCTTTCATCAGCTTGGAAAATTTCTGGCTGTGTTTCTAAAATGCCTTGATTAAGCAAAACTCCCCCTAACCATTCTAGCTGTTCTTTTGTGCCAACAAAAATTTGATTTTGGATTGCACCTGAAACTTTAAAATAATATTGTGTCATAGTTTTTTATAAGTTTTTCTATGCTTAAAAAGAAATTATTAAAAGTTGGTTAAATTATTATTTTTACTTTTGGTTTACTGCCTTCAAAAACTCAGCTATTAGTTTTTTAGATTTTTTGCCGTCCTTATTTTCTTCTAGTGAGGAAGATACATCTAGGTAGGTGGTATTTACTTTTTTCAAAGCCTGCCGAACATTACTGGCATTTAATCCGCCAGATAGAAACCAAGGTTTTTGGCTTTTAAAATTCTCTAAAATTTTCCAATCAAAGGTTTTGCCACTGCCACCGTAATTAGCGGAATGGCTATCAAACAGTAAATAATCTGCCTTAGTAGTTATGCCCTCTAAATCTTTCGCGGTTTGAATTTGATAGGCCCTAATTATGGGGAGTTTAAAATAGTTTTTTATTTCAATTAACTGCCCTTCCGTTTCATTGCCGTGAAGTTGGATTAAATCGAAAGGGAAGGTATCATAAACCTGCTTTATTTCATCTAGCGGAGAATTTACAAATACCCCCACCTTTTTTATTTTGTAATTTTTTGAGAAAATTTTGTTTTTTTCATAATCAAAATAGCGTATAGATTTTTTGTAAAAGATAAAACCAGCGTATGAAACCTTGTTTTCTTCAAGAAAATCAAATATTTCAGCTGAATTAACCCCGCAAATTTTTATATTTAATGCCATGCCTTCTGTTCACCTAACCAAGTTTCCACTAGAAAATAATCTACCATACTCGGCAGAAATTATCCAGCTAATTGATAAGATTCAAGCCATATGCAACACTGGTTTGGCTATAAGAAATGCCAACAATATTAGAATTCGCCAACCATTAAATGGGGCAGAAATTTTTGTAGAAAAAACTCTTGGGCAACAGTTAGAGCCTTACTCAGACATCATAAGGGATGAGCTTAACTTGAAGCAGGTTTTTTTTAAAGAGTTTGAAGAAAATTTGGTAGAGAAAAAAATCTATATTGATCGCCCAAAACTTGGCAAAAGGTTAGGGAGCCAGCTAAAAGAGGTAATAACTGCGGTTGCAAATAATAGCTGGGAAAAGGCCTCAAATGATGAAATTTTAATAGAGGGGATAAGAATTTTTGCTGATGAGTATAAAATTATCATTCAACAAAAGGGCAACCCTAAAGCCTCCCTAGCCTTGCCTACTAACGATATTTTGGTGGCACTAGATGTTAATTTAGATGAAAATTTAATTAACGAGGGCTTTGCCAGAGACCTAATTCGCCTAATTCAGCAATCCAGAAAAGAGGCAAAGCTAAACATTACCGATAGAATTAGGCTTAATTTACAGGCAGAGGAAAAATTCCTTAATTCTATAAAAAACTTCACGGACTTTATAAAAGAGCAAACACTGGTTGAGGAGCTATCTTTTTCTTATGCCGCTTTAACCCACACATTTGATAATCTAGCGATAGAGGATTTTAAAATAGCTATTAGTTTTAAGAAGGTTTGATAATTCTACCAATCTTGACTTATTAAAACTCTTATCGTAAAGCTTGTTTCACTTATGATTTTGCTAATAGATAATTTTGATAGTTTCACCTATAACCTAGTTCATTATATAGAGGGGTTGGGAAGTAGTGTAGAGGTCTATAGAAACAATAAAATTACCATTCCTGAAATTGAAAAAATGATTCGTATGGGAATGGTGAAAAAAATTGTTATTTCACCAGGGCCTTGCAATCCAGATAAGGCTGGGGTTACGCTAGAAGTAATAGAAAAATTCTACAAAGAAATTCCAATTTTAGGCGTGTGTTTAGGGCATCAAGCTATTATTCAAGCCTTTGGTGGCAAGGTTGTAAAGGGCAAAGAGCCTGTGCATGGCAAGATTTTTGATATAACTCATAATGGCAAGGGCTTATTTAAAGGAATAAAATCGCCTTTTAAGGCAACTAGATACCATTCTTTAATTGGGGAAATAAAATCCCTGCCAAAGGATTTAAAAATTACCGCCACCACTAAAGAAAAAACAGGGGAAGAGGTGATAATGGCGGTGGAGCATAAAAAATATCCTGTTTATGGCGTTCAATTTCATCCAGAAAGTATTGCTTCAGAATTTGGCAAAGAGCTACTGGCTAATTTTTTAAAACTATAAGTAAGTGGATAGCCTATTACTCTGCGTCCACCACTCTTGGCACTACAAAGCAGTTTAGGAATTTATTTTCGGTATTGGCAAGCAAATCTTCGGCATAACCGCCATCTTTAACTTCATCCTTATGTAAGGTTAGTTGCGGATTTTCGCTACTGGTAAAATCATCTGAACTTATTTTTAGGCTACTTAGCTGTTCAATAAAGCCAAAAATGTTGCTTAGGTCTTTTTGTAAACCGGCAAGTTCATCTTGCTTAACCTCAATTCTAGCAAGGCTTGCAATTTTCTTGACTGTTTTTTCATCTACCTTCATATATATTTTTTACCCAAAATTATCACGAATATTATAATGGCCTTAAACGCTGAAAGCAAGGATTTTACACGCAGAGCTTTTGTTATTGGGGGCTTTAAACTCTCGTTATTTTCTGTTCTAATTGGCAGGTTGTATTATCTGCAGGTTATGAAAAGCGAAGAGTTTGAGCTAATGTCTGAAAATAATCGCATCCGCATTATTCCAATTTTTCCTAAAAGGGGTATTATTTATGATAAGAATGATAAAATTATCGCCACCAACAAACGCAATTTTGAACTGCTTATTAATACCAGAAATGAGCAGGAATTAATGAAAACCCTAGATGGCTTAGAATCCATACTGGGCTTGGGTAGGGTGGATATAGATGAGATTTTATACAATATTAACCAAACCAAAAAACAAAGGAGCTTTTATATAATAAAAGACCTATCTTGGAACGAGGTGGTGGATTTAGAATTCCATAAAAGTCGCCTGCCTGCCTCTGCGGTGATAGAAACCAATATTAGATATTATAACTTCCCTGAATCATTCTGCCATATTATTGGCTATGTTTCTAAATTTGATAAAAAGCTTGCCTCACCCACCACAAAAAATAACCTAAGAGAATTCCGCATAGGCCTAACCGGCTTAGAAAAAAGGTATGATAGCGAGCTAAGTGGCGATATGGGCTTTGATAATGTTGAGGTAAATTCAAAAGGCAGGGTTATTAGAAAAATCTCTCGCAAAAGCCCCACCATTGGGCAAGATTTAAAGCTAACCATAGATGTAGATTTGCAAGAATATCTAAATGGCCTGTTAAAGGGTCAGGGTGGGAAGTTTAGGGAAGGCGGCTCTGCCTGCTTGTTAGATATTGAAACGGGGGATGTCTTAGCTCTAGCCTCACTTCCAAACTATAATGCCAATTTGTTTGTAAAGGGGATAGATAAAAATGCCTATGAACTGCTGGAGAAAGATCCAGATGCTCCCTTTCGAGATAAAACCATTAGGGGCCTATATTCTCCCGGTTCCACTTTTAAGCTAGTAACTGCTCTGGCTGGTTTGGAGCTAGGGATTATTAATGAATTCACCGAATTCTATTGCCCCGGTTATTACGATTTAGCCAATAAAAGATACAACTGCTGGTATAAACAGGGGCATGCTTCTATGAATGTGGTGCGTGCCATTGCCCAATCTTGCAATGTGTTTTTCTATGAGCTTGCCATTAGAATAGGGGTAGATAAGCTAGCTGAATATTCAAGAAAGTTGGGTCTTGGCACAATTACAGGTATTGAGCTTGAAAATGAGCAAAGTGGCCTAGTGCCAGATCAAGAATGGAAGAAAAAAATCTATAACAAGCCATGGTATGCGGGCGAAACCTTAAGCGTTGGTATTGGGCAAAGCTATACTCTCACAACACCTGTGCAACTAGCCGTAATGGTTGCCAAAATAGCCTCTGGCAATTTAGCCATAAAGCCAACCTTAATAAAAAAAGAACCAATTGATCCAGATAATGAACCGATAGAGTCTGATAAAACAAAGTTGCAAGAAACAGAAATAAGCAAGGTTATAGAAAAAATAAAGGCAAATGATTCTAGCTTTAATAAAGATGCTTTGGATATTGTAAGAAAAGGCATGGCAAGGGCGGTTGCACACCCATCTGGCACTTTGCATTATTATAATCCAAACGATAAAAAATATCTATTTGCTGGAAAAACGGGAACGGTGCAGGTGGTTAGCAAAAAAACCTTTGAAGAATTTGGCGATAAGAAAGAAACTAGAAATCACTCCCTATTTATTGGTTTTGCCCCAGCTGAGGAACCCAAATATGCAGTTTCTGTAGTAATAGAACATGGTGGTATGGGTAGCGGTTTGGCAGGCTCTATAGGCAATAGAATCTTGCAAAAAACCATGAAGAAGTATGAAAATATTTTACCAGCCAGCCCTGCTGTTTTACCTGTAGATAATAATATTCCTGCCACTAACAAGGTTATAGAAGAAGAGCAAAAAATCATCATTCCTAAAAACCAACCGGAAGATTAGGCTGGAAGTGTTTGCCACAATTCCTTTATCCCCCCCAACTACCCCCTATTATAAAAGGCGCTGGAGATGGCTGAAATGTTTAGAATATCAGATGCTCCAGATTTAAAAGGAACCACCTGCACTGCCTTATCAAAGCCAATTAAAACGGGGCCAATGATAGTGCCACCACCTAACTCTGCCAGTAGCTTCGAGGCAATATGGGCGGAATTTAAATTTGGCATAATTAAAATATTGGCTGGTTTTGAAAGCCGGCAGAAGGGGTAAAGCTCCATTAAGCTGGCATTTAGGGCTACTTCTGCGGTTAAATCACCATCAAATTCAAATGAAACCTTTTCTTTTTCTAGAATTTTTACCGCCTCTTGAATTTTAGGTAAATCTTTATGTTTTGGATTACCAAAATTACTATAGGTTAAAAAGGCAACGCGTGGCTCTTGACCAAAAATTTCAGCAAATGCAGCCGTTTGCTTAGCAATTAAGGCAAGTGATTTCGCATCAGTATCGCAGTGCATAGCGGTATCTGCCAAAAAGATAGTTTGCCCCTTGGGAGAAATGAAAATTGAAATGCCAATAATCCTCTGCGAGGCTTTAGTATCAACCACCTTCATTACCGCCCCGATGGATTCATTAAAGGTTCTGGTTAAGCCAGTAACCATAAGGTCTGCCTCACCCAGTTCTAGCATGCAGGAAGCATAATAGTTCCTATCATTTTTAACCAATCTTCTTAAATCTCTTTTTATGAAGCCTTTGCGGTTTAGCTTATTGTATAGATGTTCTATGTAGCGTTCGTTATTTTGCTCATCCTTCCAAGAATTTACAATTTTTAGCCCAGCTGCGTCAGAAACGCCAATTTCTTTTAATACTTGGCGGATTTCTGGCTCTCTACCCACCAAAATTGCCTTGCCATATTGGTTTTCCACCCACTGCAAAGCGGCCCTTATAGAAGATTCTTCCTCGCCTTCTGCAAAAACTAGAGTTTTTGGGTTTTCTACCAGTTGCTTGTTTATTAACTGTAGTACATTGAGCGCTGGGTTTAGCTTAGCAGAAAGATGTTCTTTATAAGCCTCCATATCCTCAATTCTTTTTCTGGCCACACCTGTTTCCATAGCAGCTTTAGCTACGGCAGAAGAAACCTCTGCAATTAGCCTTGGATCAAAAGGAGATGGGATTATATATTCTGGCCCAAATACTTTTCTTTTGCCACCATATGCCTTTGCCACTTCTTCTGGCACTGGTTGGCGGGCAAGCCTTGCAATGGCACGGGCGGCTGCAATTTTCATCTCTTGATTTATTGCCTTAGCACGCACATCTAAAGCCCCACGAAAAATATATGGGAAGCCAAGCACATTATTCACCTGATTATTATAATCAGAACGGCCAGTAGCAATAATAGCATCATCTCGCACCTCCTTTACCTCTTCTGGCGTAATTTCAGGGTCTGGATTTGCCATGGCGAAAATTAGCGGATTTTTTGCCATGGTCTTAACCATAGCCTTAGTAATTGCCCCCTTTTCAGAAAGCCCCATAAATACATCTGCCCCCCTTATTGCATCTTCTAGCGTTCTATCTTTAGTGTCATAGGCAAATTTTTCCTTCCATTGATTCATAGATTCTTTTCTGCCCTTATAGATAACCCCAACCCTATCTACTAGTAGGGCGTGCTTTACCCCAACCTCCTTAATTAAATCTATACAGGCAATACCTGCTGCCCCAGCACCTAGCAGAACGAATTTAAGGTCTTCAAGTTTTTTGCCAGTTAGGTGGGCGGCGTTAATAAGCCCAGCTGTGGCAATTATGGCGGTGCCGTGTTGATCATCATGAAAAACCGGAATATCCATTATTTCCTTTAGTTTTTCTTCAATAATGAAGCATTCTGGTGATTTTATATCCTCAAGATTAATGCCACCCCAGCTTGGCCCCAGATATTTTACGGCATTAACAAATTCATCTACTTCTTCGGTATCTACCTCTATATCTATGGCATCTATATCAGCAAACCTTTTGAACAAAACTGCCTTGCCTTCCATTACTGGTTTTGAGGCTAATGCCCCCAAATTTCCAAGCCCTAAAACGGCAGTGCCGTTAGAAATTACTGCCACAAAATTACTTTTTGCGGTATAGTCATAGGCAGCATCTGCATCTTTATAAATTTCGATACAAGGGGCGGCAACACCCGGAGAATAGGCAAGGGCAAGATCCCTTTGCGAAATAAGGGGCTTGGTGGGCAAAATTCCAACCTTACCCGGAATGCCGTCCTTATGGAACTTTAAGGCCTCTGGGCTAGTATAGGTGAATTCCTTTTTATTGATTTCGTTTGTTTGATTTGCGTGTGGTTTTTTGCTCATTTTTTCTTAGGTTTACTACAATTTAGGGTTGAATAATTTATGGAAGGAAGATAAAAACTTATCGCATAAAAGCAACAGCATAAAATGTTGCTATGCACAAAATTTCTGTGCTAGACTTATTTTTCAACTTAAATATAAAAGTTAAATGCGGATATTCTTTGTAGATAAAAAATTAGCAGAAGATACCTTTGTTCTAGGTGATCTTGAAATGAGCCGAGTGTTAGTAATGGATAATGCTAACTTCCCTTGGCTGGTGGTGGTTCCTAAAGTATATAATGTTTCTGAAGTATTTGAATTAACCCCCAAACAAAGGCAAAAGATTTTAGATGAGGTTGTGCAGGTATCCAAAATACTAAAAAAAACCTTCGATGCGGAAAAAATAAATATTGCCACCTTTGGCAATAAGGTGCGACAATTGCACTTTCACATAATTGCTAGGTTTGAAGATGACATTGCTTGGCCAGAGCCAGTTTGGGGTTTTGGTAGCAAAAAATACCATCCTGAAGTAAAAAATATGATGATAAAAAAACTCCAACCAGTGCTAAAAGGTTAAAAAAACGAAGCTACTCTTCTAATTTTACCCTACTAAAAAGGTTAAGGTAGTTTTGGGTGGTGTGGTGCTGGATTGTTTCAAAAGATTGGTTTTTTAAATTGGCAATAAATTTGGCAGTTTCTTTTAAGTAGGCGGGCTGGTTTGGCTTACCCCTGTATGGATTGGGGGCAAGGTAGGGCGAATCTGTTTCTATTAAAAGGTTTTCTAGTGGTAGATTCATAACAATCTTTTGTAAATCGGTTGCGGTTTTAAAGGTTATGATGCCAGAAATTGATATGTAAAAACCCAAATCTAGTGCTTTTTTGGCTAAGTTTTCAGAAGAGGTAAAACAGTGAAGAACGGCTGTAAATGGGCTTTTTTTCATCTCTTTTGTTAGTATTTGGGCGGTATCTTCATCTGCATTTCTGCTGTGGATTATAAGGGGAAGGTTATTTTCCCTTGCTAAGTCAATATGGAGCAAAAATGAATCTATTTGGTTGGTTTTGTTAGAGTGGTTATAGTGATAATCTAGCCCAGTTTCGCCAATACCAGTTACTTTATTGTTCTGTGTATGTATCTGTAGTTTTTCTTTTAAGGTGTAAAGAGAATTTTGCTTTAAGGTGCTATCGGTTTCATGTGGGTGGATGCCAATGGAGGCGAATATGTTTGGATGCTTTTCAGCTATTGCAATTATTGCGGGTAGTTCATCTAATTTTGTGCCAATGGTTTGCAACAATTTAACACCATTATTTTTGGCATTAGAGACGGTTTCTTTTAAATTGGTATTAAGTTCAGGATAATTAAGATGGCAGTGCGAATCGCTTAAAAAACTATACATTTTCTAAGAATATTATGGGCAGAGTTTTATTTTACAATAGTTTATTCTAGATTGCTTAGGTTAACCAGTTCTTCCGCCCCTTAGATTTAAAACCTTTTGCATAGGCAAATCCAGCAAATAAATTCAAAAAAAGACCTTAAGAACTAAATTGCTTTGCTACCACTCACTACTTTTTATAAATACTTTGTTAATAATGCCGTTTCCTAGCTGTTTATTTGGTTAGGGATAGCTTCTGGCTACTTTAAATAGTGTTAATTAATTTATTTTTATCTTACAGCACTTGATATATGCCCCTGTTGGCCAAGGACCAGAACCAGTTCCAATTAACACTTCTCCATTTGGGCATAAGGTCCGACTAGTATACTCGGTGCAACTGTCAAGAGAAATTGTAGGAGCCGTAGGAGCTGTAATTGTAGTTGGAATTGTAGTTTGAGATGTAGGTGTAGTAGGTGCGGTTGCAACACCTTCTTTGATACAGGTATACAACATCATAGGAACAACACCTACAAATGTTAAAGAAATAGGTCTGGGAGCCCATCCTGTTTCGCAAGTACACCAGATATCTTTCACCGGCCAGTCATATACCCCCCCCCAAAGACCAAATTTTCTCCAACACCATCCAGCAAGTGTTCCGGGAAGGAATGTGGATGTGGGAACCCAATTAGCCCCGTCACAAGCTTGTAAAATTTTGGTTGTATTGTTATACCTTGTTGCCCCTTCATTAGATGAATTACACACGAAAGATTCTGTTTGGTCTGGTAAAACTGTTGTGCCACCCAAATTAGTTTTTCCCTCTACCTTTAAGGCATATTCACTAGCCCCATCACAACCACCCGTTAAATCTGCGCATTTTAAATTAGTGCTACCCTGAACTTTTAGGGCATATTGAGTGGCTGGGGTTATGCACTTATCAGCTTTAGTGCAGTTAAGGGTCGATTCACCCTTTACCACTTCAAAAGTTGCCCTGCCAGTAGCTACATCTGTGCCACTTATTTTTAAACCATCCCTTATATCTTGGCTACCCGTAACTGATAGGTTGTTAGAAAAAACAGAATCCCAAATTAGTAAATCATAGAAATAATTATTATCTGTAGTGGTATTTAGCGTGCCACTTACTACAAAGTTGGCATCTGCGAAATTGACACCAGTATAATTACAGTTTTCATTTTCCTTTTCACCAATACCTGTAGTTACGCAGATGCCTTGCGTTGAGCCTTTGGCATTAAAAGCTCCATTACCATCTGGCCCATGGCTAAGAAGAAGATAGTTAGCAGCCTTGTTTAAATCTGGAGTAGTATCATTATACCCAGCTATACTGGTAGTTGGTGAAAAGGCATCTTTAATATCAATCGCCCCCTTTAATTTGGTTGAATCAAAGGCTAAAACCGCATTATCTGTTGCATAAGAGGTAGTATTATTAATATCAGCCGCTAAAACTTCAGTTACCGCATAAACATATTTATTGCCCCATTTATCCACCCCATATTTAGGATCAATGCCAAGAGCGGCAAATGGCACAGCCCCAATTATAACAGAAGATTCATCTGTAGTTCCACCCACTGGTTTAACCCTAGCAAAGCCATCAGCGGCAACAGTTCTAGTAGCGGTTGAGTTATAGCAGGCATTGTGAGGTGGAGTAGCAACTCCTTCTGTTGCCTCTTGCCCATCCCCCGCTATTAAAGATGCAGGGCATGGATACCTACCATTTTGCACCCTAAATCTTTCAATGGCTTCCTTAACCTTTTGCATATCTTCCACTGCCTTGTTATCTCCCCTAGCGGAAATAATTTTGGACATTGAAAATATACCAAAGGAAATAACAATCGCCATTATGGTTAAAACTATGGTAAGTTCCAACAGCGAGAAACCAAGATTAGAATTTTTGTTATTTCTATTCACAAATACTTTTTGAGATTTTCTTGTTTGATATTTCATTTGATTGTAGACCATATTTTTATATATAATCAAGAAATTTATTATACAAAAACAAAATTACAAATGCGTGAAATAGTTTTAGATACAGAAACCACCGGAATAAACCCTTTCGATGGGCATAAAATAATTGAAATTGGCTGTGTGGAGCTAAGTAGCTATTATCCAACTGGCAATAATTTTCACACCTACCTTAACCCACTAAGGGATGTGCCGGAAGAGGCATTTAAAATTCACGGCATTTCATCTAAAATGCTACAAGATAAGCCCACTTTTGAAAAAATAGCTGATGATTTTCTAGCCTTTATTGCAGATTCTAAACTGGTAATTCACAATGCTAAGTTCGATTTGGGCTTTTTAAATCACGAGCTAAAAAAAGTGGGTAAAAAACCAATTGAAGAAAAGCAGAGCTTTTGCACCTTTCGCTACGCTAAGCAAAAGTTTCCGGGTGAAAAGGCAAGTTTAAATGAGCTATGCAAAAAATTCAAAATTGATATTTCAGAGCGAACCCTGCACGGGGCTTTGCTAGATGCCACCTTGCTTGCCAAGCTCTATGCCAAGCTATTTGGGGTGGAGCAGGGTAATTTAGTGCTGAGCAAGGTTTTGGAAAACCAAGTTATTAAGCAGGGCGTGGCTTTAAACCGCACCTTACCGCAAAACCAGCTAACAGAGGAAGAGCTAGAAAATCATAAAAACTTTGTTCTAAAGAACTTAAAAAACAACCTTTGGGGTTATTAATGTTGAACCGTGTAAAAGTGCCTAAAGAGCAGGCGGGAACAAGAATAGAAGTGTGGCTAAAGAAGTATTTTGAGAAGGTTCCCTATAGTTTGCTTCAAAAAATCTTGCGGAAAAAGTTGATTAAAATAAATGGCAAGAGGGCGAAAAATGGTGATGTTTTGGCTTTAGGAAATGAAATCACCTACCCTATTTTTTTGCTAGAAAATCAAAATGCTCCAAGTGAGAAAAAAGTAATTCTGCCTAAAAAAAGTGATTATGATAAGCTAATAGCACCCAATATAATATTCGAAAACCCGCACTTTTTAGCCATAAACAAGGCTTTTGGCTTAGCCTCACAAGGTGGGAGCAAGGTTAAAATTTCAGTGGATAACCTTTTTATTCTGCATGGAAAAAGTGATGATATAAAACCAAGCATTGTGCATCGCTTAGATAAGGATACTACCGGCGTTATGCTTCTTGCCAAAAGTAAGGAATATGCCCAATATTTATCGCATCTGTTTCGTGAGCGGGAGATAGATAAAATCTACTTTGCCCTTGTGGTTGGCAAAATGCCAGAAAAAAGGGGAACTATAAACCTGCCCCTTCTTGCCAAAAAATCATCCGTTGGGGCAACTGAAAAGGTTTTTGTGGATAATGAAAATGGTAGGGAGGCAATAACCGAATATGAAACCATTAGTTATAACAACGGAATTTCACTGTTAAAACTAAAGCCCCTAACAGGTAGAACGCATCAGTTACGGGTGCATCTTTCCTTTATGGGCAACCCAATTTTGGGTGATGGCAAGTATGGTGGCAGAGAAGCATTTGTGGCTGGCTTTTCTAACAATATTCACCTGCACTGTGGCGAGATGAGCTTTTATGATATAAAAGAATATGATAATGTGGTGGATTTATCTAAGCAAAGTAAGGGCAAAAAAATAGTGGTGCGGGCAGAAATAAACCAAAAATCTAACCTTCACTTTGCGGAAAGTTTAAATAAACTAGGGTTTTTGCTATAAATGTTCTTCAACGACGCATTTTTAAATGAGATAAAAAGAAGAATTCCACTATCTAGAGTGGTTAGTAAATCTGTTACAATAAAAAAACGCAAAGACCAAGAATATCTAGCCCTTTGCCCCTTTCATAACGAAAAAACACCATCCTTTAATATCAATGACCACAAGGGCTTTTACCATTGTTTTGGCTGTGGCGAGCATGGGGATATTTTCACCTTTTTGATGAAAAAACAGGGCTTTGATTTTATGGAGGCGGTAAAGAATTTAGCGGAAGAGGCGGGGCTTCCACTGCCTAAAAATTCGCCGCAAGAGGTGCAAAAATATAAGGAAATAACCGACCTAATTGATGTAAATAAACTCACGCAAGATTTTTTTGAAAATAACCTATATAGAAGCGAAAATGCCAGCGTTTTGCATTATCTAACGCAAAGGGGGCTTAGTAAAGAAACTATTCAAAAATTCCATCTTGGCTTTTTTCCAGATAAAAGAGGGACTTTGCTAGAGTTTTTTGCCCAAAAAAATATCTCGCTACCTAGGGCAGAAAAATGTGGTCTTATTCTAAAAAATGATAGTGGCAGTTATTATGAGCGGTTTTTAAGCCGAATTATTTTTCCCATTTTTGATAATAAAAACAAGCCCATCGCCTTTGGTGGCAGAATATTTCCGCCCCATATAAAAGATACGGCAAAATATATCAACTCTCCTGAAACTGATATTTTTAAAAAGGCCGAAAACCTCTACCTACTTAACTTTGCTAGAAGTGAAGCCTATAAGGAGCAAAAGGTGTTTGTGGTAGAAGGTTATATGGACGCTATAATGCTTCATCAAGCTGGCATTACCAATACCGTTGCCACGATGGGCACTGCCATAAATGAAAATCACATTTTATCATTATGGCAAATATGTAATGAGGTAATATTGGCCTTAGATGGGGATGAGGCGGGTTTACGAGCAATGAATAAGGTATCTATAAATTTTCTGCCAATTTTAAAATCTGGCTATAGTTTAAAGTTTTTGATTCTACCAAAAGATAAAGACCCAGCCGATGTAATTAAAGAAAATGGTGGCGAATTCTTTAAAGAAATAGCCTTAAAGGCCCTTAGCATTTCAGAGGTTTTGTGGCAAAATTTGGTTTTAACTAAAAAAAATAATCTGCCCGAAGAAATTGCTAGAATTGAAAGCGAGGGGTTTTTGTTGTTAAACAATATTAAAGACGCAGTTTTGCAAAAAAATATCCGTGATTTCTTTAAGCAAAAAATATGGGAATTAAAGGGGGAAAACTACAATAAAAAATCCAAAAAAATAGAGGCAAAAGCCAAGCCTCAACTAACTATAGAGCAGATGGAAGAGGTTGATAGACTAGAAAACTTAATTCTATTTTGGATTATAGAAAATAAAGAATTAATAGAGGCAAATGCCATCAATAAAATTGAAGCAATTAACTTTAAAAACGAAAAAATTAGCAACTTCTTTTTTGAAATTGCCCAAATTTTAAAAGAAAAAAATAAAGAAAATTTACCCGCCCTACTTGAAAATATTGGTATATATGACTATATGAAAAGTGATTTCTTTCATCATCTTATACAAAAAAATATTAAAAAAGACCTTTTGCTTCTTGAAAATAAATCTCTATACTTGGACTTTTTACTTGAAAAGTTGAAATTGGAGTGTTTAAAACTGGAATTTGAAGGTTCGCTAAATAATTCTTCTACAGAAGAAAATAACTTTGAACTTACTAACTTTGAAAGGCAGTTTGAACTAAACAACCAAATTTTAGAACAAAAAAGAATTTTACAAAAAATAACTCAAGAAATATACAATTAATCTATGGCAAAGTTTGAAAATGATGCGGAGCACAATGAATCGCTAGATAGCTCTAGTAATGAGCTGTTAGAAGTTGAATCTAACCCAATTTTTTCACCCGAAACTAAAAGAAAAGTAGCCGTAATAAAAAAGAACTTAATTGAACACTACAAAAAGGTTGGTCATTTAACCTATGATGTGGTTGCCTCGCATGTTCCAGAAGAACTTTCAACCCCAACTTTTATTGAAGCCTTAATTACAATTCTGGAAGAAAATAAAATAAAAATTAAAGACGAAATGGGGGCAGATTTAGTTATAGAAGAAAAAAAGAAAATTTCAGACGAAGATGAGTTTGAAGGCAAATCAGACGACCCAGTTAGAATGTATCTAAGCGATATGGGTTCGGTTAAGCTCCTTACTAGAGAAGGCGAAATTGTAATAGCCAAAAGAATTGAGGCTGGTAAAATTTCTATGATGACCGCCCTTTGCGAAAGCCCTAGCTTTATGCGAAACCTAATTTCTTGGTATAATGGTTTAAATGAGGGCAAAATTCTACTAAGGGATATTATAGATGTAGATGCAGCCTACGCCAATGAAATTGGGTTGCTTAATGATTCTAAAAACTTTGAAGATGAGGCGGAAATTGAAGCCGGTGCCTTTGATGTAAATAGTGCCGATATTGTTGATGAACAACAGCCAAGCAATGATGATATTGCCAATTTAGAAGATGAAGGGGGCGATTTTGCCACCAATGTATCTGTTACCGCTATGGAAGATACAGTTAAGCCAAAAACCTTAGAACTACTAAAAAGAATGGCATCCTTCTCGCAAGAAATGCTCTCTATTTTAGATGACAAACTAAATATTGAAGATGCTAAACACATAGAAAAAATCACCAAAAAAGAAACAGAAATAAGAACTAAAATGGTGGAAGAAATTACTGGTCTTTTCATCAATGATGTGAGTATTTATCAAACCCTGCATGAGCTGTATGAAAGTAGCAAAAAAATTGTTGAGCTGGAAAGTAGGCTTAGGAAATATATTTCTCGCTACAAGATTAAAATCGATGAGTTTTTAAAATATTATAGTGGCAATGATACTGCCGAAGACTGGGTAAAAACCATCAAAAAAATCAAGGATAAAAAATGGCAAGATTTTATAAGTGATAATGAACAGAGCGTTTTTGAAATCATTAAAGAAATTAAGGCAATTGCAGATAAAACTGGCTTAAATATTAGTGAATTTAAGCGGGTGGTGGGCGAAATTCAAAAATCTGAACGCCTAACCAATAAGGCTAAAAAAGAAATGATTGAGGCAAATCTACGCCTAGTTATTTCCATCGCTAAAAAATATGTGAATCGTGGGCTACAGTTTTTAGATTTAATTCAAGAGGGAAATATTGGGCTAATGAAGGCGGTGGATAAGTTTGAATATCGCCGTGGCTACAAGTTTTCTACCTATGCCACTTGGTGGATAAGGCAGGCAATAACTAGGTCTATTGCAGATCAATCTCGCACTATTCGTATTCCAGTGCATATGATTGAAACTATTAATAAAATAGTTCGCACCTCACGCCAAATGCACTTTGAAATGGGCAGAGAGCCTACTCCACAAGAAATTTCTGAAAGGCTAGCCTTGCCAATTGATAAGATAAAAAAGGTAATGAAAATTGCTAAAGAGCCAGTAAGCCTAGAAACTCCGGTGGGCAACGAAGATGGCAGCTTTTTAGGTGATTTTATTGAAGATACCAATGCCGTGCTTCCGGTAGATTCTGCCATTCAGAGTAATTTAAAAGAAATAACTTCGAAAATTCTTGCCACCTTAACCCCCAGAGAAGAAAGGGTGCTTAGAATGAGGTTTGGTATAGGCATGAACACAGACCACACTTTAGAAGAGGTTGGGCAACAGTTTTCAGTAACCCGTGAGCGTATTCGCCAAATTGAAGCCAAAGCCCTTCGCAAACTTCAGCACCCAACCAGAAGCAAAAAGCTAAGAGGATTTTTAAGTTCCTGAGTTAGGCACTAGAGTTTTACCAAAATACCAAATTCTACTTTTTATCATCATCCTTAAAATCGGGGAAGAAGTCAAAAACAGAAGCCTTCTTCTTTTTGTTTTCAGCCTCTTTAAAAATATCATCATCTTCATTTTCTGAGCCATCAAATGGAGATTGATTGGCTGGCTTAGGGGTAGTTTTTTCAGGCTGTTTTGGTGCTGGCTGCGATACATTCTTAGAGCCACTTGAACCAGATGAATTATTCTGTGGTTTATTTGTTGAAGGCTTTGCCTCTTCTTTCTTTTGTGGCTCTGAAGGTTTGCTTGCTATCATCTTTTGCTGCTCTAGTTTTTTAGCCTCCTCTTCCTGTTTCTTTTTTGCCTCCTCCTCCGCCTTTTCTCTTTGTAGTTTGCGGGGATCATAAGGGGTTTGTTTTGGCACATCTACCTTTGGTAGTAGGCGTTTGGTAAAGAAGGAATCTTTATAATATATAATTTTTTTGCTTTTTATGGGTGGCGCACCTTCCACTAGAACTATTTGCTCATCACGCGGCAACCCTATAACCTCTTGTGGCAATAACAATGCCCTTTGCGTTTCAGAGATGTTTTTAGAACGAGAAGCTGGGTTTAAATCTAAAAATACGGGCGAGTTTCTAGAATATTGTTTTACGGTTTTATTTCCTATCATTTCAGAAATTTTCTTAGCCGTTTCAATGGTGTTAGAAGCAAATGTTACCCTAAATGTGGCATTGGCAAAAAATGAGTTCATGCCGGCCTCTTCATAAATATCCTTTAGCTGTTCAGTATCTTGAATTACTAAGAATAACCTAACCTTATACCCACGAAAATAGGCTATACCCTGCTTAAATATTGGCATTTCGCCAAGGGTTGGAAACTCATCTATTAGCAATAAAACGCCATATGGATCTTCATCAGTTGGCAATTTTTTGGTAAAAATTTGGGCAGCCTGTTGATAAAATACCTGCATTAATGGTTGCAATCGCTCAATGTTATCTGGCGTTAAGCCCACATAAACGGTAGTTTTTTCTTTTCTAAAGAAATTGAAATCAAAATCACTAGTAGCTGTGGCTGTATCAATTAATGGGTTAGCCCATAGCTCTAGCCCAGAGTTGGCGGTTGAAAGAACGCTTCCCCGCTCCTTATCTGGCTTTTGCACGAATGAGGCAAGGTTCATATGAGCCACAGGGTGAATCTCATCACCCTTAGTATCTAAAATTACCGCCATACTATAGATTACATCATCATTTTTTAGAGTGCGGACTATTTCACCAAAGCTGGCCTTCTTATCCTTTACGGAACATAAATATAGCATTACCCCAACTAGTAATGACCTTGCTTCCTTTTCCCAGAAGTCATTTTCTTCATTCATTAACAAATTGGCAATTTTTTGGCAGTCATCTACCATTTGCCCCATTTCTCTACTTACAAAATCTAGCGGATTATAGCAGTGAGTAATACCTTGCGGAGAGGCGGGATTCCATAAGTAAACCTTATGCCCCATTACATTTTTGCGATAGCCAGAAGTAAGCTCATAGTTTTCTAGCTTAATATCGTGAACAATGGCAGATTCTTCCCAGAACAAAAGGTTTGGAATTACAAAGCCCACACCCTTACCAGACCCTGTTGGTGCAAATAAAAGCACATGCTGGAAGCTATAATTTATCAAATAACCACTACTGGTATTGCCAAGAAGCAAGCCCTTTTTATCTCTCATATTAGCCCTTACAATTTCGCCCTCACTTGCCCATCTAGCATCACCGTGCAGCTTTTCAGCCTTATCAAAGGGCCTAAAATCAAGCAAGGGTGCCCTTATGCCATAAAGGATAGAAATAAATAGTAGCAAACTTGCAATGGCTGGAATTTGCACCTGATAAGGCTTGTGCGGCGGAATTGAGCTACTAAGTGCCCTTAGCTTAGCATTTGCCTGTTCCAGATATTTTTCATATTTTCTTTTATCCTCTGGACTCAGCTGGCTGCCGTTTTTGGTAAGATAAACATTAATAGAATTTATATATTCCTTTAGCTTTTCGGTTTGAATTTCCCTTTCACTTATAACCCCTAGCTTTATACGATAGCTATTATACTGCCCTTCTGCCTGTTTTAGCTTTGCCTCATAGGCTGAAACATCAGACTTTCCCTTATAAAAGGCAATATAGTTTTTTAAATCGGCAATGTATTTTTCAATTTTTGCTAGATATTCTTGTGATTCTTTCGAGAGTTTGGCGGCAGGTTTTTGTTCTTCATCTAGTTTTTCTGCTTCAAAAAATATCTGGCGATATTCCTTAGAAATATTAGCCGGGGCTATTGATAGGTCTAGCTTTTTTATAGGGTAGTAAACCCACACCACTGAAATCAGCATCGCAATGTAGAAAAACAACATTACCAAAAAGGCAAGGATAAAGGTTATTATAATACCGTTTTTTACCTGATGAGCTTGCACAAAAAATATTGTTAAAAATTAATTATCTATTAACCTATTGATTATAATTTTATTTTAAAGAATATAAATCAAGATAATTTTTAAACTATGGGCAAAAAACTAAAAAAAGAAAAACTACAAGTAGTAGTAATAGAAGATGATGTAGCTATTTCTACCGTGCTAAAATATAATCTAGAGCAAGAAAACTTCCTTGTTAAGGTATTTAAAGAAGGGGATTCTGCCATTGAATATATGGTAGATAACAAGCCCACCTTGGCAATTATAGACTGGATGTTGCCCGGCAAAAGTGGCATTGAAATTGTAAGAGAATTAAAAGAACATCAATCTACCAAAAAGCTCCCAATAATTTTTCTAACCGCCAGAGGGGAAGAAGAAGACAAGGTAAAGGGTATAGATACAGGGGCTGATGACTATATGGTAAAACCATTTTCAGTAAGGGAACTTATTTCTAGAATTTACGCTCTGCTTCGCCGTAGTGAACCTTCTTTATTCACCGATGCTGTTGAATATGCAGGCGTTACCCTTTCTGTTTCTGAACACACTATTAAGTATAAGAACAAATCTTTTAAGGCAGGGCCTACTGAATTTAAAATGCTAAAATTCTTTTTGGAAAACCCCGCTAAGGTTTTTTCTCGCCAACAACTTTTAGATAGTATTTGGTACAATTCTTTAGATGTAGAACTTCGCACTATAGATGTGCATATTCTTCGCCTAAGAAGGCTTTTAGAAGACCTAGACCCACAACTGGCAACCTTTTTACAAACCGTCCGCTCCTTTGGTTATAAGTTCGAAAAGGGTGAAGTTTAATGGTTCTTTAAGCGTTGGATAATTGATTAGTTTAGGTTATGGATGGTGACACATCTACTTACTATTCTTCCTCTTTATTTTTTTGGCTACTGCCCGGAACCCAGCCTACCATATAATTGCCCTTACTATGTCTAGTTTTAAATAGCGAAACAACTATGGAACCAATCACCAGCAACAAGGTAACTAACAAAGATAATTCGGTTGAGATAATTTTTTCTGCATAATAATGGTTAATTAGCATTTTGAAGCCTATAAATACCAGCACTACAGAAATTCCATACTTTAAATAGTGGAAGCGATGGATAATGGCAGATAGGGCAAAGTAAAGTGATCTTAAACCAAGTATGGCAAAAATGTTAGAGGTATAAATTATAAAAGGGTCTTTAGTAATGGCAAATATGGCTGGAACTGAATCCATAGCGAATACAATATCTGCAATGTTTATGAGAATAAAAACCAAAAACAAAGGCGTGGCGTAAAGTTTACCATCTAACCTAGCGAAAAAGTTCTGCCCATGATAATCTGTCGTCATCCTAAACCGGCTTTTAAAAAAGTTTATAAGGCGGTTATTATCTAAATCTGGCTCTGAGCCTGAAGCAATGAGCATTTTTATTCCAGTAATTACTAGTAATGCGCCAAATACATACAGTATCCAATCAAACTTGTGGATTAAGGCAGAGCCGGCGAAAATGAATGCCCCCCTTAGAACTATGGCGATTAATATCCCCCAGAACAAAACCCTATATTGATACTTTTGCGGAACGCCAAAATGGGCGAATATTAGAACAAATACGAATATATTATCAATAGAAAGCGAAAACTCTATCAAATAGCCAACCACAAACTCATAGCCAGATTGCTGCCCTAGGGTAAAGAATATCCCCAAACCAAACAACATTGCCAAAATAAAGTAAAATACTACCATATACATGGCCTCTTTTACCTTTATCTCCTTTTGCTTTTTGTGGAGCAGACCTAAATCAAAAGCAAGTAAAGCTCCAACTAGAAGTAAAAAGCCTACCCACATCCACCAAGGATGACTATTCATAATATCAATTTTTATCACCAGATAAGATATATTTTAAATATTGTCTAGTGGTTTATTAAATAGACTTTGAGAGTTGGTTGTGCTATAAAGGCATAAAAATCCATAGAAGTAGAATTTAGGTGAGAGGTCTTTCAAATAATAATCTTATGTTAAATTATATCATTACTTTTTTTATACTAGCAGTAGTGGCAGCCTTCTTAGGATTTGGTGGCTTGGCCTCTAATTTCGCCGGAATTGCCAAATTCTTATCACTAGTTTTTGTGCTACTTTTTGTGGCAAGCCTAATCTACAGCCTTTTAAGTGGTAGAAGACCAAACCCACCGCTGTGATTAGTTTTTTGACTTAAATTGGCGTAAGTCTTTGTATGCCTTACGAAGGCGCGAGGCCATCCGAAGCCAACGGCGAAGGATGGTGCCGGCTGAGGGACTCGAACCCCCGACCTGATGATTACAAATCAACTGCTCTACCAACTGAGCTAAGCCGGCTAAAAACAAAAAGGAAGGAGGCACTGTTTTGCACAGATTTTACAAAAAGCCAAGATTTTTATTTCTATCCGTCATGAGCCGAGGACTGAAAGGACGAAGCAATCCATAAACAAGGTAGAGCCTTAAGTTTCAAGATATTTGT
>JBKCHH010000028.1:0-32856 GCA_046302855.1 Alphaproteobacteria bacterium
TTAAAATTTGGTTAAAACTTTAAAAAAATCTTGTCCAAAATCAATATTTTATATTGACAACTCTCTCTATCTATGCGAAAATAAGGTTCCACATTTTTTGATTTTTTCTCTCTACCCAAAACACAGGGTGGAAGCTACAGATCAGCAAACCACTTCGCCTGCCGAAAGGCAGCTTGCTTAATGACTGACACTCGTAACGTCTTTCCAATGGCCACCGGGACGACATATCATGAAACGTATTTTGATACTTATCAACGGGTAAACTGGGTGGTAACCGATGACGAAACCAAGGCTCGAGCATCATTTCGCGCCCTGATCTCTCAAAAGGAGGGTGTGGAGTGGAGGCCAGCCTCCGAAGCGCATGCGGATAACCTCTATCTCCATTTCGTATGGAGATTAGAGAGAATCGTGGATGAGCGCTATAGAGGAGATTGGGAAAGGGTGGCGGCTGAAAAACCAAAGTTTGGGTCTAACGTGCCACACATTCCATTCGACACCTGACTCTTTCCACCCCCCCCCTTTTTCTTTCGGGCCCCTTCGGGGGCCCCTTTTTTTTACCCATTCAATTTTCTAAAACCCACCAACCCCAAAAAACCCCAGCAATACCCTCAACCAACCAACTCAATTTTATTGTAGAAAACTAATCTAAAACTGCTATATCTAGTTATTCAAAAAAAGGCTTTAAATACTATGAGTAACCATGCAAATTTAGAAGATATGAATAACACTGTAGCAGAGGCAAATGAAGGCCAAGCAATTTTGGCAGATGAGATTCTTAGCAAAGAACAAGAAGCAAGCAACGCCTATTCGGCAGATTCAATTAAGGTTCTAAAGGGTTTAGATGCGGTTCGCAAAAGACCCGGCATGTATATAGGTGATACGGATGATGGCTCTGGCCTGCATCACATGATTTATGAGGTGCTAGATAATGCCATAGATGAATCTCTAGCAGGGCATTGCGATGATATTTGGGTAATTCTAAACGCCAATGGTAGCGTAACCGTGCGGGATAATGGGCGGGGAATTCCAGTTGATATCCACAAGGGTGAAGGGGTTTCGGCCGCAGAAGTGATTATGACCCAGCTACATGCTGGTGGTAAGTTTGACCAAAATTCCTACAAGGTTTCAGGCGGTTTGCACGGCGTTGGCGTATCGGTAGTAAATGCCCTATCTGAATATCTAGATTTAAAAATCTGGCGGGATGGCAAAGAACACTATATGCGTTTTGCCCATGGCGTGGCAGTTTCTCCCCTAGAGGTTTTGGGGGATGCGAATGGCAAAAAGGGCACAGAAGTAACCTTTTTAGCCTCCAAAGAAACATTTTCTAAAATAGAGTTCGATTACAGAACTTTGGAACACAGAATTAGAGAGCTTGCCTTTTTAAACTCTGGCGTTCGCATCACTTTAGCTGATAACAGAATTGAGGCTAAGGAAGATGATAAAGAACAGCTTTTTTATTATGAAGGTGGCATTGAAGCCTATGTTCGCTATCTAGATAAGAGCAAAAAGCCCTACCATGACCCTATTGCCATAAAGGGGGAGCGGGATAGAATTACCGTTGATATTTCGCTAGAATGGAATGATTCTTATCACGAAAATGTGCTTTGCTTTACCAATAACATTCGCCAGAAAGATGGTGGCACGCATCTAATTGGCTTTAGGGCTGCCTTAACCCGCCTTATTAATTCCTACACGGAAAAGCTGGTTAATCTAAAAAAAGAAAAGATAGAAATTTCAGGTGATGATGCAAGGGAGGGGCTAACTGCCGTAATTTCGGTAAAGGTGCCAGACCCAAAGTTTTCATCCCAAACTAAAGATAAGCTGGTTTCATCTGAAGTTCGCCCAGCGGTGGAATCTATTTTAATTGAAAAACTAGGCACTTGGTTAGAAGAAAATCCAAACCACGCTAAAATGGTGGTGGCAAAGGTAATAGAATCTGCAAGGGCAAGGGAAGCGGCTCGTAAGGCAAGGGAGCTAACTAGAAGAAAATCTGCCCTAGATATCGCCAATCTACCTGGTAAATTGGCAGATTGCCAAGAAAAAGACCCAGCAAAATCTGAACTATTTATAGTGGAAGGCGATTCCGCTGGTGGCTCTGCCAAGCAAGGCAGAATTAGAACCACTCAGGCCATTTTGCCTCTAAAAGGAAAAATCTTAAATGTTGAAAAGGCAAGATTTGATAAGATGCTTTCTTCACAAGAGGTAGGCACGCTTATTTCTGCCCTTGGCACTAGCATTGGGCAAGATTTTGACATCAACAAACTTCGCTATCACAAAATTATTATTATGACGGATGCCGATGTAGATGGCTCTCACATTAGAACTCTACTTTTAACCTTTTTCTTTCGCCAAATGCCAGAGCTTATAAGCAGGGGCTATCTGTATATTGCTCAACCGCCACTTTATAAGGTTAAAAAGGGGCAAAATGAATCCTATGTAAAAAATGATGCAGATTTAACCGAACTGCTAATTGCATCAATCGTCGATAAGGCGGTTTTGATAGTAAATAGCAAAAACCTGCGTGCCGGTGAATTTAAAGACTATGTAAAAAAGGCCAAAAGATTCTCTGATATAATTGATGTGTTTGTTAATAATAATCCTAGAATTTTAATTGAGGCTTTGGCTTTGCAAAACCTATTCAAAAAGGGTTTTGAGGCAGAGGAGCTAAAAGAAAAAATCACTGCTTACATAAACAAAAACCTGCAAGACTTTGAAAATGCTTGGGTTTCTACTATAAAAGAAACTGGCATTGCTTTCGAGCGGGATGTAAAAAGTGTGAAGGAAATTATCTTCCTGCCCTTTGATATTATAGATAACAACTATAGTGATGAGCTGGATAAACTTTATAACGAGCTTATTGCCTTTACCGATGGCTCAAAAGTTATTCTAGATTTTCAAAATAATGAATATGAAATTTCCTCCCCCTTTGAACTGGTGAAAAAAATTAATCAGTTGGGAAGAGATGGAATTGCCATAAGCCGCTTTAAAGGTTTGGGTGAAATGAATGCCGAACAGCTTTGGAGCACCACGCTTAATCCGGAAAGCAGAACCCTGCTAAAGGTTAGGGTGGAACATGCCGAAGATGCCGAACAGATATTTTCTACCCTAATGGGTGATGTTGTTGAACCAAGGCGAGATTTTATTCAACAAAACGCCCTAAATGTGGTGAATTTAGACGCTTAAGAACTTTCGTATCTTATGGAAATATCTATAATAGGTGCTGGTTATGTGGGCTTGGTAAGTGGCGTATGCTTTGCGGATTTTGGCTACAGGGTAAATATTATAGATAAAAATTCCGAAAAAATCGCTAGTTTAAAAAAAGGCAAGGTGCCAATTTTTGAAGAAGGGCTAGAAGGCTTGCTGGCAAAGAACAAAGATAATATAAACTTTTCTACAAAAATGGCGGATATAAAAAACTCATCTGTGGTTTTTATATCCGTTGGCACGCCAGAAAACCCAAAAACAGGGGAGGCGAATTTATCTTATCTATTTGCCCTGCCAAAAGAAATTGCTCCATTTTTAAAAGAAAATGCCATTATAGCGATAAAATCCACCGTTCCCCCTAAAACTAACGAAGAGTTCTATAAAAGGGTTTTGGGATATACTAACAAAAAATTCTCACAAGCCTCCAACCCAGAGTTTTTGCGGGAAGGAACAGGGGTAAAGGATTTTATGAATCCAGATAGGGTTTTGGTGGGGGCGAGTGAAGAGGAAACCATCCTTGTGCTAAAAAAACTCTAC
Source organism: Alphaproteobacteria bacterium (assembly GCA_046302855.1). Classification (GTDB taxonomy): domain Bacteria; phylum Pseudomonadota; class Alphaproteobacteria; order Rickettsiales; family UBA8987; genus JBKCHH01. Next base: position 3,742 of record JBKCHH010000028.1, read on the forward strand.
GAGCCAATAATTAAAAATGGGGCAAAATTTATTGCTACCGATATTATTTCTGCCGAACTTGCCAAATATGCAGCTAATAGCTTTCTTGCCACTAAAGTAGCCTTCATTAACGAAATTGCAGGAATTGCCAAAAGGCTAGGGGCTAATATAAATGATGTTTCTAAAATAATAGGGTTGGATAAAAGAATAGGAGAAAAGTTTTTGCAAGCGGGCCCCGGTTTTGGTGGCTCTTGCTTCCCAAAAGATATTTTAGCCCTAGAACATCTATTCAAAAAAAATAGGCTAAAAAACAATATTACCGGGGCGGTAATTAAGGCAAATAGAGATAGAAAAGAATATATAGCCAACCAAGTGAAGGAAATTCTGGATGGCAAATTACGGGGCAAAAAGATTGCTACCCTAGGGCTTGCCTTTAAGGCGGGCACTGATGATATAAGGTCTTCTCCCGCAATTGAAATAATTGAGCTTCTGTTAAAAAAAGGGGCAAAAATTAAGGCACATGATTATAAGGCAATAGAAAATGCTAAAGAGTATTTCAAAAATAAGATAGAGTTTAGCAACAAGCCAGAAGGGGTAATTGTTGGGGCAGATTTGATTCTAATTTTAACCGAATGGCCAGATTATAAAAATCTAAACTACGCCAAATATTTAAGAGAAAATGAAAAACTAAAAATATTTGATGCTAGAAATTTGCTAAAAGACGCAATTAAAAGTGAGCGGTATTTTGGTTTGTAGTTAGGGGTAGTTTATGGATTTTTTTTGCAAAGTGTGGTTATTTGTTCTCCACCAAAACTAGTAATAGTGCTAACCAATGGCACCATTCCAAACACTATAAATACACCAAGGGAGGCTATTAAAACAGTTGCCCAGTCTAGCTTGCCGATAAATGCCTTAGCACCTAAAAAAACTATCCCAATGGTAGCAATTGCCTTGGCAATATTACCACTTACCACATTAGCAATGGCACAGGCAACCCCACCAACTGTTTCATTAAAATCCTTTGCAGCAGCTTCTGTTGTTTGACAATAACCAACCGCTGGCACTAATAAAACCAATATAAGAACTAAAAAGAAGGCTTTGTTTTTCATAAGTATTTTCATATTTTCATTAATCACGGGCATTTTCATATAGATTATAACCATCAATTGTTAATTATTTCTTAACTTTTACAAGAAAATTAGTGATAATAGAAGCAATATAGGCAAAACTTAAGGAAAACCGTCATTGCGAATGAGAGCTTTGCTTAGAAAGTGTGGCAATCCAGTAAATAAAATTCAAAAAAATATGCTAAAAAATTGTATTTATAAACTGGATTGCCGCATCGCTTTTTTGAGAAAGCTCCTCAGCTCATGACGGCTTTCCTTGTTTATCGCTCTATAAATGGGAAGGCTCTTGACTAGTATCTTTTAGGAGATATTAAGTTTTAGCTATGAAATACAGTAGGTTAAGCGCGCATAAAGTTAAAAAAATAATCAAGTGTTTTTGCAGCGATATTACTGCTAGCAAAACAGCTATACTTTTAGATATAAATAGGAATACAATTAATGTTTACTACAATGAAATTCGACAGAAAATCTTTTCTTTTGCCACAAAAAGCAAAAAAAGAAAAGTTTTCAGGAGAATTTGAATTGGATGAAAGCTACTTTGAGGCAAAGAGAGTAAGGGGTAAGCGTGGTAGAGGGGCTACCGGGAAAACACCTGTATTTGGCGTTTTAAAAAGAGATGGGGGTGTTTATGTTGAAATAGTTGAAAACTGCACAAAACAGCAACTAATGCCAATAATTCAGGGGAAAATATTAGAAGGTTCAACCATATATACAGACGGCTTTCAAAGCCTACAATGGCTTAATTCTAAACGGATACGACCACTACAGAATCTACCATAGTAAAAACGAATTTGCCAGAGGCAAAAACCACGTAAACGGCATTGAAGCCTTCTGGAGCTTCACTAAAAGAAGGCTTGCTAAATTTAACGGCATATCAAACGAAAAATTCATCTTGCATTTAAAAGAATGTGAATTTAGATGGAACTATAAAAATCAAAATCTCAAACAAAAAATTTGGGAAATTTTCAAAAGATACTAGTCAAGAGCCTTGTTAATTTGTTTAATATTTTTTTTACGCTTTAATATTTCTTCAAAAAACCCTTTAAATTTCGAATAGCCTGCCTTGTTCTTTGCTTATTTTCAATTAGGGCTATGCGAACAAAATCATCGCCATCAGAACCAAAGCCAATACCGGGGGAAACAGCAATGCCAGCCTCTTCTATTAATAGTTTGGCAAATTTTAGTGAGCCTAATTTACTAAATTGTTTTGGAATTCTGCCCCATACAAACATAGATGCTTTGGGGTTTTCTACCATCCAGCCCATTTCATGTAGGCCAGAAACCAGTAGATTTCGCCTTTCTTTATAAAGATTTCGCACCTGCTCCACACAATCTTGCGGACCATTTAGGGCGGTAGTGGCGGCTACTTGAATGGGGGTAAAGGTGCCGTAATCTAGGTAAGATTTTATGCGTTTTAAGGCATAGATTAAATCTGGCGAACCGCAGGCAAAGCCAACTCTCCAGCCTGCCATTGAGTAGGTTTTGCTAAGAGTTGAAAACTCTATTGAAATATCCTTCGCCCCCTTAACCTGCAAAATGGAAGGCGGGGGAGATTCAAAATAAATTTCGCAGTAGGCAATGTCTGAAATTATATAGATTTTGTGGAACTTGCAGAAATCAACCACCTGTTCGTAAAAATCTAGGCTTACTACCTCTGCCGTGGGGTTGCAGGGATAGTTCAAAATTAAAAAGGTTGGTTTTGGCTTAGTATTTTCTACCGCCACCTTTAGCTTTTGTAAAAAATCCTGCTCCCTTAGGCCATTTTCATCTGGAATATCAAAATTTTTAGGAATATGGCGAACATTGGCCTCTGCTATTATAAAGCCGTAAGGGTGAATGGGATAGCTTGGGTTTGGAACCAAAATAGTATCACCAGGCTTGGTAACGGCTGTGGCTAGGTTTGCCAGCCCTTCTTTACTGCCAATGGTGGTGATTACCTCCTTTTCAATATCTAGCTCTACGCCAAACCTTCTTTTATAATATTCTGCCTGAGCCTTGCGTAGCCCACGAATCCCCTGCGAAACAGAATAGCGGTGGGTGGCTGGGTTTAAAACTGTTTCCCTTAGTTTTTCTACAATATGGGGCGGAGTAGGTGAATCTGGGTTGCCCATGCCTAAATCTATAATATCCACCCCCTCTTGGCGTTTTTTGTATTTCAGGGCATTTACCTCCGCAAATACATAGGGGGGTAGCCTTTTAATTCTGTAGAATTCCTTTTGCATATTATTTTTTACCAGACACTCCGCCTACTCCAATTGAATTTAAATTCCTATTAATTGCTTGTCCAGCCTCTTTTTGTGAGGGGATAGAATCATAGGTATATTTAAAATCACTTTGAACCTGTTTGCCAAAATCGCCGGTAGAGTTGCTAATAGCCCTGCTGGCATCGCTACCGAAATCTTGCACAGAGCCGCTAATATTAGGTAGAGATGGAGTGCTGGGAAATGAAATTGCAGGGGAAATTGCAGGGTTGCTCGCCTGCCTTTGCCCGCCACCGTAAGGATTTGTTGGTTGGGGTTGAAAGCTACCTTTCGATTGAGCGGAATAGTTAGGCACACCATTACAATCATCCCTAATTGGTATCCAATTATAGGGGGGTTGTTTGCAGGGTCTAACCCTGGCTTCGCTAATTAAGCCACCTTCCACCTTATTCCTTTGCCCACAGCCAGTTATAGCAAAAATCGATATTAAGATTGCATAAAAAAAGAACCGCATTTACATCCCTATAGGTTATATTTAACCTTATATTTTTTTCTTAAAGAGGTTAGGTACTGCTCTATAATTTCATTGCCAATTTGGGTAGAAATGGCCTCATTTAAGGTTTTTTTCGCCTCTTCATTTTCATTGGCAGAAATAATTTTATCTAGCCTTGCAATTATTAGATCACCATTTTTATTTTTGGTGATTTTAGAAAAATTGCCAATGTTTAACTTAAACACCTCATCCACCAAGTCTTTGCCTAGGTTAGATAAGATATTATCATTCCTTACCACCTTTTCTGTATTGCCTAGCTTTAAGCCAAGTGTGGCTATTTGTTTGGCAGTTATGTCTGCGGAAGCACCAACATCGGTATTTTTTTCAGCCAGTTTATTTAGTTCTAGTAGCAGATTATTAGCCACCTGTTTTGCTAGCTCTGCCCTTTTTTCTTTACGCCAAGCGTCAATTACTAGCTGTTTTACCTCATCTAAAGCTCTTATTTTTGGCGGAGTAACTTCATCTACCTTTAGCACAAAGTATTTTTCGCCATTACCTACGGTAAATAGTTCAGAAGTTAAGTCTAAATCAAGGGCAAAGGCAATTGATAAGAACTTTTCATCTAGCCCTGCCTTTTCTTTACCTGTATTGGTAGACACTTCGCCAGCCTTGTCTAAGTTTTGCACTTTTTTTATTGGGAAATTAAATTGGGTGGAAATTTTTTCTATTCCATCACCTGCATTTAGCCTTGCTTCAAGCGAGGTTAAGGTTTCAGATAAGATTTTTTCTTCCTTTTCTGCCAGCAAGCGGTTTTTTATTTTTAAATATGCCTTGTCATAAGTAGCGAAGGTGGCTTTTTTTATGTCTGACACTGAAAATATATGCCAGCCCAAGCTACTTCTTAAAGGCTTGGTATAGTCATTATTTTTTAAGGCAAAAATCCCATCGATAATTTCTCCCGTTAGCAACCTTTGTGATAGCAATTCGCTTTTAGTAACATCGCCATAAATAACCTCATCTTTATTTTCGCCGGCAAATTCCTTGGCTACAGCAAATAAATCTTTGCCAGATTTTAAGGCCGCAAAGGCATCATTGGCGGTTTTTTCTTGCTTGAAATAAAGCTGCCTTAGATTTCTAGATTCTTCCTCAACAAATTTACTTTTTTCAGCCTCGGATTCATTTTTTATTTCCGCATCACTAACGGAGATGGTTTTTAGTAAGTCTTTTTTATTAATTTCTATGTAGCTAAGCCCCCTAGTTTCAGCTGATTCAAAATTATTCTTATTTTTTTCATAGAAGGTAATAAGCTCATCTTCCTTTGGAGCTGGCACTTGTGCTTCTTTTATATAGTTGGCGGGGATATTAATTAGATGAACAAACCGCGCTTCATTATCAAACTTATAGACCAGTTCGCTTAAGTTTGCGGGGTAAAATATTTCGCCACCAAAGCTTGTAACCAAAATTTCTCGCTGAATTTGGTTTTGGATGTTTTCAATTAGGGCAGAGATGTTAATTTTATTCTGCTCCAAAGATTTTTTAAATAACTCTTCACTAAAGTTACCATTTTCATCGTGAAAAATTGGAATATTTCTAATTTCGCCAATTATTTTCTTTTTGCTAATATCTATGCCACTATCTTTTGCGGAAAGGTTAAGCAGGTTTTCGCTCACAATATTTTCTAGCTCTTTTCTAAAAACTAGCTTCATGATATTTTCTGGAATTTCTGCACCGTAAATGCCATGAAACTGCTTTAGTTCTTCCAAAGCCCGGTTTTCTAGTTGCTTTGAACTTATTTTTACATTGCCCACCTTAGCAACGGCATCTTCACTTTTTCCAGTGATAACATCGTGAATTCCCCAGATGGCAAAACTTAAGATTAAAATGCCAACCAGAAGGAAGACGAATATTTTTGAAATTAGATTTCTAGTTTTCATATTTTTGAATAATTGACTTGTCTTTAACAGTTAGAATATATTTTTTCAAATATATTCTGTAATCTTTGGTGTTCTACATAGGGTTGCACAAAAAACTGCCTTTGCGCCTGATTTTTTTAACACCTTAGCTGCCTCATCAAGGGTGGCGTAGGTGGTTGCCACATCATCCACCAGTAAAATTGTTTTATTTTGAATATTATATTTGGTGTTTACTGAAAAAGCATTTTTGATATTTGCCTTTCTTAAATTTCTATTCAAGCCCGTTTGTTTTTTGGTTGAGGGGTTTTTAATTAATAGATTAGGTATTATGGGTTTTTTATCTGTTTTAGAAATAACTTTGGCGATTAATATCGATTGATTAAATTTTCTTTCTCGCAAACGCCGTTTAGATATGGGAATGGGGGCAATAATATCAAAGGTAAATTCGCTCCTCACTTTTTTTGCAAGTAGGTGAGAAAGATAAAAGGCGGCATTTGGCTTATCATTAAACTTTAAGTTCAGGATAATTTGATGCGAAAAATCATTATAAACAATTAGGCTTATTAGCCTGTTAAAGTGCGGGGTTAGATTGGTGCAATCATCACACAGGCTTTGAAAGTAAAGGTTTTGTAAGGGCAAATCACAAGTTTTGCATTTAGGTTCCGTAACAAAGTGGAATTTATTAAAGCAGTTATAGCAAATATCGCCATATTTTCTAACCTTTTCATCGCAGGTAAGGCAGATGGGGGGCAGAATTAAATCAAATATTTTAGCTAATAACTTTTTCAAGCCTATTGTTTTTGAATAACCAGAACTACTTCTGCAACGGTAATGCCTAGTTTTTTAATATAAGAGCGGTTGATGATGGTTTTGTTATCTACTTTCCACATCCAATCATCAAACTTTACCCTATAGGTTTTGTCATCAACGGGTAAATTCATACTATAATGCCAGTTGATAGCATTGCCACTAATTTTGCCCTTGGCTACCCCTAGAATATCACCCGCCGTGCCTTCATATTCTTGATTGCTAATTTTTTTCAACTTCCAGATTCTTGTTTGCTTTCTGCCATCATTATAGACGAATTTTTCATCAAGAACCCCTTCATCTCCCTTCCAAGTGCCAACCATATCTACTACAAAACTATCTACCACCTTACCACTATAATCTTGCACAATGCCAGTTGCTTTTAGCTTTCCACTGAAGAAATCTTTTATATCCACCTTTGGGGTAGAATTGGCATAAAATTCTAAATTAGTACTTTTAGAACAGCCACCTATAATAAGTAATAGAAATAGAAGAAATATATTTTTCATAGGTTTATAGTTTATATGAGATTGGCTAAAAAACAAGGGAATAATCAACTTTCCCAAGATAGTCTTGTAAGTAGAATAATTATCTCTATTTTAAGGGGGCAACCCCATATTTAAGATAATGTTCAAAAATTTACTTATATTAATTTCCTTATTTGCATTTTCTTCATGCTCTGGAAAGATAGAAAATTATAACTTCGCCCAAAAGTCTCTAAGCAAAACCATATCCATAATAAAGCCAGAACTAAAGTTAGACTTGGCGGTGGATGAAAAATTCTGCACCTATGGCTTTCAAGACTCATCCAAAAACTACATTACCCCCATATACTCCGATGATAATAAATATTTGCTAATAGAAACCAAAGGGGCTGGTAAGGTGTATTTAAGCGAGGTAAAATGCTATGTTAAGAAAGATGGGGCTAATTATGAAAGAACCTTTCCTTTCAATAACCTATACTTTGAAGCCAAGCAGAACCAAATTAATTACGCTGGTAGTTTAGAAATAAGCTGGAAGCCAAAAGATATAAATATTATCTCTGCCCTTAAAAACTTTACCATTCCAACTAATAATAGTGGCTATTTATCTATAGAAAATTCTAACAAGCTAGATGAGGTTAAGGCTTACTTAGCCAATAAAAACAATAGTTTACCTATTAACTTTACGCCACTAAATAAAGATGGTTTAAAAAGATTTGGGTCTAAAAAATAATGTCTATTAAGAATATCTTAAATGATATTATAGCCAATAAAAACAATGGTTTAGAAGATTTTTTTGAACGGCATAATAAAATCCACCCGCCCTTTATTTATAATTCAGTAGATATTAGATATTCTGGCTTTAAGATTGCTCCGGTTGATACTAATATTTTCCCCGCTGGCTTTAGCCTTTTTAGTGAAGCTGAGCTTGATTATTCTGCCAAAGAGCTAAAAAACTTTATAGGTAAGTATCACCCCTTTCTACAAGGGAAAAAAATCTTAATTGTTCCAGAAAACCACACCAGAAATAAATATTATCTTGATAACCTTGCAAACTTAAAAACCATTTGTGAGAAGGCTGGTTTTGAAACAAGGATAGGTGGCGTAAAGGTAAAGCAAGAACCACAAGTTATAGAATCCCAAACCAAAGGCACAGTAAGGGTGGAGCGGATTATAAGGGAGGGGGATAAAATCTATCTGCCACAAAATTCGCTCCACCAAGAATTCCACCCAGATTTTATAATTTTGAATAACGATATTCCGCATGGAATTGCAGATGTATTGCGTAATATTGAAATCCCCATTCTGCCAAGCCCAAAATATGGTTGGTATAACCGCACCAAGTCTAACTATTTTGATGAGTATAAAAAAATAAGCGAAGCATTCGCTAAGGAATTTTCTATAGATGACTGGTTAATTTCTGCCATCCACACCCAGTGCGGAAAAATCAACTTTAAAGAAAGGGAAGGGCTAGAGTGCGTTGCCGATAAGGCCTTTTATGCCTTAGAAAAAATCAAGAAAAAATATAAGGAGTATAAAATTGAGCAAAAGCCCTATCTGTTTATAAAATCTAACAAGGGCACTTACGGTATGGGAATTATTACCATCTCTAACCCAAAAGAGATATTCGAAATTAATAAGGATGAGCGAAAATCTATGGTTGCTAGCAAAGAGGGTAAGGCAATAACCGAAGTGGTAATTCAAGAGGGAATTCCAACAGTTGAAAAAATAGATGGTAAGGTGGCAGAGCCTTTAATGTATTTAATTGGTGGCAAGGTAGTGGCTTGCAATTATCGCATAAATACGGAAAAATCAGATAGGGTAAATCTAAATTCTAAAGGAATGGGGTTTGCTAAAGTGGGGGCAGATGAACTATGCAGTGTAAACAGTCTAATAGCAAGGCTAGCCGTGCTAGGAGCACAGTATGAGCAGTATAAATAAGGTAGTAATCTATACAGATGGCGCCTGTTCTGGCAACCCTGGTAAAGGTGGCTGGGGGGCGGTGTTGATTTTTGGCGAAATTACCAAAGAAATATACGGCTATAATTCAGATACTACCAATAATAGAATGGAGTTAATGGCGGTAATTGAGGCTCTTAAGGCTCTTAAAAAACCCTGTTTAGTAGAGCTTTATTTAGATAGCCAATATGTAAAAAACGGCATTACGGAATGGATAATCAAATGGCAAAAAAACGGCTGGAAAACGGCTGATAAAAAGCCCATTAAAAATCAAGACCTGTGGTTAGAGTTATGGGAGCAGAAAAACAGGCATAATATTTCTTGGCACTGGGTAAAGGGTCATTCCAACCATCCACTAAATGATAAGGCAGATGAACTGGCAAGAAGGGGCATAAGGGAGAAGGGTGGTAGTTAAGTGTTATTGCTCTACTCACAATGCCGACTTTTGGGCGGTGTATTAAAATTTGGTTAAAACTCTAAAAAAATCTTACTTTAAATCAATATTTTGCATTGACAACTCTCTCTCTGGTAAAATGCAGATTGTTCATTTTTCGCCTATGGTTTTTTAAGGCTACAAGTTTTTTTGTCCACCCACACTATTCGAGGACACAATGTCTAAAGACAACGGGGAAATCATCATTATCCCCACCAAAGACGATGAGATCAAGGCTCTCAAAGCCGAGAACTTGGCTCTCAGGGCCCGAATCTTGGAGCTCGAAACCGAAGTTGAGGAGTTAAGGCCTTATAAGGCAGACAACCTTGAATGCCGACAGGAAATCCGCGATTTCCTTGGGCTCGTCATCGAATGACTAAGGCGGCTATTAAACTGAGGTATTTACCTACTCTAGTTTTTTAGCCGTTTTTTTTGCCCATACACATTCAATTCCTATTACTTAACAACAGCTAAGATGCTATACTCCACAGTTCTTCCACGCATTTTGCCATGGTTTTGGAGCTTCTGGCGATGGGGTTGGTGTGATAAAAATTTTCTACCGATGAGGTGATTTTTTTGGTAGTTAGTTTTTCATCTTTACCAATATTAGCCTTAAACTCTGCCCTTATAAACCTATCCAGCTCAAAGAAAATTGGGTTAATCTGCACCATTTTGTGGCGGACTGATTGCAAATTAGTAAAGCCCAAATTATGCCCTAAATTTAAGGCAAGCTCATTTATAATAATCCAATCTTCCTTTGCCTTACCTAGGGGGAAAACTGCCCTTTTGGTTTGCTGAACCCTGCCCTCTAGATTCACAAAAGTTGCATCCTTTTCTGTATAGGCAGTGGCGGGTAGAATTACTGAGGCATTAACTGCCCCCTTATCGCCATGTGAGCCAATATATACAATAAATGTGTTTTTTAGCTTCTCAAAAGGCAGTTCATCTGCACCTAAAGAAACTATTAGCTTAATTTCGCCCTTTTCTGCCCCTTCTATAATTTTATTAATATCCCTACCTTTGCCATATGGAACAAAGCCTAAATCTAAAGCCCCCACCCTAGCGGCGGTTTTTTGTAGAAGATTAAAGCCATTAAACCCTTCCTTAACAAAATTGAATTTGCTAGCAATTTTTTTGGCAAGATTGAATATTGCCAAGCCATCCGCCCTTTTTAGAATATCATTACCAATAATTAGTATGGGCTTTTTGGCATTTGCTAATTCATCTTTTAACGCCTTGCCATCTAAAATATCATTCAAAATTTTGGCATCATTGCCTAAGTGATTGTAAGGATAGTTTAGCGAAATAGCATCGCCAATATTATGAACCTTTAACCCACTTTCAGCCACTGCCCTTTTAAGGCGAATGTTTAGTATGGGCGCATCATACCTTGGGTTTGCACCAATTATCAGGCAAAAATCACTCTCTTCTATTTGGTTAATTGAGGTGTTAAATAGATAATTACCCCTCTCACTAGCATCATACAAGGCACCATCTTGACGACAATCGATATTTTCCACCCCCATTTTTTCTGCCAGAGTTTTTAGCACTGTTATAGATTCGCAATCGGCTAAATCGCCAGCTATAAAGGCGATTTCTTCTTTTTTCAGTTGAGAGATTTTTTCTTTTATTAGACGGTAGCCTTCCACAAAACTGCTTTCCTTTAGCCTTTTTTCACTTTTTACATATACCCTATCTAGCCTTTGGTTTAGTAAACCATCATAAGCAAAGCGAGAAAGGTCTGATAGCCATTCTTCGTTAATTTCATCATGATTTTTTGGCAAGATACGCATTACCTCATTACCCTTTGAATCAATTCTAATGTTAGAACCGCAACCATCCATTATGTCTATCGATTCGGTTTTGGTAAGTTCCCAACTTCTTGCCTTAAAGGCGTAAGGCTTGGAGGTCAACGCCCCAACTGGGCAAAGGTCTATAATATTGCCAGATAGTTCAGAAGTAATGTTGTTTTCGATGAAGGTTCCAACCTCCATATATTCCCCCCTGCCTGTGGCACCCATTTCTTCGCTACCGGCTACATCAGTTAAAAAGCGAATACATCTGGTGCAGTGAATGCATCTAGTCATTTGCGTTTTTACTAGGGGACCAAGTGGTTTATCTTTCACCCCCCGGTTATAGTCTTCATATCGGTTAGAGCCTCGGCCGTAATGATAGGCTTCATCTTGCAAATCGCACTCGCCACCTTGATCGCAAATAGGGCAATCTAGCGGATGGTTAATAAGGAGAAATTCCATCACCCCTTCCCTTGCCTTTTTTACCATTGGCGTTTGGGTAAAAATCTTCATATTATCACTGGCAGGCATGGCACAAGAAGCCACAGGCTTTCTGGGGCCGCCTTCAACCTCCACTAAACACATTCTGCAGTTGCCAGCAATTTTTAACCTTTCGTGATAGCAAAATCTTGGGATTTCTTCACCTGCTAGTTCGCATACCTGTAGAACAGTCATGCCAGAGGTAAATTCAGTTTCTTTATTATTAACTAATGCTTTGGGCATAAAATTTTGGCATAAAAACCTTTCAATCTAATTCTGTTGGAACAGAACATGCCTAAACTTTTCTGGCTCTTCCAATGCTTTGCCGGAACCTAAGGCCACACAATTTAAAGCATCTTCTGAAACAGAAACTGGTAGGCCAGTTCTTTCACGAATTAGCACATCTAAATCTTTTAGTAGAGAGCCACCACCCGTCATCATTATGCCCTTATCGGCAATATCAGAAGAAAGTTCTGGTGGGGTTAGCTCTAACGCTTCACGAATGGCATGCAGAATAGTATCCACAGGGTCTGCCAAACTTTCAGCAATTTGCTTTTTAGAAATTACAATTTCGTTTGGAATTCCACGAATTAAATCCCTTCCCTTAATATGAATGGTTTCTTTTTCATACTCATCAAGTGGTAAGGCAGAACCAATATTCTTTTTTATCATTTCAGCCGTGGTTTCACCAATTAGCAGATTATGATTTTTGCGAATGTAAGAGATAATTGCTTGATCCATAGAATCACCACCCACCCTTGCAGACTGGGCATAAACTATACCACCTAGTGAAATTACCGCAATTTCTGTAGTGCCACCACCAATATCCACAATCATAGAACCAGTTGGTTCAGTAACTGGAAGACCTGCTCCAATAGCAGCTGCCATTGGTTCTTCTATCAAAAATACTTCCCTTGCACCGGCTTCCATAGCGGCATCTTGAATTGCCCTTCTTTCCACTGGAGTAGAGCCAGATGGCACGCACACAATAATTAATGGGCGAACCATTGTTCTGCCCCTATGCACCACCCTTATGAAGTGCTTTATCATTTCTTCTGCCCCTTTAAAATCGGCAATTACACCATCTTTTAAAGGACGAGAAGCGAAAATATCGGTTGGTGTTCTGCCAAGCATTAATTTTGCTTCATTACCAAATTTAATTGGAACCTTACTGCCATTAATATTTGCGAATGCCACAACGGATGGTTCATTGAGCACAATTCCCTTAGCCTTTACATAAACCAAAGTGTTGGCAGTGCCAAGGTCTATTGCCATGTCTGACGAAAAAAGAGCCAAAAATTTAGAGAGCATTTTATTTGAAAATTAGCGGTTAAATTAGTTATTACTTTAAACCAATTATTATTAGGATAGATGGAAAAATATCTAAAGAAAAGATTAATTCAACTAATAGTTTGTTATTTTTTAAAGATTTTTTTGGGCAGTATTTTGGATAAGATTTCTTGCCACAAATTTGCCAATTATATCAAATTCAAGGTTTGCATTCTCATCAACTTTTAACTCTCGTAAACTAGTGTGGCTCCAAGTATAGGGTATTATATTTAAAGAAATAAAATCATCTTTTAACTGGTTTATGGTTAAAGAAACGCCATTAAAAGTAATTGAACCCTTGTAAACTATTAGGTTTAAAAAATCTTTGGGGATTTTTACCTCTATATTATAATTATCATCAATTTGTTTTATAGAAACAACCTTGCCCAAACCATCCACATGCCCTAGAACCAAATGCCCATCTATCTTGCCATTTAGGCGTAGAGATTTCTCTAAATTTACTATTTTGCCCCTTTGCCACCCAGAAAGATTAGTTTTATCTAGAGTTTCTTTAGATACATCTACCCAAAAATAATTTTGCTTGCGGAAAAATAAAAAAGATTTTTTGGTAACCGTTAAGCAGGCACCATCTATGGCTATAGATTCCCCTAGTTTTATATGCGAAAAGTTGCATTTTATTTTGGCAGAAATCCTTTGCTCTTTTGGCGCTATTTCAACTATTTCACCAATATTTTCTATTATGCCGGTAAACATTACTTTTTCTACTCCTGCTTTTCCACAGCGTCGGCTAGTTTGTTGGCTTGATCGTCAGCAATTAGGTTTTCAATTAGCTCATCTAAATCACCCTCATTTACCACATCGGCAATTCGGTAGAGGGTTAGGTTAATACGGTGGTCTGTAACCCTGCTTTGTGGAAAGTTATAGGTGCGGATTCTTTCAGATCTATCGCCACTACCAATTTGGCTTTTGCGGTTTTTGGAGCGTTCTGCCTCAAGCTCCTGCCTTTTAGCTTCATAAATCCTTGCCCTTAGTATTTTCATTGCTTTGGCACGGTTTTTGTGCTGAGATTTTTCATCTTGCTGCGAAACTACAACGCCAGTTGGAATATGGGTTATGCGAACGGCACTATCGGTAGTATTTACCGATTGCCCGCCGGGTCCACTAGAGCGAAATACATCTATGCGAAGGTCTTTTTCTTGAATATCTACATCCACCTCTTCTGCCTCTGGTAAAATGGCAACGGTGGCGGCGGAGGTATGAACCCTGCCTTGATTTTCTGTATCTGGCACCCTTTGCACACGGTGAACGCCAGATTCAAACTTTAGCCTAGAAAAAACGCTATTGCCTGAAATTTCTGCCTGAGCATCCTTTATGCCACCTAAACCCGTATAGGCTATGGAGATAAGCTCAAACTTCCACCTTCTTCTTTCAGCGTAGCGTTGATACATTTGCAATAAATCTGCCCCAAATAAAGAAGCCTCTTCTCCACCTGTGCCTGCCCTTATTTCTAGTATCACATTTTTATCATCATCAACATCTTTTGGAATTAAAGCCAGCTTTATTTGATTTTGCAAATCAGCTAGCAACTTTTTGGTATCGTGCAGTTCTTGCTCTGCCATGGATTTAAACTCTGGATCCTTTAGCAAACCTTCTAAATCTTTTATTGACTCACTTGCCTTTTTATACTCATTAATTTTTACCACCAGTTCTTCTAGGTTAGAATATTCTTTAGAAAGCCTAGCGAAATCTTTCTTATCCATAGCATCTGGATTCATTAACTTGGCAGATAGCTCATTATAATGGGTAAGGATTGAAGAAAGTTTATTATCAAAACTCATAAGGCAAAAGACACGGATATTTTAAGGAATTCTCTAATAATATTTAGCAATATTAGCAATGTTTAATTGCTTCGGGGTTATTCTCAAACACAAATCCGCTTGAACTTATGCTAGATAAATATAACCATAGTGTGCAAAAACTTGAAGTATAGATGGCAGAAAATGAATCTGGCTCAGAAAAGACCGAAGAGCCCACCCAGAAACGCTTAGAAGATGCCTTTGATGAAGGCAAGGTTGCCTTTTCACGAGAGGTCTCTAATGCCCTATTTCTGGGGCTGTTGTTTTTGTATATGGTGTGGTTTATCCCAAGCATCTTAACTGGTTTTACGGTTGATTTTACTAACTACATTAGCAAATCTTACAGTTTTTCTTTAGATGAAAATAATCTAGACCACCTGCTAAAAGATGTTGTTTTTGCCATTGTTGCCTTAGTTGGCTTCCCCATAGCGTTTAGCATTGTGGTGGCGGTTGCCTCATCATTCTTACAAAATGGCAGGTTTAATTTTTCGGCCAAATCTTTAGAGCCAAAGTTTGAAAAAATTTCGCCGCTTGCTGGTTTTAAGCGACTGTTTTCTTTTAAAAGTGTGGTGGAGCTATTAAAGGGGTTTCTTAAAATTATTGTGATTGGCTTTATGGGCTATTTGATAGTGAAATCTTCCTTCGACAAAATCATTAACTTAGCAAACTATGATTTAAAAGAGATGCTAAAGGTTATTTCCCACATTATTTATCAGATAATTTTATTTTCCGTGATTTTTATTTTTCTAATTGCGGGGGGCGATTTTATTTATCAAAAGTTCTCCTTTTTTAAATCTATGATGATGACCCGCCAAGAGCTTAAAGATGAGCTTAAACAATCAGATGGTGATCCGCAAATAAAGGCAAGAATTAGAAAGTTAAGAATGCAAAAGGCAGTAAACAAGGTGGCAAAAGAAGTGCCAAAAAGTAGCGTAGTGGTTAGAAACCCAACCCACTATGCGGTGGCCTTAAAGTATGAGGAAGAAGAAATGGACGCACCAATTCTAGTTGCCAAGGGGCAAGATTTCTTAGCACTAAAAATTATAGAAATTGCCGAAAAAAACCAAGTGCCCGTAGTAGAAAATAGACCCTTGGCCAGAGCCTTATACGAAACCGCCGAAATTGGCAAACAGATTCCCCTAGAGCAGTTCCAAGCCGTAGCGGAAGTTATTAAATATATCTACCAATTAAAGGGTAGGGGGTAGGAAAGAGTATATAGTCATTGCTGTTAGGCACAGAAGCAGAAATAGCAGGGTTTCTGCTATTATCTATGAGGACCGCTTCTATCATTCCTATGGATCAAACCTGAAGTAAATTTGCCTGCTACTTTCTTCGCCTGTTCTACAATTTCTCTCGCACGGTCTCCAAGGTTTTTAGGTTTTTCTAGTTCTTTACTAGCTTCTTTTTGAGCGTCTCTTAGTGCTTTTACTTCATCTCTGCCCTTTTTAAATGCCACACCTATATTCCCCCTATCCAATTCAGGGTTTGCATCTAGTGAGGATTGTATAGTCTCAACTATTTAGTGAGGATTGTATAGTCTCAACTATTTTGCTAGCCTCATTATTATCATAACCAAGGCTTTTTAAACCTTTCTGAAAATTATCTCTGTTAAAAGTGTTATTTTTTGTATTACTTTCAATTAAATGCCAATAAACCGCGCCCTCAACTATATGTGCTAAACCTTCTTTAATATAATCTAATTCTTGTTTTGCTTGTGAAATTGCGTATGTTTCTTCTGGCCTAAAGGTCCGACCAGCTTTACTATACAACCCCTGATTTTTTACCGCAAGTAATTGATTTATCAAAAAGTCGGCATGCCCAATACCAGCACCCTCAACTGCCTGAACTAAAGATTCCATCTGTTCTTTGTGGTTAGTGTAATTATGAGTATGATTAGTTGATACAATTGTATCAACTAATCCTTGTATTTTATCTGAGTATATAATTTGTGGCATAAAATTAATTTAGTAAAATGTTAGACCCTATACTATATGCAATATGTTAAAGAATTGTTAATTTGTTGAATATTTTTTGGGAGTGTTTGTTAAAGATAGATAAAAAGCAATGTATAAGTGGCTGTTAATGTCTTTAACCGTTATTTAGAGGAGCTTTAGGGGAAAATCGTCATTGCGAGGAGTGCAACGACGAAGCAATCCATAAACAAGGCAGAGCTTGGATTTCAGACAGTTATTACAAGAAATATAATTGTTGTGGATTGCTTTGCCAAAAATAAATTTTTGGCTCGCAATGACGGCTTTCCTTAATGTAGCACCCTAACCCTGCTTCTTCCCGCTGGTTTTTTTCTTAGCAACCTTTGCGGAAGGTGTTTTTCTTTTTTTAGGCTTTCCTTCCAGCTCATCGAAAACTTCCCTCACATCATAGGCTTTTCTGGGTTCGCCATTTATATCTATTACCGTGTGTTTTTTTACGCCATCTAGGTCTAGCTCTCTTGAAATGCTGCTTTTTACATCAAAGAACAAAACCCGCATTTTTCTAAAAAATAAGCCAATTTGTTTGGCTATTTCTGGAATATCTTCTGTTTTTACAAAAATTAGCATCACTACGGCAATTAATAAAAATTCCCAGCCTGAAATGCCAAACATTGCTACTCCTTATCTTTAGGATTTTTATATTTGAAGAGATTAAAAATATTGAAGGTTTCTTCAAGTATCTTCATATTTTGTTTGCCAATTTCTTCTGCCATTTTAATTGAAGAAAATACATCCTTAGGCTTGCTAGAAGTTGCACTTACCTTGTCTATTATGGTGGCGAAATTTTGCGTAAACTGCTCTATATATTTATTGAAAGAATTGCTTAAATTTTCATCATAAAAGCAAATTATTTGTTTTAGAAAATTTAGTGGTAGCAAATTAGCCCCGTTTAGCTCCATCTCTATAATTACCTGAGCCAAGGTTTGTCGGGTAATATCTTCAGAGGTTTTTGAATCCAAAACTACAAAATTAACATCATCCTTAACAAACTTGGCAATATCTTGCAAGGTTACATAACAGCTGGTAGAGGTATCATAAAGCCTTCTGTTAGGATATTTTTTTATTAAAATTGGTTCTTTGTTTTTATTCATAAAATTTAAATTTTGTGCCCCGCAATAATTGCTAGGAATATTAGTAGTCCATAATAGTTGTTTGCCCTAAAAAACCAATCAGCCCTTGCTGGAAACTTTACATTTACTTTTTTTAAACTCTTAAAGATGTAAATTAATGCCCACAAGGCAACTATTAAGAATATGAATATATTAAAGTTAGATATATTATTTACACTAAATAACAGTAATAAAAAGCTAATAAGATAGAATTTTTTTACAAAGAGCTTAATTTTTTTTCCAAAGAAAATAGCGGTTGATTTTAGCCCTATTTTTTTATCATCTTCCCTATCTTGCAGGGCGTAGATAGTATCATAAGCAATGGTCCAAAAGATGCAAGATAGGTATAGTAGAAGAATTCTATTAGAAAAAATTACATTAAAAAAGCCTTCCCAAGATGAATTTTCAGGGGTTTTTAGGTGATAAACTTCGCTAATTGCCATAAATACACCAAAATTAAATACTATTCCTAATATTAATTGTGGCATTGCAAAAAATCTTTTGGATAGGGGGTAAAGGACTATAAAAAATCCAGCTATCACCCCTAAAAAAATGGTGTGATAATTTAGTTGAAACAACAAAATGAAGGAGAAAAACCCAAGTATTGCAAGTATAATAAAAGCCTCTAGTAAAGAAATTTTATTGTTGGCAAGGGGTCTGGTTTTTGTTCTTGATACTTTTTTATCGAAGTTTCTATCTAGCACATCATTTATTACGCAACCAATGCTTCTGGTTAAAAAGGCACCTAAAATAAACACTATATAGAGGGAAATATTATGCACATCCATAATAGCAAAAACCCATAATATTGGCCACAACAAAAGCATAGTGCCAATAGGACGGTTAAACCTTATTAGGTCTATGTAATATTGTATTTTTAGTTTTGAACTGGTCATTATTATAATTTTTTGGTATAATACCTTTACCCTTTTCATTACTAGCGAACAATGATTAAAAAAGCAAAATATTTAACGCCAGATGGCGAAGATGCAAGCCAGATAACCTCTACGCAATTAATGCATCAATGGGTGCATTTTTTGCAAAACAAGGGATGCAAAATTATTGATGCAAGCCGTGGCTACCCAAGCTATAGAGCAGATAAGCCAGCTATAAAGGCAATAAAAAAGGTTATAAATAATTTATCTAAAAAAACCTTCCCCTACGGCACTAACTCTAATGGGGAAGAAAATTATCTGCAAATTGCCAAACAGGGCTTCAAAAAAGAATATGGTATAGATTTTAGTGAAAAGGAAATTGTGCTAACCGTTGGCGGGCAGTTTGGTTTAGCCTCTGCTTTTTATGCAGTGCAAAAAAAGCATGAAGATGGAGTAATTATTGCCATAAAACCTTGGTATTTAAATCATTTAGAATTGGCACAAACCACCTATGGCTTTATTTACGGTAAGCCACCTAAGCACGAACTTTTTTCTTTTTTAGAATTAAACAGCTCTAACCAATATAAAATTACGGCTAAAGAATTTGCTAAGGTGGTAAGTGGCAAGAAAATAAACGCATTTTTGTTCTGCAACCCAATGAATCCTTTAAGCAAGGTAATTTCAAAGGAAGAATGGATGGAAATTTTACCTATTCTAGAAAAGCATAAGACCGTGCCAATTATTCTAGATGAGGCCTTTGCTGAAATAGACTTTTCATTAAAATTTGATTTCTCACTACTTAAAATTGCCCCCCATTTAAATAATAGAACTTTTTTATTTAGAAGTGGCACAAAGGCACTGGGGCTTTCTGGTGAAAGGCTTGCGGTAAATACCGTTCCACCACAATATTTGAGTGATATAACCTATTTGCAAAGTCGCCTTATCGGCAACCCGCCTTTATCTGCGCAGGCTGGCATGGCTAATGCTCTAAAATTTATGTCTAAAAAAAGTAAGGGCAAAATTTCTAACTATTACAAAAAAAATGCATATTATCTGTATGAAAACCTAAAAGGGAAGGGCTTATTACTAGATGATAATTTTAAGCCAGAAGGTGGCTTTTATACTCTGCTAAGGCTAGATTTTTTGCTTGGTAAAAAATTCCCTACAAGTGAATTCAAATTTTCTTCCAAAGGGCAAAAAACCATAACAAATGATTTTGATATAGTATTTGCCCTAATGCTGGGTGTTGGAGATTTTAAAGAGGGGCTTGCCCTTATACCAGGTTCTTGCTTTGGTTATGATGAAAAGCTAGGGATTGTAAGGGTGTCATTTAGCCCAAATTTTGGGCAGATAAAAAAGATAGCAGGGTATCTATTAAGGCTGGCTCAAGTATAATAAGCCCTGCCTTGCTTATCAAAAGCCCCTTTGCCTAAAATAAAATGCCAAGAGGCAGATATTCTAGCCCCTTGTTCTATTTTGCCACCCCTTTTTAGTAAAAGAGCAATTGCACCCTTTAAAATCCCACCAAGGGCAAGGCGAAAGGCTTTGAAACTACTTGCATGTTTCTTTTTTAAATAAAGGCTACTATAGGTGCGGTGGAATTTTCGCAAAAAAACATAGTGATTATTCTGTGGGGAAGATTTTTGGTTTAAATGCCCTATGTAAGAATTTTCTATTACAAACATATCAAGCCCCGCCTTTTTTACGCGGTAGCAGAGGTCATTTTCTTCCCCGTAGAGAAAAATCTTCTCATCAAAAAAACCAACCCTTTTCATTAGTGCCATATTAAAAAGCATTGAGCAACCAACTATCCAATCCACTTTTTTGATGTTTTTTGTTTTATTTGCCTCAACTAAATTTGGGCCAGAAATAGCACAATTTTTTAACCCTTTGCTCTCCTCTAACAGAGTTTCTATTTCCCCTCTGTTAGTAATAGTATCTGGGTTTAAAAGTAGAACAAAGGGGAGGGTAGTTTTTTCTAAAACCACATTGCTTGCCCTGCCATAGCCAAGGTTGTTAGAAAGGGCGATAATTTCTACCAAGGGGAATTTTTCTTTTACTATTTTTATTGTGGCATCACTACTTGCATTATCTACTATTACTATGGGGAAGTTATTATACAGGCCTTCAATGGCTTGCAGTATAACTTCACTAGAATTATGAGTAATGAAAAGTATTTGTAGCTCGCTATTCATTAAAGTTTCTTTGCCCTAATTATAGTTATCTGCTGATTGGTTTTTTCTATAATTTCAAACTGAATATTAAAGAAGTTAAAAATCTGCCCCTTTTCAGGAATTACCCTTGCTTGGTTAATAATAAAACCAGCTATGGTGGATGAAAATTCGTCTTCTGGCAAATCCCAATTCAATTGGCGGTTAATATCCCGCACAGAAATATCGCCTTCAATTTCATAATAGTTGGTTCTAATTCGCTTGATTTTTTTCTTACCAAAATCATGCTCATCATCAATTTGCCCCACAATTTCCTCTAAAATATCTTCAAGAGTAATTATGCCCTCTAAGGCTCCATATTCATCCACCACTATTGCTAGGTGATTTTTTTTGTTTCTAAAATCCTGCAACTGATTTTTTAGATTTCTAGAATCTGGCACAAACTGCGCCTCTAGCAAAATTTTTTTTAAGTTGAAGGTTTTTTTGGCTGATTGTTTTTTGAACTTAGCAAATTCTCTAAGTAAAGTTTTTATGTGAAGTATGCCAATAATTTGCTCCTCCTTACCTTCATACACGGGAAAGCGACTAAACTTGCTGTTTAGCACGGCCTCTATTATTTTATCGATATCATCATCGGCGTTGATAAAGGCAACATCACTTCTATGAATCATTACATCATACACGGTTAGTTCAGATAGATCCAAAATGCCAGATAGCATGTATTTATCTTCGTTTTGATCAACATCTTGGTTATAGTGTTCGGCTATGGTTCCCCTTATTACCTCCTTTCCTTCATTTGGATTTTGATGGGTAGCACCAAATAGCCTATCAATTAGCTTATCAAAGGCATTGATGGTTTTTTCTAGAAAAATATTTATGGGGTAAAATATTTTTATTAGGAAAAACATTAGAGGTGCCACAAACAGGGCAACCTTTTCTGGCTTTTTGAAAGAAAAACTCTTGGGCAAAACCTCGCCAAAAAGTAAAATTACTACACTCATTACGAAGGAGGCATAAACAATCCCATTTTCACCATAAATTTTAATAAAGGCACCAGTGGCAACAGAGGCAGCTATAATATTAGCAACATTATTACCAATTAGAACGGCACCAATAAGCTCATCCTTTTTGCTACGCATGCTTAGAACCAAATCTGCCCTTTTGTTGCCCTCCATCTTATACTTGTGGAGCTTAGCGTTGCTAGAACCAATTAAAGACACCTCCGCCGCCGAAAAAAAGGCAGAAAGAGCGGCAAGGAACAGAATTATTAAAATGGTTATAATCATATGGTTTAGAGATAACTGATTATAAAATTCATCTCAACTAGATTTTAAGGGGTGGGTATGGTTGTATTTATAAACTGGATTTCTTCGCTTCCGCTTAAGCTCATGAAGGTTTCCCTAGTGTAGCCACATATTTCTTCTATTATGCCATTTTATAAACTAAACTGTTCGCCCAGATACACCTTTCTAACCTCTTGATTAGCAACAATTTCTTTGGGCGTGCCTTCCATTAAAACGCTGCCATCGTGAATTATATAAGCCCTGTCAACAATATCTAGCGTTTCTCTAACATTGTGATCGGTAATTAAAACGCCAATGCCCCTATCTTTCAGGTGGGCGATGAGGTTTTTTATTTCATACACGGCTATTGGGTCTATACCAGCTAAGGGTTCATCTAGCAGAACGAAGGAGGGGTTGGTGCTAAGGCATCTAGCAATTTCTACCCTGCGTCGCTCACCACCAGATAGAGAAATAGCCAGAGTATTTCGCAAATGGGTGATTGAAAATTCACCCAGCAATTCATCTAATATAGTTTGCCTTTTGGTAAGGGAAGGTTCAACAATTTCTAAAATGGATAATATATTTTGTTCAACATTCATTCCTCTAAAAATGGAAGATTCTTGCGGAAGGTAGCCAACCCCCATTCTAGCCCGCAGATACATAGGCAGAGCGGTAATTTTATTGCCATTTAATACCACCTCCCCATAGTTTGGGGCAATTAAGCCAGAAATTATATAGAAAAGAGTAGTTTTTCCAGCCCCATTTGGCCCCAGTAAACCCACCACCTCACCTTGATGCAACTTTAAATTTACTTGCCTAAGAACTGGTTTTTTGCCATAGTTTTTCCCAATATTTACGGCTAGGAGAGAGTTTTTATGGTTGTTTTTTTTGCTAACCATTAGTCTAAAATTATCCTTAAATTTTTTTTGAATTGCTATATCATTAAAATATAATTATCAATCTTAGAAAAGATTTCGTTGGTTTCCAAATGGACTCAAATTTAAAAGACAACTTAAAAGAGAAGGCTGCGCTAAAGGTATTTAAGCGAAACTGGTATCGCGATAAATACGAGGCGACGGTTATTCAAAGAAACTGGTTGATGATTATTTCTACCATTTCGCTTATTTCTTTGGTTACTTGCATTATGCTTATGATACAAATTAGCAATAGCAAAACCTTTGAGCCTTTTTTAATTGAGCTTGATAAGAACACCAACATTATCACCAATGTTTCTAACCGCACTATTGAAGAATTTTCAGCAAGGGAAGTAGTTAGAAGATCGCTAATTGCCCAGTATGTAATGAATAGAGAAAGTTATCAGGGCAGAAATTACAAATATTTTTACTTTACGGTGGTAAGGCTTTTTTCCGCCATTGGTGTTTACCGCCAATTTTATTTTGGGCTTTATTCAGACCCAAACTCTCCGCTAAAACTATCGGATAATTTAATAAGGGAGGTATCTATTAAATCCATTACCTTTTTAGATAAGAATCTGGCACAAATTCGCTTTAAAACCAACGATATAGATGTTTATAGTGGCACTACGGTTGCAACTTCGCACTATATTTCAACCCTTACTTTCGACTTTTTTTCTAAGCTAGAATTTACTAAAGATGAAAGGTATTTTAACCCTCTTAACTTCCAAGTGCTAAGCTACACAAAGGAAAGAGAAGATATTGCGGAATAGGTATATGATTTATAAAAGTAAAAAGGAAACCCGTCATTGCGAGCCAAAATTTAAATTTTGGCGAAGCAATCCAGCCTATAAATACAATATTTTTGGCATTTTTTTGAATTTTATTTTTCTGGATTGCCGCGTCGGCTTTCAGCCTCCTCGCAATGACTTCTATGCCAGAAGTAAATATTTAGCAGTTTTTTTAACCATTCTATTCCTTTCTTTTAATGCCCGCGCTGAATTAAACCGCCCCCTTACTACCGATTCTAGAATTAGAACCTTAGTTTTTAATGAAAATGAGGTGTTTAAGCTAAATACCCGCTATGGCTACCAAGCAAATATAGAATTTGGCAAGGAGGAAGAAATTACCACCATTTCTATAGGCGACCCCATTCCTTTTAATATAATTCCAGATACTAACCGCATTTTTATTAAGGCGAAGCAAAATGGCATGAAAACCAACATTACCGTTTTAACCAACAAAAGAACCTATCAAATAGAACTTTCTTCTGAAAATGCGGAGGAAAAAGACCTTATCTATGTAATGCGGTTTTTTTATCCGGATGAAGACTATGTGGATAAGGGCTTAAAAAGTGGCTCTGGCTTTCAAAACCCTATAACGCCAGCTATACCAACAGGGCTTAGACCCTTTAACCCAAGTGGAGTAAGTAGTGGGAATGAGGCTTCCATTGAAGTTGCCTCGCTTGATTTAGATAAGGTGCAAAAAAACTTTAATTACAAATATTCTATTTCTGGCCCAAAAAACCTATCGCCCAAAAAGGTTTTTGATGACGGGGTAAATACCTTTATAAAAATTTCTGGCAAGGAGCCAAAGTTTTATGAGGTAAACGAAAAGGGCTTTGAAAAATCAGTTGAACATACCAAAATTGGTAGTTTCTATACCTTACCCGGCGTTAAGGATAAACTATCACTTAGATGGAACGGGGCAGATAATTCGCAAGTAATTTGTATTTTTAACGATGGGGAGTAGTGGGTAAAAAACCTACGCATAATTCGCTTATATGAGATTTTTATGTTTTGCCTTGGAACGCGGAAAACCTTAAGTCTTACTAAAAGTAAATGAGGATTTGAGCATCGAAGCGAATGCATAAAAACCCATAGAAGTAGAATTAGGGGTAGGTTTTAATCACTCCCACTCTAAAGCACCTTTCACCCACTCATAAATAAAGCCGATGGTTAAAACTCCTAAAAATACCATCATGCTTAAAAAGCCATATTCGCCTATGTCTTTTAGAACCAAAGCCCAAGGGAATAAGAAGGCAATTTCTAAATCAAAAATAATAAATAGAATGGAAACTAGGTAAAAACGCACATCAAACTTGCCTCTTGCGTCTGAAAATGGCTCAAAACCACATTCATAGGCAGAAAGTTTTTCGTTGTCTGGCTTTTTTAAGGCAACAATATTGGGGATGATAATAACCACCGTGGCTAGGGCAGTAGCAATCCCTAGAAAGATTAATATGGGTAGATAGTCAGTTGGGTTAAATGCCATGAGTATTTGTAATATGCTCTAATTAAAACTTATAACTTATAAATAAACAAGCAGTTTTTAATAAAAGTGGTGGGTTCGGAGGGACTTGAACCCCCGACCAAGGCGTTATGAGCGCCCTGCTCTAACCAACTGAGCTACGAACCCTACTCAATTTAAGGCCCTCTTTTATTTTTTTAAACCGTAAAAGTCTATAAAAATTCTGCAAATAAAAAAATTTAAGAAACCACTAGAAATTAAAATAATTAAGGATAATGATTTCGAAAATCAAAAACCAAAAAAACAAAAATATGGTAAACCAAAATAAAGATTTAACTGTGCGTTTTTTAATTCTACTAGTGTTTATATTCGCTGTAGTGGCAACCGTGTCCCTAACTATTGTGTTTGTTGGAAAGGGAAAGCAATCTGCAAGTGTTGTTTCTAGCAATGGTGCCGTGAATAAAGAAGAGGTGGAGTCAATAGTAAAAGACTATCTAACTAAAAATCCAGAAGTAATTGTGCAATCATTTATGGTGGCAAGGCAAAAGGAGCAAGAAATTGCTGAAAAAGAGTCTTCAAAAAATGTTAAAAACTACCTAAAAGAAATTAATAATGATCCAAACAGCCCAGTTCTTGGTAATGCAAAGGGTAAAGATGTGGTGGTTGAATATTCAGATTACCGCTGTGGCTATTGCAAAAAAGCAGCTCCTGATATTAAAAAGCTAATCGAAACCAATAAAAATGTTAAGGTGATAATTAAAAACTATCCTATTCTTGGCGAGGAATCAACCCAAATTGCTAAGTTATCTCTAGCGGTTTACAAAACTAACCCTGCTAAATTCCAACAGTTCCACGAAGGAATTTACCAAAAGGGCGTTTCTTCTAAAGAGCAAGGCTTACAACTGGCAGAAGAAATTGGCATTGATGCTAAAAAATTAGCGGAAGAGGTTACAAAATCGCAGTATCAAGATATTATCAATAAAAACTTAGAAATAGGACAAAAAATTGGTATTAATGGTACACCTGCCTTTATAGTTAATGGTAATTTGGTAAGGGGTGCGGTTGGTTATGATTCGCTTGTATCTCAGCTGAAATAATTAAAATGAAATTAAGTTCAGACATTCTGTTAGAGAGAAAATCTCTAAAAAAGCAAGCCACTAAATGGCGGTTAATTGCCTTAATTATTCTAATAATTGCCGTTATATCCTTCGCTAATTTTAATGGGGCAATAGACAAGGTAAGTGGCAAAGACCATATTGCTAGAATTGAAATCACGGGCATTATTCAATATGATAAAGAAAAGCTAGAAAAACTAGAATCTATCTTAGAAAACAAGCATATTAAGGGTGTTTTATTATTCATAGATAGCCCAGGTGGCACAGCATTAGGGGGTGAAACCTATTATAATGTGCTAAAAAAAATCTCTGCCAAAATACCACTTGTTACCATAATGGGAGATTTAGCCACCTCCGCTGGTTATATGATAGCCCTGCCTAGCACCTATATAGTGGCGCATAATGCCACCATTACTGGCTCTATTGGGGTTTTAATTCAATTACCAAATTTGGCAGAAATTTCTAAAAAAATTGGGGTTAAGGTAAGCACTATAAAATCTGGTGATTTAAAGGGTGAGCCTAACATATTTGAAGAGCCAACACCAGAATCAATAGGGGTGTTGAAAGCAGCCATAGATGATTTTAGCGTATTTTTTAAAAGGCTAGTGGCAGAAAATAGAAATTTATCTGTTTCGCTGGTAGATAAGCTAGCAGATGGCAGAATATACACGGCCAATCAAGCAAAAGACTTAAAACTAATAGATGCCGTTGCAGACGAAGAATTTGCCCAAAAATATCTAAAGGAAAAACTAAAAGACGAAAACATCTCTATAGTTGATTACGAACTTGAGCCTGCAAAATCTTGGTTAGAAAAGGCGATCCCGCAAGAAAAAATCCAAGGAAAAATTTTTTCTAGCCTGTTAAACACCCTATTTTCTGCTCACAAGCTGTTGATGTTTTAATAAAATATTCCTAAATATGAATAGCCCTTTTATCCACATTAAGGGCGGCTTCTTTTATCGCTTCATTTAAATCTGGGTGAGAATGGCAAGTTCTGGCAATATCTTCACTTGAGGCTGAAAATTCCATAGCAACCGCCACTTCCGCTATCATTGTGCCAGCTTGGGCAGAAATTATGTGAACGCCTAGAACCTTATCTGTTTTTTTGTCTGCTAGAATTTTTACAAAACCATCTGTTAGCCCAACCGCCCTTGCCCTTGAATTGGCCAGCATGGGGAATTTGCCCACATTATACTCAATGCCTTCTTCCTTTAGCTTTTCTTCCGTTTTGCCAATGGATGCAACCTCTGGCATGGTGTAAATTACCGAAGGCACAAGATTATAATTCACATGCCCCTTTTGCCCTGCCAAAGTTTCAACGCAGGCAATGCCATCTTCCTCTGCCTTGTGCGCTAGCATTGGCCCATCTATAACATCACCAATTGCATAAATGCCAGCAATATTGGTTTGAAAGTGGCTATCTACCTTTATCTTGCCCCGCTCATCAACCGCAATTCCAGCTTCCTTTAGACCTAAATTATCTGTATTTGGCTTTCTACCAACGGCAACTAAAACCACATCTGCTGTTAGAGTTTCTTTGTGTGAGCCATCTTTTGCCTCTATAAAAACACTCGCCTTATTTTTCGCCCTTTCAACCTTTAGAACTTTAGTTGAAGTTTTGAAAATAATACCTTGTTTTTCAAGAATTTTTTTGAAAGATTTCCTCACTTCTAAATCTTGCCCGGGAATAATTTCATCCATATATTCAACCACTGTAACATTGCTACCAAGCCTTCTGTAAACAGAGCCAAGTTCCAGCCCAATTACCCCGCCACCTATTACAATTAAATTTTCTGGCACTTTTTTAAGCGATAAGGCACCGGTTGAAGAAACCACCACCTCTTCATCAATGCTCGCCCCTGCAAGGTCAGATACTTTTGAGCCAGTTGCAATTAAAATATTTTTGCACTTTATGCCAAGCGGGCTACCAGATGCCTGTTTTACCGCAACCTCTCCCCTTGCCATTACAATGCCATGCCCTTTAATGTAAGTGACTTTATTTTTGGCAAACAAACCTTCTATGCCCTTGGTTAAATCTAACACCACCTTTTCTTTACGTTTCATCATCGCATCAAAATCTAGCTTTATGCTACCAACAATGCCGTGCTCTTTGCCGTGCAAAGCCTGCTCATAAATTTCAGAGGAATGAAGCAGAGCTTTGGAAGGAATACAACCGACATTAAGGCAAGTGCCACCAAGTGCGCCCCTGCTTTCAATACAGGCAACTTTCATTCCCAGTTGCGCTGCCCTAATAGATGCCACATAACCAGCCGGCCCGCCACCAATTACCACTAAATCGAAAGAACTTTCTACAGTCATAATACAATGTTTTTTCAAGTTTTTATTCTTTCAAACAGAAATAATCAATAGACTTCTTTTAAAAGTTTGTTAACCTCTTGAAAACTGCCGAAGGGGCAACTCCTCCGTGAGTTCGAATCTCACCTCTTCCGCCAGTTATTATTAGACTTCTTTCATAACCTAAGCCATTTCCTAAAACAAAACCTTTGAGAAGTGCCCGCCCCCTAGCCCCCCCAAATTAATTTTCGGCAAATTAGGGGCGGGCATATAATTTTTCTTCAAAAAATTATTAAGTA
>JBKCHH010000029.1:0-17221 GCA_046302855.1 Alphaproteobacteria bacterium
CATCTATATAGTTTTCTTCCCTGTGGAAAGAATAGGTTTTTTGCGGTTCTAATGATTTCTCCAGTTCTTTTTCCATAGACTTTATCTCTTCGTTTTTCACTAATTTACTAAAAACCGGCTTTGAATTCTGGTCTAAAAAATCATTCCTGTTTTCAGCAAATTCATCTAAAGGAACCTCTGCCTTTTCAGCAAAAAAATGCTGAGTATTTATTGTTTCCGCTGTATTTTTTTGTTTTGCCAAATGATGAATTTCTGAAATTTTTGGCTTTGCATTTTGCTGAAAAAAGCTAGCCTTTCTAGAATTTTCATCTTCAATGCCAGTTGCCACTACCGAAACTCTAATTTTACCATTTAAGGCTGTATCGAAGGCAGAGCCGAAAATAATATTAGCATCTGGGTCTATTTCTTCCCTTATTCTGTTTACTGATTCATCTACCTCATAAAGGGTCATATCATCACCACCTGTAATATTTATTAACACTCCCCTTGCCCCCTTCATCGAAACATTGTCAAGTAATGGGTTAGAAATGGCAGATTCTGCGGCTTTTATAGCCCTGTTTTCATCACTTGATTCCCCCGTTCCCATCATTGCCTTGCCCATTTCGCCCATTATGGACCTTACATCGGCAAAATCTAGGTTGATAAGCCCTGGAACTAACATTAAATCGGTAATACCTCTAACGCCTGAATATAAAACATGGTCGGCTAGTTTAAAGGCCTCTAAGAAAGTGGTTTTTTTATCTGCGATGCGAAAAAGATTTTGGTTTGGAATAACTATTAAAGTATCAACATATTTTTGAATTTCTTGCAGGCCAAGCTCAGCAATTCGCATTCTATGTGCCCCTTCAAAATGGAAGGGTTTAGTTACCACACCAACGGTTAAAATACCCTTTTCTTTTGCCAACTTTGCAATTACGGGGGCTGCCCCACTGCCTGTGCCACCACCCATACCAGCGGTAATGAATACCATATTATTGCCTTCTAGATAATCATTTATAATATCTTGTGATTCTTCCGCTGAAGCCCTACCAACCTCGGGGTAAGAGCCGGCCCCCAGCCCTTTAGTAATTTCCATACCAAGCTGAATTTTATTATGACAGATTGATTCTTGAATGGCTTGAGCATCGGTATTGGCAATTACAAAATTAACGCCAACTAGATTCATGCGTATCATATTATTAACGGCATTACAGCCTGCCCCGCCCACGCCAAACACCGTTATGGTTGGTGTAAAATTATCACTTTCTGGTAATCTTATATTTATAACCATTGGAACCTACCTGATAAAAACAAAATTAAAAAAATACTTTAGCCAGTTTAAGAAGTTAAGACAAAAGTTTCAAGTAATAAAATAAGCAATTAGTTAAAAAAATATTTTCAGAAGAACATCGTCCCCACACCTACATCGCTAAAAATTTCAATAAGCATGGCGTGTTCTTTAGTGCCATTTATAATATGCGCTGCCTCAACATGAGCCTTTAGAGCATTAACGCAGGTTTCAACTTTTGGAATCATACCACCTTTTATAGTGCCATTATCAATGTATGCCTTAACTTTGCTGGCTTGAATTTTATTTATTAGCTTGCCATTTTTATCTAACACGCCATCTACATCGGTTAGCAGAATTAACTTTCTAGCAGCCAAGGCAGAGGCTATGGCACCAGCTACGGTATCGGCATTTATATTATAGGTTTCGCCCTTTTTAGATTTACCAATTGGAGCAATTACGGGGATGATATCACTTTCTTCAAAGATGCTTAAAATTTCTGGATTAATAAAATCTGGCTCGCCCACAAAACCAAGATCTAAAATTTTTTCTATATTAGAGTTTGGATCTTTTCTGGTTTTGCGAATTTTTCTGGCCTCAATTAAGTTGCCATCCTTACCACAAAGCCCAATAGCCGTTCCGCCAGCATCATTAATGTGCGAAACTATGTTCTTATTAATTTTGCCAGCCAGCACCATTTCTACTATTTCAACTGTGGCCTCATCTGTAACCCTTAGTCCATCAATAAATTCAGAGGAAATCTTTAGCTTATCTAACATTTCACCAATTTGTGGGCCACCGCCGTGTACCACTATAGGGTTAATGCCAACTTGTTTCATTAACACTACATCTCTGGCGAAACTTTTTAGAGCGGTATCATCCCCCATAGAGCTACCACCAAATTTAATTACGAAGGTTTCGCCGTTAAACTCCCTCATATAGGGTAGGGCTTCAGAAAGAATGCGAGCCTTGTTTAGGTATTCTGCCTCCTTATCGTTTTCTAGCTTAGTTTTTTCCCCTAGCTTTTCTTGCGACTTGTTTTTAATTTTTTCTTTAGATTTGTCTTTTGAAGGCATATATTCTATTGTTTATGAAGGGAATAATCACTACTTACAAAATTGCAATAGTAATATGGAGAAAATAATTAGACATAGAAGATTTAGGCAAAATCAAAAACTACGGGATTTCCTTAGTGAAACTAGGCTTGTGGCATCTGATTTAATCTATCCCTTATTTGTTGTTGAGGGGGCAAAAAAGCAAGATGAGATTAAAACCCTGCCATCAATTCATCGCTATTCAATAGATAGGCTGTTAACCCATATAGAAGAATCTTTGAAGCAAGGAATTCAAAATTTTGCCCTTTTCCCCGTGGTTGATAATGCAAAAAAAGATGAAAAGGCAAGCGAGGCCTTCAAAAAAAATAATCTAATCCACCAAACCTTACAAAAAGTAAAAAAAATCTTCCCCGAAGCCTTGTTCATCGCCGATGTTGCCTTAGACCCCTATACTTCGCACGGGCATGATGGCATAGTTATAAATGAAAGGGTGGATAATGATAAAACCGTTGCCCTCCTTTGTAAACAAGCGATTTTGCTAGCGCAGGCGGGGGCAGATATTGTAGCCCCATCTGATATGATGGATGGCAGGGTTTTAGCTATTAGAAATAATCTTGATAAAAATGGCTTAGAAGATAAGCTAATTCTGTCTTACAGTGCCAAATATGCCTCTAGCTTTTATTCCCCCTTTAGAGATGCGCTGAATAATAAAAACCGCACTATTTCTAAAAAAACCTATCAAATGGACTATAGAAATTCGCTAGAGGCCTTGAAAGAAAGCCTTACAGATATTGAAGAGGGGGCAGATATTTTAATGGTAAAGCCAGCTGGCTATTATTTGGATATTATAAAATTGGTTGCAGAAAATTCTCTGCTTCCCACCTTTGCCTATCAAGTAAGTGGCGAATATTCTATGCTAAAGTTAGCAAGCCTTAATGGGGCGTTAGATTTTGAGCAGGCAATGCTAGAAACCCTATATTGCATTAAAAGGGCGGGGGCTTCTAAAATCTTTACCTATGGTGCGTTTGAGGTGGCGAAGTTTTTATAACTGGCGCTGGAATTTTTTCATGTGATTTTGGTTTTTTAGGAACAAAAAAATCTAGCCTCCCTAAAACATACCTAATTATTTGTTGCCTAGCATTGGCGATGCCTGAAGATTTTTCTGCCTGCTGTTTGGCTTTTTTAGCTTTTAAAGCCCTTTTTTGTTCTTCAATTTTTTGCAACTCTTCACTTTCTTGCAGTAGTTTTTTTAGCAACTCATCATTTAAGGGAACGCCATGCCTTTTAAATAAAATGGTGATGATTTTTTCTAGCTTTTTTTTGTTCATAGCTTTCTAACCATTAAACAAAACGCCAGTTTTCATTTGAGGCAAATAGTTTTCTAAGTAGCTGATTATTTAAAGCGTGGCCAGATTTATAGCCAGAAAAAGACCCAATAATTTTTGCACCAGCCAAGTATAAATCACCAATACAGTCTAGAATTTTATGTTTTGCCAGTTCATTGGTAATTCTAAAACCATCTTTGTTAATAATACCTTTTTTACCTATCACTATAGCGTTATCTAGTGAGCCACCTTGAGCCAAACCCTTGCTTTTTAAATGATTGATTTCATGTTCAAAAACAAAGGTTCTTGCCAAAGAAATTTCATTTTTAAAATCATTGCCACCACCTGCAAAAAAAGCCTTTTGATTAGCTATTGCCACGCCGCCAAAATCTAACTCCAGCTCTACCGAAAACTCATTAGCGGGGGAAAGGGATACAATTTTATCACCATCTTTAAATTCAGTTTTTGCCAAAATTTCTATGGTTTTAGAAAAACTGTTATAGGTGTTAAGCCCCGCCTTATCAAAGGCCTTAATAAATGGTTCGGAACTGCCATCCATAATAGGGATTTCTGGCCCTTCCAGCTCAATTTCAGCATTATCTATTTCACAAGCCCAAAGGGCCGCCATAAGATGTTCAATAGTTGCAACAATAGTGCCATCATTATTAGAAATGGTAGTTCCCAAAACAGTTTGGGAAACATTTTTATATAGGGCTGGAACCACCCTATCAAAGCCATTTACATCGGTTCTTATAAATTTTATACCAGAATTTTCTTTCGCAGGGCTAACCCTTAATTTAACCTTTTTGCCAGAATGCAGGCCAATCCCTTTAATTTCAGTAACTTGTTGCAGGGTTTTTTGTAGAGTTTTGTTCATTTTTAGCCTTAAAAACAATCTTAGATTTCTTATGATTTAAGGGCGAATTCTAATAATAAAAATCATTATCGCAAGTTTTTAATTTACTGCCTCAAAAGATTGCGGGCAAACTCGAAATAAAATCCAAAACAAAATCCAAAACAAAATAATTGCAAGTTCAAAAAATATCAATATAAAATCCCCTAAACCATAAGCCTTCATTTTTATGTTTAAAAAAATTTTAGTATTATCAATTTCCACTATCACCCTTTTTTCCTGTGCTACTTATGATAATCAGGGGAATTCTAAAGGTGGCATTAACAAGCAACAGGTTGGTGCTTTAAGTGGTGCGGCTCTTGGTGCAGTAGCTGGTAGCAATGTGGGTAAAGGAAAGGGTAATATAGTAGCCATTGCAGGTGGCACAGTAATTGGTGCTTTGCTTGGTAGTGAAGTTGGAAAATCTTTAGATAATGCCGATAGAGCCTATTATAGCCAAACCACTCAAACCTCTTTAGAAACCGCTCCAGATGGCAAGGCTTCTACTTGGGTGAATCCAAATTCTGGTAATAGTGGCGATATTACGCCAACTAGAACTTTTCAAGATCCAAAAGGTTCTTACTGTCGTGAATTTACACAAACTATATCGGTGGGCGGTAAGCAAGAGCAAGCAGTTGGTTCTGCCTGTAGAGATGCTCAAGGCACATGGCGCGTTCAAAATTAAGCATTGAAAATTATTTAGAAATATGACTGTTAATTCTAGTACTAGCCTAATGAAGGGCAAAAGGGGCGTGATAATGGGTCTGGCTAATGATAGATCCATCGCTTGGGGCATATCTAAAGTATTGCAAGAACATGGTGCCGAGCTTATTTTCACCTACCCCAGTGATGCCTTGCTAAAAAGAGTTCAGCCACTGGCAAATTCTTTAGGCTTTAATGATATTTATAAGTGTGATGTAACCAACCCACAAGAAATTGTTGATTTATATAAACAAATTGGTGATGACTTTGGCAAGATTGATTTTGTGGTTCACTCCATCGCCTTTTCTAACAAAAATGAGTTAGAGGGCAAGTATGTTGATACTAGCCTAGACAACTTTTTAACTACCATGAATATATCCTGCTATTCCTTTGTAGCAGTGGTGCGGGAAGCTGCCAAAATAATGAATGATAATGGAGCCTTTTTAACCCTTAGCTATTATGGGGCAGAGAAGGTTATTCCACATTACAATGTTATGGGTATTGCGAAGGCCGCCCTTGAAACCAGCGTAAAATATTTAGCCGTAGATTTAGGTGGTAGGGGCATTAGAGTTAATGGCATTTCAGCAGGGCCAGTCAAAACCTTAGCGGCTTCTGGCATTGGCGATTTTAAATATATTTTTAGGTGGAATGAATACAATGCTCCATTAAAAAAGAACATCACTATTGAAGAAGTGGGAAATGGTGCCATGTTTTTACTCTCCAACCTTTCAACCGGCACAACGGGCGAAATAATGCATATAGACGCTGGCTACAATGTAGTTGGTATGAAGGCAATTGATGCCCCAGACATAGCCTTAGTTAAGGAATAGAAAGACTCTCTGCCTAATTCTACTTCTATGGATTTTTATGCATTCGCTTGCGAATGCTCAAATCCTCATTTACTTATTTGTAAGACTTAAGGTTCTCCGCTTCGATGCAAAAGCATAAAAATCTTATATAAGCGAATTATGCAGAGGTCTTTATTGAAATAACTTTAGATACTCACCGTAGCCCTGTTTTTCTAACTCTTCTTTAGGAATAAACTTTAAGGAGGCTGAATTAATGCAATAACGCATACCACCTTGCTCTTTTGGCCCATCGTTAAACACATGCCCCAGATGCGAATCTGCCGTGCTTGAACGCACTTCTGTTCTTACCATTCCGTGTTTGCTATCGGTCTTTTCTTTTATAGTGGTTTGATTAATTGGTTTAGAAAAACTAGGCCAGCCCGTGCCAGAATCAAACTTATCTAGGGATGAAAACAGCGCCTCGCCAGATACAATATCTACATAAATCCCTTCTTTTTTATTATTCCAATAGGGGTTGCTAAAGGGAATTTCTGTGCCATCTTCCTGC
Organism: Alphaproteobacteria bacterium; assembly: GCA_046302855.1. Lineage (GTDB taxonomy): Bacteria > Pseudomonadota > Alphaproteobacteria > Rickettsiales > UBA8987 > JBKCHH01. The sequence continues at coordinate 6,598 of JBKCHH010000029.1, forward strand.
GTTATATGGTATTGGGTGGAGTTTAACTTTTTTATCTCCTCTTCTTTTTTAAAGTTTTTTTTCATCTCTTCTGCCCCAGCCAAGTTAAAGTTAAGTGCCAATATAAATAATATAATTTTAGTAAGGCTTTTCATTTTGTTAAACTATAAGCATTTTAGCAATTAAAGCTTCCCTTATTTTTACACCATTTTCTGCCTGCTTTAGAATTAAAGATATATCTAAATCATCGGCCAAATCGCTATCTATTTCTACATCCCTGTTTATTGGGGCGGGGTGAAGAACAAAGCAGCCTTTTTTGGCAAATTTTAATCTTTCATGGGTTAATTTGTAATTACAGGCGTAATCTTGAAAAGAGGGGATAAAAAAGCCATCCATTCGCTCTTTTTGCACACGAAGAACTATTACCGCATCGGCATTCTTTAAACCCTGTTCAAAATTATGATATATTTCCACCCCACCATTATAAAGGGGCGTTAGGGATTTTGGGGAGATAACTTTTACCCTAGCACCCAGCCTAATAAGTAGCTTAATATCAGACCTTGCCACCCGTGAATGTAAATAATCACCTAAGATTACTATTGTTTTATTTTTTAAACTGCCAAACTTTTCAAGCAGAGTAAAACAATCAACCAATGCTTGGGTTGGATGTTCATGACAGCCATCCCCCGCATTAATAAGCAAGCAATCAAGATGTTTAGCAGCTAGGTTAATAATTCCACTACCATTATGGCGAAGAACTAAAACACTGGGCTTCATGGCGTTTATGGTGGCGATGGTATCTAAGAAGCTTTCCCCCTTACTAAGGGAGGAATTGGCAACATCTATATTTACTACCTTCATCCCTAAATTTTTACCCGCAATTTCAAAAGAAAGCCTAGTTCTAGTGGAGTTTTCAAAAAAGAAATTAACTAGAATTTTCCCCTCTAACCTATTGTTAATATCGTTCTTTCTAGCTAGGGAAAAAATCTTTTCTATTTCCTTATCATCTAAATCGTTAATAGAAGAAATAACCCGCATACTATAATTTTTTTATTGCCTCTAAAACCTCTTTAGAATGGCCTTCTGGCTTAACTTTGCGCCATATGTGTTTTAGAATTCCTTTTTTATCTATTAAGAATGTATCCCTTTGAATTCCCATGTATTTTTTACCATACATGTTTTTTTCTACCCAAGAGCCATAACTTTCTATGGTTTTACCCTCGGCATCGCTAGCTAAAGTAATATCAAGCGAGTATTTTTTACAGAATTTTTGGTGTGATTCTATAGAATCTTTTGAAACCCCTAAAATTTCTGCCCCTAGTTTTTTAAACTCTTTTAAATCAGCGGAAAACTCCTGTGCCTCAATGGTGCAACCCGGAGTATCGTCTTTTGGATAAAAGTATAATACCAAAAACTTGCCTTCAAAAGAATGGTTATTTATTTCGCCCTTTTCTGTTTCTAGTGTGAATTTTGGGGCGGGTTTATTAAGGGTAAGTTCGCTCATATTTCCTCTTTCTATTTGTGTAAAGTTTTATTGAATTTAGCGGTAGATACAAGTATAAAGTCTAAATGAATGAAATCATCATCTATTCCAAAGACTACTGCCCATACTGCACCAAGGCAAAAAGACTATTTGAATCAAAGGGTATTTCTAATTTTAAAGAGGTAGATATTACCTACGAAGAAAAGCTACAGCAAGAGATGTTTTTTAGAAGTGGAGGCAGAAAAACCGTGCCACAAATATTCATCAACGGCCAGCACATTGGCGGTTGCGATGATTTATATGCTTTAGATAAACTAGGTAAGCTGAATAAACTGCTAGATATTGATTAATATTAGCAAAACCAATTCAAGACCCCTACATAATTCGCTTATATGAGATTTTTATGCTTTTGCCTCGAAGCGGAAAAACGCAGTTTACTAAATGTAAATGAGGATTTGAGCATCGAAGCGAATGCATAAAAATCCATAGAAGTAGAATTAGGCAGGGGTCTTAATTCACACCCCTATCAATTTACTATAATAATCAAAAATCTTTTTATGTTCAGAAAGGGCGTATCTATCGGTCATGCCAGAGATATAATCGCTTACCACAATTGCTAGATTTTTTTTATTAATTTCTGCTTGCCAGGCTGGGGGTAAGGTGTCTGGATGTTTTAAAAAATATTCAAACAAATCAATCAGCACCTGCTTTAGTTTATTCACCATAATCTTTACCTTGTAGTGGTGATACATATTTTTAAATAGGAATTCTTTTATGGTTAGAATATTTTTAGAGTAATCTTTACTAAATGTGGCGGTAAAGTTTTTGGCATTTCTTATGTCTTTTACACTTTTAATTTTGCTTAGCTGTAGATTTGTGTTTTTGATTAAATCATCAACAAAAACGCCAATAAGCTCCCTTTTAGTTTCGTGAATTATTTGATCATCAGTGGCGGATTTAAATAGGTTAATTTTATCCCTTATAATATCGCCAACAATTGGCAGGTGGTCTAAATCGTGCAGACCAATTAAGTTTGCCCTAATACCATCTTGAATATCGTGCGATATATAGGCAATATCGTCGCTAAGGGATGCAATTTGTGCCTCAAGTGAAGGAAAGGTTTTAAGCTCCAAATCAAATTCTGCATTGGCTTGGCTTAAGGCTCTAGGAATTGCCCTCAAAACTGGTCCATTGTGTTTTGCTAGCCCTTCTAGAGTTTCCCAAGTTAAGTTTAAGCCTTTAAAGCTGGCGTATTTTCGCTCTAATTTAGTAAGAATGGCAATGGTTTGGGCATTATGATTAAAATCACCATAGTTTTTCATAACCTCCCTTAAGGCATCTTCACCCGCATGGCCAAAGGGGGAATGGCCTAAATCGTGAGCCAAGGCAATGCCTTCCGTTAAATCTTCATCTAAATCTAAAACTCTGGCAACACTTCTAGCAATTTGCGAAACTTCAAGCGAGTGGGTAAGGCGGGTGCGGAAGTGATCGCCCTCATAATTCACAAAAACTTGCGTTTTATATTTTAGCCTTCTGAAAGATTCAGAATTAATAATTCTATCCCTATCTTTTTGATAGCAAGACCTTAGCGAGTTGCTTTCTTCCTTATAAAGCCTACCTTTTGAGCCTTCTGGAGAACTTGCATAGTTTGCCAAATACCTTTTAGCAAGGGGGCTATATTTTAGGTTTTCTTTCATTTAATAAGGCTAGCTTTAAATTTATTAATTTCTATACAAAAAATTAAGTTGACAGGGAAAAAAAGATAATGATAATCACTCGCAACATTTAAATAAATTATATGAAAAAAATAATCCTTGCCCTAGTTTTGTTATTCGCCTTCAACGCTAACATAACAGCCAATGCCGAAGAGATAAAAACCTATGAGCTTCGTATAAAAAATCATACTTTTAACCCAAGCGAAATTGAAGTTCCAGCCAATACAAAAATAAAGTTAAAGGTAATAAATGAAGATAAAACTCCCGAAGAGTTCGAAAGCTATGATTTAAAAAAAGAGAAGGTAATAAAGGGCAATAGTGAGGCTATAATTAATGTTAATGGTTTAAAACCAGGCGTTTATAAGTTTTTTGGTGAGTTTAATGAAGCTACTGCCAAGGGTTCTATAATTGTAAAATAGAGGTATCATATGCTTGCTGTATCCGCTGTTGTTTTTAGGGAGATTTTTGAAATTGCCCTTATTCTAACTATTGTTTTAGCCTCCACCAATGGCTTGAAAAACAGGCTTTATATGGTGCTAGCAGGTCTGGGGCTTGGTGCGCTGGGTTCTGCCATAATTGCAATTTTTATTGATAGCATCTCTAACGCTGTCGATGGGGTTGGGCTTGAAATTTTTAATGCCATAATAATGTTCATCGCCGTTTTCTTTCTAAGCTGGACGGTTATTTGGATGAAAAGGCACGGCAAAGAAATTGCTGATAGTATGAAAAAAACTGGGCAAGATATAGTCTCTGGCAAAAAGCATTACTTTGTTTTAATTGCGGTTATTGCTTTTGCCTCCTTTAGGGAGGGTGCAGAAATTGTGCTATTTACCTATGGGATGATATTATCTGAAAAGTTCTCTAGCCTAACTATATTAACTGGAGCCTTAATTGGTGCATTTGGCGGGGCGTTGGTTGGCTATTTATTATATATTGGATTACTAAAAACGGTAAAGAAACATCTATTTACCGTAACTAGCTGGATGTTGATTATAATAACGGGTGGCATTGCCGCGCAAGGGGCTAGCTTTTTAATTTCTGCCAATATTTTGCCAGCAATTACTAGTGAAGTTTGGGATAGTTCAGGGATAATTTCTGGAGAAAGTTTGTTGGGGAAAATACTTAGTGTTTTAATAGGCTACACGCCAAAACCAAGCGGTATGGAGCTTATCTTCTATTTCGGCGTAATTTTTATAATTAGCTATTTTTATTTGAGTTCTAGTAAAAAGAAGGCGGTGCTGGGATAGGGTTTGGGGTTAATTTTGGGGGTAGTTTTGGCTTCAGTCGCTATTGCGAGGAGTCTTGCTGAGGCAATCCACACTAGCTAAAATCGTCATTGCGAACGAGAGCTTAGCTCGAAGTGTGGCAATCCACAAAATTTATGTTTCTTGTAAAAAACTGTCTGTTTCCCAAGCTCTACATTGCTTATGGATTGCTTCTTCGCTTCGCTTATCGCAATGACAGGGTGTGTTAAAATTTGGTTAAAAACCATAAAATTTCTTATAAAGAATCAATATTTTGTATTGACAACTCTCTCTCTCTGGTAAATTGCGGATGTTAAATCTTTGAAATGAAATGGAGGTTTCATTTTTTATGCTTTTTTAAACCCTTAACAAAGGGTGCTTTTGTTCTTTGTTCTTTACTAAAATGGATTGGCAATTTCACAGCATCGCCTACCAAAACGGAGACGGAGGATCAAAAATCCTCGTTGTTTGGTTCAGTAGGGGTTTCATTAACCTCGCCTGCGTAGGAGAAGTGACCCTAAGAAGCGTAAGATTGGCGGATCTTTTTTTTCTTTCCCCCAATTCGCCTATTGCCTTCGAGGTTTCTCCTTCTTCGGTCGTTAAAGTCTCTTTCGAAACTGAAGAGGGACTGTTTGAGGAGGTCGTAGATCCCTCCACCATAGACGACGAATAATCGTCTAGTTTATTTTTTTTAGGGGAAAAGGCTAGCTTCCAAGCTAGCCCCCCCTTTTTTTATTTCCCCACTCCGCCCAAATTCTTTTCCAAACTTTTAGCAATATAGGTAATATCACCCGCCCCGGTGCATAGAATGTAATCTTTAGGTGTGATGAGTGATTTTAACAGTCTTGCCAATTCTTTATTATTTATAATCTCATCCTTACCCTTGCCTACTCTATCGCTTAAATAGATAATGTTTTTTTGCCTTTTGCTTAGTTCATGTGCAAAGTTGGCTGAGGTAATGCCTTTAATTGGCTCTTCACTAGCAGGGTAAATGTCTAGAACTATTATATAATCACTTAAAGCAAAGCATTGCAAAAACCCAAGCCACTGGTCTTTAAACCTAGTAAAGCGGTGGGGTTGAAACACAGTTATTATCTTGCCTTCGCACACCTGCCTTGCGGAAGAAAGGGTGGCAGAAATTTCAGCTGGGTGATGGCCATAATCATCTATAATAATGGTGCCCTTATATTCCCCCTCTTTAGAAAACCTTCTTTTTACGCCTTTAAAATCAAGAAAGGCATTTTTTATTACGGAAGTGGGGATTTTATTCAGTAAACCCAAAGCAATTACCGCAACCGCATTTTGCACATTATGTTTACCAAAAAGCGGAATCTGCACACCTTTTAATTCTATGCCCTTTGATTCTAAGCCATTCTGGGCAACAAAATCAAAGCTGGTTGCATCTACATTGTATCTTATGTTCTTAGCGTAAAAATTAGCCTTTTTATTGGTAAGGGAATAGGTATAGATTTTTTTATCTTGAAACTCTGCCGAGTTAGAAAATTTTCTAAGGAGCTTATCATCATAGCAAAGTAGCGAAAAGCCGTAAAAGGGCAGATTCTTTATGAAAATCTTGTAAGCATCAATTAATTTTTTGTAAGTTTTCCAATAGTCTAAATGCTCCCTATCAATATTAGTAACAATGCCAATGGTGGATGGAATTTTAATAAAGGTGCCATCACTTTCATCTGCCTCGGCTACTATCCAATTACCCTCACCCAGCAAAGCGTTGGAGGAAAAATTATTCAATATGCCACCATTTATTATGGTTGGTTTTAGCCCAGCCTTAGTAAATAAATGCCCAACCAGTGAGGTAGTGGTGGTTTTCCCATGGCAACCCGTAATGGCTATAGTGTTTTTTAGCCTAGTAATTTCTGCTAACATCTCTGAACGAGAAATAATGGGGATTTTTCTTTTTCTTGCCTCAATTATTTCTAGATTATCATCTTTAATGGCAGTTGATTTTACCACTACCGCTGCATTTTTTACATTTTCTGGCTTATGACCTAAAAAGGTTTTAATCCCTAGTTTATTTAGGCGGAAGATATTATCATTTTCACTTACATCGCTACCGGTTATTTTGTAGCCCAAATTATGCAGAATTTCTGCCACACCGCTCATACCAATACCACCAATACCTATAAAGTGTAATTCACCAACATTTAAGGGAATATAATTATTCATTATTTTTTTATTTTTTCTCTTTTATATAGATAAGAAATTATCTGCTTTCTACAAAAAACAAAAGATGAATATCAATTTAAGCAATAAAAAAATTGGAATTTTGGGTGGCTCTTTTAACCCCGCTCATGTGGGGCATTTGTATATTTCATCTGAAATTATCGATAGTTTAAAGCTAGACCTAGTTTTATGGCTAGTTAGCCCGCATAATCCTTTAAAAAATAAAGATGATTTGCTAGATTATAAACAAAGGTTTGGCTCTGCAAAAGAAATCGCCTCATTAAATAAAAAAATAATTGTTTTGGATTATGAACTAAAAAATAATCTAAAATATACATACCAAACCCTGCTTCACATAAAAAATGCCCATCCAACCACTAGTTTTTGTTGGTTGATGGGGGCTGATTGCCTTGCTCAGTTTGATAAGTGGCAAAATTGGCAGGAGATTTATAATCTAGTTCCAGTAGTGGTTTTTAAAAGGCGAGGCTTTGCTGTAAGTTCGCTAAAAAATGAGGCTAGTATGTTCTTTAAAAAACACAGAAAAAATTTGAGGGAATTTAATAAAAATTTTGCTCAAAAACATAATCAAAAAGTCGCTCAAGAACTTCCACTGTGTTTTTCTGCCAATACTAGGCTAATCAATGTTTCGGCAACGGAGATAAGAAACAAAAATTATCACAAAAAAAATGCATCTTTTTAATAAAAAAGTAATTAATTCTCTTTACAATAATTCAAATTGTTTTTATTGCGAATAATAATGCTAAGTTTTTTCTTGAAAGAGATAAGGTTTAGCATAAGGCTAATTAAAGCGAGCTTCGCAAGATTAGCTTAATTTTTTAACTTAAAGGTTTTTAAATTAACAATTAACCCGTATCTTGTGAGGCTTTATGACATGGTTAGATATACATCTGTGCAAGAAGTAGCCAAGAAGGCTAGACCATCACTACCAGTTTACATTCATCGCCCAAAGGTGATAAGTAATATGGCTGGAAATTTTCTTAAAAATTTCCCAGGGGAAGTGCTATATGCAGTTAAAACAAATCCAACTGAATTTGCTTTAAGGGAGCTAATGGCAAGTGGCATCACTAATTTTGATGTTGCTTCTATTAAGGAAATTAAACTTATCGCAAGGCTTGCTAAAAAGTTTGCAGTAAAGGCAGAGCTATATTTTATGAATGTAGTAAAATCGCCTGAAGCAATACATGAGGCTTACTTTAAATATGGGGTAAGAAACTTTGTTCTAGATAGCGAAGTAGAGCTTATAAAAATTCTTTCCTCTACCAAAGGTGCTAATGATTTAAACCTGTTCCTAAGGCTTAGCATAAAAAATGATTATGCTGAAATCCCTTTGTTTGAAAAGTTTGGAATAGATCCTACAAAAGCAGCTTCTAATACAACTGAGTTAATGCAAAAAACTCGTAAATATGCCTATAAATTTGGCATTGCCTTTCATGTGGGTTCGCAGTGTATGCATCCAACTGCCTATAAAAACTCTATTGCGGTTGCAATGGAAGCGGTAAAAAAAGCAGGTGTGAAGCTAGATGTGCTAGATATTGGTGGTGGCTTTCCAGTGCAATATACTGGCATGTTGCCCCCTCCGCTTAATTTCTATTTTGAAATTATCAAAAAAGAATTAAAGAGGCAAAAACTGCTTGGCACCACTAAAATTATATGTGAGCCGGGTCGTGCTTTGGTGGCAGAAAGTGGCTCTATTCTAGCTAGAGTTGAGCTAAGAAAGGGCAATTTCCTCTACATTAACGATGGCACTTACGGCAACCTGTTTGATGCTGGCTACCCAGCCTTTAACTTTCCGGTTAGAGCAATAAGAAACAAGGGGGAATTAGAGCAAGAAAAGATTGGCTTTAGTTTTTATGGCCCCACTTGTGATTCTTTAGACTTTATGAGTGGCCCTTTTTATCTACCAAAAGATATAAAAGAGGGCGATTATATAGAGATTGGTCAGCTAGGTTCTTACTCAACCGCTATGAGCTCTAAATTTAATGGCTTTGGAGATACCATTTTTGCGGAAGTGGAAGAGGGTTCTATTGTAAAGGGCTACCTTTCCAATGATTTCGCTAAGGAAGAGCTTCCCGCTTACGCCAGAAAAAAAGCTGGTAAAACTAGTGTAGATCTACTAAAGAAAGGCTGATTTATACAACTAGAAAATGACGGCAAAATCGCATCTGCTACCAGTTTACAAAAGGGCTCCATACAAGTTCATAAGGGGCAAGGGTAGCTATTTGTTTGATGATAAGGGCAAAAAGTATCTAGATCTTGCAACTGGCATTGCGGTGAATTCTCTTGGCTATAATCACCCGAAGGTAATAAGGGCTTTACAAAAACAGGCTAAAAAGGTTTGGCATGTATCTAACCTTTATGAAATTGAAGGGCTGGAAGAACTGGCAAAAGAACTCTGCTTAATTGCAAAGCTAGATTACGCCTTTTTCACCAATTCTGGTGCAGAAGGGGTGGAATGTGGCATAAAAATGGTGCGAAAATATCATTATGAGAATGGTAATCCAAACAAGTATCGCATCATTGTATTTGAAGATGCCTTTCACGGCAGAACCAACGCCACAATAGCCGCTAGTAATCAAGATAAAATGGTTAAGGGCTACGCCCCCCTTTTTCAAGGGTTTGATATTGTAAAAAGAGATGTTAATTCAATAAAAGAGGCCATTACCGCTGATACTGGTGCTATTCTGCTTGAACCCATACAGGGTGAAGGTGGCATTAATATTTTCGATACAGAATTCTTAAAAGCTATTAGAGCCATTTGCGATGAATATGGCCTGCTACTATTTTTAGATGAGGTCCAGTGTGGGGTTGGCAGAACGGGCAAGTTTTTTGCTCACCAATGGGCAGGAATTCAGCCAGATATTATTTCAGTAGCTAAGGGGATAGGTAATGGTTTTCCAATCGGTGCCTGTTTATGCAACCAAAAGGTGGGTTTGGCTATGACTACAGGCTCGCATGGCTCTACCTATGGCAATAATCCTTTAGGGGTTGCCGTTGCCACAGCCATTATTAAAGAAATTAATCGTGAGAAATTTTATCAAGAGATAATTAAAAAGGGGGAGTATTTTATAGAACAACTAAACCTATTAAAAAAGCAATTCCCCAACCAGATTTTAGAGGTAAAGGGCAGGGGCTTGATGATTGGCATTAGAGTTGCAAGTGATCACATAAAACTTGTGGAAAATTTGCGAAAGGCTGGCTTACTAACTGTGCCTGCCCAAAATTCAGTAATTAGAATTCTGCCACCCTTAAATATTTCTTTTAAGGAAATTAACTTGGCTATTAAAATTATTGCCAAAAACTTATAGATGATATAGAAGCTCTCCCTTCTAAATTCTTATATTATGAAAAAAATAAGGCATTTCATAGATTTAAAAGAAATAGCAAGTGAAGCCCTGCAAGGCATCTTGCAAAATGCCCACATTTTAAAAAAGCCAGAAAACAAATATTCCAACCAGCTTGCTAAAAAACAGTTGGCGATGATTTTTGAAAAGGAATCTACCAGAACTAGAGTATCTTTTGAAGTGGCAATTAATCACTTAGGTGGCAATGCCATTGTTATCAACAAAGATTCTGCCCAAATTGCAAGAGGGGAAACATTTGCAGATACAGCCAAGGTTCTTTCCAGATATGTAGATATTGCCATGCTTAGAACCTTTAAGCACGAATCTTTAATTGAATTTGTAGAAAATGCCTCAATTCCGGTAATTAATGGCTTAACTGATAGGTCTCACCCAGTGCAGGTTATGGCAGATATTTTAACCTTTGAGGAAAAAAAGGGCTCAATTACTGGCAAAAGTATAGCTTGGATTGGTGATTGTAATAATATGGCAAATACTTGGGTGCAGGCGGCAGAAAAGTTCAAGTTCGATTTGCGAGTATCTTGCCCACCAGAGCTTTCAACTCTGGCTAAAAACACGAAGTTCATAACCTATTTTGAAAAACCAGAAGAGGCAGTTAAGGGGACAGATTTAGTTATGACCGACGCTTGGGTTTCAATGGGA
>JBKCHH010000030.1:0-7454 GCA_046302855.1 Alphaproteobacteria bacterium
AATCTTCCTCTAGCCTTGCGATAATGTTTTTTAAGTAGCAGATTTGAGAGGGTTTGTTATTCACTTTAGTGATTGAGTTAAGGTTTTTTTACTAGCATCTTTCAACCAATACTAGCTAAGAACCTTAAAAATTCATCTACAAAATAAAAAATAGATGTTATATTGCATTATATAGAAAAGAAAAAGAATGCTCCTTTCCCTCTATGCTAAAAACTTAATTTTGGTGGAAGAACTGCAGATTGATTTTGAAAAACATCTGACTGTAGTAACGGGGGAAACTGGCTCTGGCAAATCTTTAATAATAAACTCCATAGATGCAATTTTTGCTAAAAGTTTATCGAAAAATTTGGTTCGCCCAAAGGCAAGCAACGCAACCATTATAGCCGTGTTTGAAAGCAATAAACAGGTAGATGAAATTCTAACCACGCAATCTATTGAACTTTCCCCAGAGCTTCACATAAAAAAAATAATAGATGAAACGGGTAAAACTAAGGCCTATTTAAATAACGAAGTGGTTACGCAAAAACTCCTTTCTGAAATTGGGGAATATTTGGTTGAAATCCATGGGCAGAATGATCAACACGGGCTTTTAAACGAAAAAAATCACCTAGCAATTTTAGATGATTTTTGCCATCTGCATAGCGATTTAATTCACCTAAAAGAAGCCTTCTTAACCTTAAAAAGTAAAAGGGCAGAGCTTGAAAAGCTAGAAAAACTAAAGCTAGATGGTGACATTACCTTTTCGCAATTAAAAAAAACCGCCAAAGAGCTATCAACCCTAAATCTGCAGGCAAATGATTATGAAAATCTGCTAGAAAAAAGAAGCCAACTGCGTAATATCGGCAGCACTAAAGAGCATATAGAAAAGGCGTATGGCATAATTGTTTCCAAAAACCTAAATTCTAGCTTAAATGAGGCGATTAGAACGCTAAGTAAAATATCATCCACCACTTCAAGCAAGCTAAATAATTTGCTGAAATTGCTAGAGAATTCTTATCAAGAAATTGAAGAGGCAGTAAATGTTTTTGAAAGCCTAAAGAATGATTTTAATCATCTTGAAACCTTAGAAGAAATAGAATCAAGGCTGTTTTTAATTAGCGAACTTTCACGCAAAAACAACACTATTCCAGAAGAACTTTATCTACTTACTAAAAATATTAATGAGCAGATATTGTTTTTTGATAATCTAGATTTGCACATTTCCAATGCTAAAAAAGAACTCACAATAGCCAATAAAAAATATTTAGAAATTGCCAATAAAGTTTCTACAATTCGCCAAGAAAAGGCAAAGAGGCTAGAAAATATCATCAATGCAGAGCTAAAAGATTTAAAAATGCCTCATGCCTTTTTTAAGGTTGATATAAAACACTTATCACAAGAAAACTACAATGAATGTGGCATAGAGAAAATAGAATTTCTTATAAAAACCAATAACTTAAGTGATTTTGGTAAGATTGGCAAAATTGCCTCTGGTGGTGAGCTTTCTAGACTTATGCTTGCCATAAAACTAGCCTTAAAAGAAACAAAAAATGTGGATCTAATGATTTTTGATGAAATTGATACAGGCATAAGCGGGGCAGTATCAGATGCGGTAGGGAGAAAACTAAAAGAGCTAACAAAAACCGTTGCTCAAGTTATTTGCATTACCCATCAACCACAAATTGCTTCCTATGCAGATAACCACATTCTGGTATCAAAAGAAATAAAAGAAAATTCCACCTTTTCTAAATTGCAAAAACTAGAAAATGATAGCAGGGTTGAAGAAATTGCTAGAATGTTAGCAGGTAATGTTATAACTAATGAAGCCATAGCCAATGCTAAGGCAATGATTGATTTAGGTAAAATTAATTAAATTATGCTGGAAGATAAATTACAGAATTTAAATCAAAAGATAAAAGAAGAAAAACAACCAAAATTTATTAAGGATTCTAATTTTATATTTTTTGTGCTTATTCTGGTGATGTTTTTTGTGCCCTTGATATATATTTTATCTGAAAGCCAATCTTTTGGGAATTTAGTTTTTTGGGGTTTAATTGGCTTAACACTAATATTGCTTGTAGTGCTTGGCTTTTATGCTTCATCTGGTAGCTTAAGTGGGGGAAGTGAAGGCTCTTATAGCCAAAGTTGGGAAAAACAATATCAGACTTGCGTTACCAAGCTAAAAAGCCCAGCTGCTGAAGAAAGGCTGGAGGCAGTGGTTCACCTAAACAAACTTGCCCATATTGATGACGCGGCTAAAAGAAGGCTAATTGCCGATATGCTTCTTAATTTCTTACGAGGCGTATATTTACAAATTCCAAAACTAACAGAGGCAGATGAAAAGGATGAGGTTAAAAAAAAAGCATATTACGATAGGTTATATCACAGAAATGAATATAAGTCGCAGGCCTCAAAAGCCTTAAAGCTAGCCCTTGAAATCTATAGGTTTGCTAAGCAAAAGGTTAATCTTTCAGATTTTTATTTGGGCGGGCTAGATTTAAACTTTTTTAATTTTTCCTACACTATTTTAAACAAAACCAATTTTGAAGGTAGCGATTTATTTTTAGCAAAATTTAAGGGGGCAGATTTATTTATGGTGAACTTTTCTGATTGCAACCTATGCATGGCTGGCCTAGAGCTAGTGCAGTTAGAAGGGGTTTCTTTAAAAAACGCCAATTTATCAGATGCCAAACTTTATGGTTCTAACCTATCGAAAGTATCTTCTACCTTAAATACCAATTTTACTGGTGCAAAATATAATTCCATTCCCGTTGGCGAATACCCAGCCACCCTATTTCCCAAAGATTTAGAAAGCAAAGAAACCAGAACCTTGCTTCAAATGGTGGAAGATAACATCGCCCACCAGCAAGAGCAGAAACTGTAGAGCTGTATAGGCTTAATTAGTAGCACACTTATTTATTCTACTAAATGTGCTGAAGGGGGGCTATTTTAAACAAATTTAAGTTTATGCTTTATACACATCTAAGCTGTAATGCTTGTTATAAGCCCATCTTTTGCTTGCCATTCAATTATCCATCGAAATTCGCAAAGAAAGTGATGAGATTCTGAGAATATGGCTAAATTATTTTTATCATTGATTTTAAAACCTTGTTCTCGCAAATCATTTTTCATATTTTCTTCTGGGGTATTTAAAGGAAATGCATTTTTTACCCTATCAGTAAATACCTTATTCCTCTCTTCAGTAGGTAAATCTCTTGCTATTTTCGGTATTGGCGGTTGAGTAGGTAAGTATAAAGCAGCGACAAGAATAATAAAAATTCCCAAGATTATTTTATAAATCAATAAACGCTTATTTTTAACCATATATTTTACTTCTCTCAAGCAAACGCTTCTTCCCAAGTACCTCTGGTGGCGGCTTTGGTATATTCGGTTACGCGGTTTTCGAAGAAGTTGGTATGTTCAACGCCGTTTAGAATTTCATCTAGCCAAGGAAGTGGATTTTTAGTAACCCCGTAAAGTGGCGAATATTCAAGCTGAAGAAGTCTTCTATCCGCAATAAAACGGATATATTGCTTAACCTCGTGCGATGAAACACCCTTAATTGAATCTTCTATAGAAAAGGCAAGGTTTATGAAGGAATCTTCGTGGTCAATGATAGTTTCGCACACTTTGTAGATGCGTCTGCGAAGCTCTGCCTTGTCTATATCTTTAGCATTTTCACGCACAAAGGTGTGAAATAGGCGGATAATTGAATTGGTGTGCAGAGTTTCATCCCTAATACTCCAAGTAATAATTTGCCCCATCCCCTTCATTTTTCCAAAGCGAGGGAAATTCAGCAAAATGGCAAAACTAGCGAACAGCTGCAATCCTTCCGTGAATGCCCCAAAGGCAGCAAGAGTAGTTGCTATGTCTATTTTTGAATCAACATTAAACTGTTGCATATAGTCATATTTATCCTTCATTTCCTTATACTGCAGAAATTCCATATAGGTAATTTCTGGCATACCAAGGGTATCTATAAGGTGCGAGTAAGCGGCAATGTGGATAGTTTCCATATTAGAAAAGCTAGCCAGCATCATTTGCACTTCAGTTGGCTGAAATATTCTTGAATAGTGCTTCATGTAGCAGTTATTTACCTCAATATCTGCCTGAGTAAAAAAGCGGAAAATTTGCGTTAGTAGATACTTTTCGCTCTCCGTTATATTATATTTCCAATCTTTTACATCATCCCCCATTGGAACCTCTTCTGGAAGCCAGTGGATTCTTTGTTGCTGAAGCCAAGCCTCATAAGCCCAAGGGTAATCAAATGGTTTATAAATGGGTTTTGCTTTAAGTAGAGTCATAAAAATATTCTACATGAATTGGTTGAAAAAGTAAACTAGCTTAACCAAACAATTTTATCAAGATATATTGTATAGGTTTTTTATAAATACTATTGGTAGATTATTTTTGGGACATTATACTATAAAAGTATATTTATAAAATATATTAATAGAATGGCGATACCTAAATACAAATATTGGGTTTTTACTTTGGCTGGGCTAGCATTAGCTTTTTTTATAGTAAAAAATAATAATCAGGAAAAGAAACAGGTTAAAATTACGGTACCAAAAACTTTAGGTGTTGGTGCCTTGGGTAGAATTGAGCCACAATCAAGAGTTATTAAACTATCACACGATGTAGGTCCTGAAGGCGTTAGAATAGAAAGTATATTGGTGTTAGAGGGTCAAGATGTACAAAAGGGTGAAGCTGTTGCTATTTTTAGTGATTATAATCGCAAGAAAGCAAAGCTAGATGTGGCAGAAGCAGAAGTTTCAATTCTAGAAGCCAAGCTCGAAAATAATAGCAATCAGTTAGAATTTTCTGATAAAGAATTCAAAAGAGCTAAAGCATTATTTGATAAGAAGGCAATTGCTAAATCTGATTTTGAAAAATACGAGCTGGCCCTTAAAGGAAATAAAACCAATGATAGCTCAATAAAAGCAGAAATTATTGCAGCTAAAGCAAGGCTTTTTTTAGCGGAAGAAGAACTAAAACAGGCTTCCCTTATTTCCCCCATAGATGCAACCGTAATAAAAATAAATGCTCGTGCTGGCGAAAGGGTTGGTGATAATGGTATCGTAGAAATAGCAGATCTCTCCAAACTAGAGGTAGTGGCAGAAGTATATGAAAGAGATATTCCCAAAATTAGTATTAACCAAGAATGTGAAATAACGGTTCCGGGTTTTAATAAAACCTTTAAGGGAAAGGTTAATCAAATTGGCTATCAAGTTTTTAAAAATGATATAAATAATACAGATCCACTAGCAGATAGAGATAACAGGACGGTTGAAGTTAGAATAGATTTGAATGGGCAAGACAGCGAAAAATTTAAACATCTACTTTTTATGAAGGTGGAGGTTAGGTTTATTAATGATCATTTATAAACAATTCTTTTTTGCCCTAAGGCTTGCTTGGCGGCAAATGATTCACGAAAGGGCAAAGCTAGTTGCCGCAACGCTTGGCGTTTTATTTTCCTGTGTTTTGCTTTTTATGCAACTTGGCTTTAGAGATTCTTTATTTGCTAGCACTACCATCCTTCCAAGGGCTATGAAGGGTGATTTATATATACTGCATAAGCAAACAGAAGCTATGTATCAAACCATTAGCTTTTCTCGCACACAAGTATTTAGGACACTAGGAAATGATGCCGTGTTAGATGCAACCCCCCTTTATGTAAATTTTGCCAAGTGGAAAAATCCAGAAAATAATATCAAAAGGTCGCTACTGTTATTTGGTTACGATCCAGATAAAGAACTTTTTTCTAACCCTGCAATAGTTGCCAGTAAAGATTTATTAAAAAAAGAAAATACGGTAATTTTTGATGAGCTTTCTACGCCAGATTTTGGACCAATAAAACAAATGCTTGGTATTGATAGAGTTTATAGCGAGGTAAATGATAGAAAAATAGAGATAGTGGGCACATTTAAACTAGGTGCTAACTTTGCATCAGATGGTAATGTTTTTACTAGCGAGCAAAACTTTCAGCGAATTTTTCCAAATAGAAATATAGATCAAGTAGATTATGGTGTAATTACTTTAAAAAAAGGTAGCGATATAAATACTGTAAAACAGCAATTAATATCTATTTTAGATGAAGATTTGCTTGTTTTAACTCAAGCTGAATTAGCCGATTTCGAAAAACAATATTGGGGAGAAAAGACTCCTATTGGTTTTATATTTGGTTTTGGTATGGTTATGGGTTTGGTTGTTGGAATGGTTATAGTTTATCAAATTCTTTTTACAGATATAACCAATAACCTACAAGAATACGCTACCTTAAAAGCCATTGGATACAGTAATAATTATTTAAGTTTGGTGGTTTTTGCATCATCTTTAATTCTGGCATTACTTGGTTTTCTGCCGGGTCTATTGATTGCAAGTTTGCTTTATAATTTAACTGAAAGTATAATCTATATTCTTATGCCATTACCCATTAGTAAAATACTAATAGTATTTTCTATTATTCTTGGAATGTGCATTTTAGCAGGGCTAATAGCTATGAAAAAATTAAAAGCAGCCAACCCCGCCGAAATGTTATGAATAGTGTTATTGATGTTCAAAATTTAAATTTTTCTTTTGGCACAGGCGAGCTAAAAAGAACAATATTAAAATCTATTAACCTAACTTTAAATAAAGGAGAAATTGTTATTATTACCGGCCCTTCTGGCTCTGGCAAAACCACCCTCCTTACTATCATAGGTGCTTTAAGAGGAGCAAGTGAAGGTAGTGTTAAAATATTAGGGCAAGAACTAGTTGGTTCAAGTGAAAAAGAAAGAACTCTTACAAGAAGAAATATCGGCTATATTTTTCAACAACATAATCTTTTAAAAAGTTTAAATGCTTTGCAGAATGTTTGTATGGCACTTGAATTTAGGCAAGGTTTTGATGAAACAAAAAGAAATTTTCTAGCAAGTGAAATTTTAACTTCTGTAGGACTGGGTGATAGAATAAATTATAAACCAGAAAGTCTTTCAACCGGGCAAAAACAAAGGGTATCTATAGCAAGGGCATTAGTTGCCAAACCAAAAATTATTTTAGCAGATGAACCAACGGCTTCTTTAGATAAAAAAAGCGGGCAAGATGCTGTTCACATTTTAACTGATCTTGCCAGAAAACAACAAACTACAATTTTACTTGTTACCCATGATTATAGAATTTTAGACATAGCAGATAGAATAATAAACCTAGAAGATGGAGAGTTGATTGTTAAAAAATAATGGGTAAGTTTGAATTTATTAATAAAAAACCCATATGTTCGACACCCTATATCTATATCATTTTTTAGTAATTTCTTATCTGTTTGGCACCATTCCATTTGGGCTAATTATAGGAAAACTAACAGGCGTGGGTGATGTTAGAAAGCAGGGCTCTGGCAATATTGGTGCAACCAATATGTTCCGTGTGGGTGGCTTTTGGCGTGGCTCACTTACCTTTATTTTTGATGCCGGCAAGGGCTTAATTCCACTAATTTT
>JBKCHH010000031.1:0-12824 GCA_046302855.1 Alphaproteobacteria bacterium
AAAAAACCCTTATTTCTGCCTCTTGTGAGAGGTTTAGAGCCCATATTTATATTTTCCGCTATCAAAAAAACACTGGTTGCTATAACTGCCTTTATCCAAACCTTTCTTATAAAGATACCTTCTTACAAAACTGCGAACAAAATGGCATCTTTTCCCCCACGGCTGGCTTGGCGGGGCTTATGCAGGCATCATTTACCATTAAAGAAATTATTGGCTTAAACCCTGCTAGAGGAGAAAATTTCTTTTATTACGATATGCTACAAAATAGCACCAAGAATATGGTTATTAAAAAAGACGGGGAATGTAGCGTGTGCGGGGGTATAAATTAACCAGTTTGACAAAACTTTAATATTATGTAGATAGTTTTTTATGAAGTTAGATCCATATACTATTAGAATTTTTGTGCCAGATGGCGATCCTGAAGGACTTCGTATTATTGATCGTATGAATTGGACAGGGGTTGGAGTTGCATTTCCAAGAAGTAAATGGGGAGAAATTAAAAGGCGTATAGAATTTAGCAAGGCAGGAATTTATTTGCTAATTGGTTATACAGAAGAAGATGATTTACCAGCAATTTATATTGGTCAAACCGATGTTCTTATAGACAGATTAGAAAATCATCATAAACAAAAAGATTTTTGGGATTGGGCAATTGTATTTGTTTCTGGTAGCACAGGGCTTAATAGGGCTCATGTAACATGGCTTGAATATGCACTGGTTGAAAAAGCAAAGAAAGAAAAAAGATGTCATTTAGAAAATAGTACTTCCCCGCAAGAGCCATCTTTGTCGGAATCTGAAAAAGCAGATTGTCAGGGTTTTTTAAAAGAAATTTTGCAAATTTTACCACTTGTAAATGTAAGGGCATTTGAAGAAATTAAGCCAGTTGCTACACCAAAAGCAGATATAAACGATATTCAGGCCTCTTATAAAACTTCAGAAAATTATATTGATACAGTTGTAGTTCCTGCACAAGAATATGGATTTAATAAAGCGTTTTTAGGTGAAGATAGTTGGTATGCTATTAGAATAGGTGGCGGTAAATTAGATAAGATAAAATTTATTGCCGCGTATAGAACGGCTCCAATTTCAGCTATAACGCATATTGCTCCAGTAAAAGCCATAGAACCTTATGGAGATGGTGGAAAGTACAAACTTATTTTTAGTGAAAAAGCTAAAGAGATTGCTCACATAGAATATGGCAATGCCCCAAAAGGTTATATGCAGGGAATAAGATATACAAATATTGACAAGCTAAAGAAGGCTAAAACCATAAAGGATTTATAAAAACAAAAACCAAGAAAAATACTCATCAAGTTTAAACAGCCATGACTAAAGAACCAAACCCCATTACCTATGGGGTATAGATTTCTTAAATTTAAGCAAACAGGTTATTTAGCGTTTCGTTTAGTTTATATTTATGACTATCTAAAATACATTGGTAGGCAAGTTTTTTAGCAGTATCAATAAATATTGGTGCCTTGGCGTTAAAGGTTACCTTGTCTTTTTCATTTTTATTGAAAGAGGCAATAAGCACTAAAACCAAATCATTAACTTCTATTTCATAAGATTTTGCCACTTCTGCCAATTCTTCCTTAGTGTAATAGCTAGTTTTGGAAGGATCAACCGGCAAGGTTAAAAATGAAATATAGTTATTATCCAAACATTGCAAAATTCTAAATAGCTCCATATTGGGAAGAGAAATTTCGCAGGCACTAAAGTTCTGCACATATTTCATTCCAATTAAGCCATTTGGAAAATGGATTTTGTTTTGCGGATTAACTTGCAAATCACCAAAGTTGCTTTTTACTGTGTAAACACCTTGATTATTTTCAAGATCTTCACGAGTTTCTTGCAGAACTTGGTTATTTATAGCAGATAAATCTGCTATATTTTCTTGTAGGCTAGGGTTTTGTTTCATAAAAGGTCTCCTTTTTATGGTTGGGGGTTAAGTTAGTTTATAGGTAATCACTCAACTTTAGTTTCGCTAGCACACCAAAAACCTGAAAACTTGCTTGCAACTGCGTTTGTATCTGCTGAACTTTTACACTCGCTTTTACAAGATCGGTTTCAGAATTGTCTTTCGCAAAGGGAAGAAGGTTTTTATTTAAATCTTCCAAATCAGAATTAGATGCCTCTAGTATATCTTTTTTGGCGGAATAGCTGGCGGTTATTTTGCCCAAATTTTCTTGGGCAGTTTTAATAAAGCCCCTTGCTAAATCAAAATCAGCCTCTGCCCCACTACCGTGATAAGAAATTGCTGTATGCAAGGCGGCAATGGCATTTTGAAAGGCTGGGTTATCGCCCGTAATTCCTACCTCTACGGTTAAGAATTGGCTGGCACCAACCTTTTCTATATAGTCATCCCCCTTATAATAGCTGTTGGTTGCCTTAGTACCAACCACATTGGATGAGGCGGTAAGGTCATCAACGGCATTTTGATCCGTTTTTCCCCCTGCAAAAAGGGCAACCCCATTAAACTTATGGTTAAGAAGGGAAGAAAGCTGGTTTAGCTTATCTTTAGAAGTGCTGGTTAAATCTACAATTTGCGGATTGTTAGAGTTTTTGATGGTAAGCAGTTCGGCATCTAAATCTACTAACATCCCTTTAATGCTTTCAATTATACCATTTGACTCTTTTATTCTAGAAATTGCATCAGATGAGCTTTTAATAAAGGTTTCATTCCTAGTAATTTCACTTTTTACCGATAAAAAGGCAACGGATGCCGTTCCCTGTTCTGTAAAGTTTTTGAAAAGCAAACCGGTTGAAACTTGGTCATTAACCTTTGCCCCCTCTCTTTGTAGGTTTAAAAAACCATCAGTAGTAGAGTTAATTAAATAGTTAGAGCCGATTCTATTTGCATTTATGTTTAAGCCCATATTTTACCTCTTATTATTTGAGAATGTTAATTAGTTCGCCAAACATAGAATTCACAATTGAAATCCCACGCGAGGCAGCCGAGTAAAGGTTTTGATATAAAAGTAGCTTCGCCAGTTCATCATCTATATTTACCGATTCTATGGATGAACGCCTTTCATCAATGCTTTTAAGCAGGGTATCTTCGCTAGCATTTGCATCTATATAGTTGTTAGAGGTAGTTGAAAAACGCGAAATTATATCTGCCGAATACTGCCCTAAGGTAGAATTATACTGTGCGGCACTGCCAGATTGCGCAAAGGCAAAGGCGATAAATTTTAAAGCACTAAATGCCTTAGCATTATCGGTATTGCCTTCACCCACATCATAGGTCCATACCGGTAGAGCATTTGGAACATTAGATTGTATGGAACGGGTAAGAACTGAAGTTGGGAAAAGACCCGGTGATTCTTTAATTCTATCCTGTAGCTTGAATTCAAGGGCAGAATTCTTTTTTACAGATGAGGTCTCAAACACATCGTTTAGGCCAAAAAAGTGCGAAAAGCCTCTGGTTCTTTTTTTCAAAGTGCCATCTTCGTAGGTGCCAGTTATTTGGCTATTTTGTTCAGATATGGCAACGCCGTAGTTATCTCTGCCAGACTGCAACTTTAATACGCCATTTTTAGTAGGGTCGGTTTGCAAATTGCCATTTTCATCCACAAAACTAGCAACAAGTGGAAAGGTATTATCAATAGGGGTTTTTATAACACCATCTTCCACGCCACTAATAGAGGCAACATCTAGCCTTTGATTTCTAAAGCCCGTTTGGGTGGTACTGGCAGGTGGAATGGTTAGTTGATAAGTTATTGTTTCAGTGTTCTGCCCCTCATCATCAATTACCTGCACTTGAACTTGAATATCTAAAACAGTTCCCGGGGCAACGCCAGCAAATGCAAAGGCAGTAATTAATGCTGGATCATCAAAATTTATAGGCACAGTATGCAAAGAATTTACATCGTCAGTTCTAGTTCTTTCCCCTGGTTTAAAGGTAAAGGTTTGAAAACTAGCCGCTAGAGTAGCTGGCGGAATTACAAAAGTATTAGCACCATCGGTTATATTAACGCCAAGTATATCTAATTTAGAATCTAATCCGCTTAGATTTCTTGCCTCTAAATCAAATTCAAAAATACCTGTTGCCCTAGTTGCGTTAGTGGTAAGAGTATCTACAGTTGAAGCAATTTTAATATTATCTAAATTACCAACCCTTACTTTTCGTAGCTCGCCAGAATAATATTCGTTAATTTCATTAACAATTGTGGGAACATCTATTACCCCTTCACCAACACCCCTATTTAGCTTGCCTAAATCTAGAGTTAGCGGAATTTGGGCGTCACCATACCTATCTCTTACTGGTGCGCCAGTATCATCAACAACGGCAATGATGGTTTTTCCAGTAGCATTAAGGGTGCTGGTGCTAAGAAGTGAATTTACCCCAGTTAAACTATTGGCTGGTGGGTAGCCAGTGCCATTATTAGAGATTTTGTTGAACTGCTCGGTTAGCTGTTCTGCTAAACTATCAAGTTCGGCCAGTACATCTGGAATAATCTTATCCCTTAGTTTAAATAGGCCTGAAATTCTGCCCCCCTCAAAAGATGGTTGCACCGTTCCAGAAACGCCCTTTTCAACAATAGTGTTAAATGCTTTAATCTGTTGATTTCCGCCATCTTTTAGGGCGAAAACTTCAACTGAATCTAGTGGCAACTCTTTAATAAAGGTGTCAGAAGAAAAGGCAGGGGTATAATCAATTTTATAGGTAAAATTTTTATCAATTAAGGTAGCCCTAGTGGCTTGCACTGAAAACTGCCCAGTATCTTCATAAAAAACCTGCACTTCCATTAGGTCTGAAATTTTTTTAATTAGAGTGTCCCTTTTATCAAGTAAGGCCGCCTTGTTTAAACCTTTAAAATCAGCCGCACCAATATCATCATTTAATGCCTTACCATCTGCCAACAAACTATTTAGCTCATCAAATTTTTGCCCAATTTTTTTATCAACTTCAAACCTTTTGCCTTCTAATTGCGTAGCAAGGGTAGAGATATTATCAGCAAAGTTTTTTACTGATTCTACTAGATTAAACCGAATGCCTTCATCGCCCGGATTTCTTCTATAGTCATCTATGGCGGTAAAGAACTTATCGAACTTAGCACTTAGGTTATCATCTTTACCGGGTGTGCCGAACAAAACAGCTACATCTTTTAAAACACTATTAATTTCAGAAGTTTCAGAGGTAATGGATAGCTGGCGGAAGGATGCCAAAACCAACTGATCATCAATTATTCTTTTAGGAGTGGTGGTTTTTACCCCCGCCCCAACATCGCCTAAAACTCTATTTTCTGTATAGATTTCAGTTCTTGTATAGCCTTCTGTTCCAGCATTAGCAACATTGTTAGAGGTGCTTTGAATGCGTTTTTGCGCCGCCTGCAAGGCACTTACAAAATTTTCAAATGCTATTTCAAAACCCATAAATTACTCTCAAATTTTTTCGTTGTAAACTATTGAAAAGGTTTCTTTATTTGCTTTATTTTCATCCATAATGCCAGTTTCTGCCATCATTGCCTTTTTTACCGATTTGGCGATTATGCTAATCATCAACTCATTCATCCTTTTGGCTTTGGAAAGGCTTTTAAAGTTTTTATCTAGAGTTTCATTTAGCCTTTCTTCCACCTTTAAAACCTCACCCTTACTGGATGAATCAAGATCAGTTAAAATTTGCCTATTTCTTTTAATAAGGGTTAGCTTGGCAGAAATTGAATTTACTAGCTTTTCTTTCTTTGGAGCTATTGCCTGCAGTTCTGGCAAATTAACGCTTTGCAGATAGTTGGTTTCTTCCTCAACTAGGCTTCTTAAAAGCTCTATTTCTTTTAAGATGTCCTTTACTGAAAAGGTAAGTTTGGATAAATCAAACTTAGCTGCCGTGTTTATAGAAATGATGTCATCTGGCATGTTCATATTTGCTCCCTAAAGTTGTTGATTGGTTGGTTGTTAGTTGTTGGTTTTTGTAGGCATTTTTAGCGGAAATATCCTTGTAGATTTTGTTTACCAAATCTGGCATGAACTTATCGGCTGCTTGCTTGGCTATCTCTGCATTATACATGCTTCTAAATATTGCCTCATTACCCCCTGCTTGAAAGGGATTTTCAGGGTCAACTTCCCCTTGCGAAATTTCTAAAAACTGATGCAGAAACATACCGGCAAATTCTTTGGCCGCTTGCTTTGCTTTTGCGTCATCGGTTGGCTTTTGCCCACCTAGCCTGTTAAATAGGTTATCTTGAAAGGCAAGATTGGCAGATATTCTATTTACATTTACTTCCATATTTTTTACCTCGCCTCAATTTCTGCATGCAAAGCACCAGCTGAACGGATGGATTGCAAAATTGTTATTAAATCCCTTGGCCCCACCCCTAATGAATTTAGCCCATCCACTAGGTCTTTTAAGTTAGCATTTTCTTTCACAACGGACATTTTACTACCCCTGCCTTCATCTACTTGAATTTTAGACTTTGGCGTTACAGCTGTTTGTGCGCCTTCTGGAGCAAGAGGCAGGGCTTGCGAAACTTGTGGCGTTTCATCTATTGTAACAACCAAATTTCCTTGTGCTATGGCAACTGTATCTAGCCGAACATTTTCATTCATTACAATTGTGCCGGAAGATTCATCTATAATCACTCTTGCTACTTGATCTGGCACCACCTTTAGTTGCTCCACTTCAGATAAAAATAGCGACATAAACCCCGTATAAGATTCAGGCGGAGTAATTTTAATAGTGCCCGGATCTAATACTTCTGCCACCTGTTGATCATAAAAATCATTTACCACAAAGGCTAGCCTAGTAGCTGTGCCTATGTCTGGGTTTTTTAAGGAAATGTTTAGGGAGGTAAGTTCATTTAGCTTAAAGTCTATTTCCCTTTCTACAATCGCACCATTTGCTATGTGAGAATTGGTATTTACACCCTTACTGAAAGAAGAGCCAGACTTGCCAATTTCTTTAAACCCGCCAGTTGAAACCTGCCCCTGCGCTACAGCGTAAATTTGGCCATCTGCCCCAAGTAAAGGCGTGGCAATCAGCGTGCCACCTTGCAGACTGGTAGCATCCCCCATGGTGCTTACATTTATATCTATTTTAGAACCATTGCGAGAAAAGGCAGGAAGAGTAGCTGTAACCGTAACTGCTGCCACATTTTTAGATTTTAAAGACTTGTCTGATGTATTTAACCCAAGATTGGTTAAAAATGCCTGCATACTTTTTTCGGTAAAGGGCGAGTTATTTAACTTATCCCCCGTGCCATTTAAGCCAACCACTAGGCCATAGCCAACAAGTAAATTGTCTCTAACCCCTTCTACATTTATAATATCCTTAACCCTAGTTTTGCTGCTCGCATTGGCAACAAAGGGCAGGAAAGATAAAATTAAAGCACCTATTGATAGAAATCTTAGCATTTATACTACATATAGTATTATGCTTTAAATAAGTGCAATTACTGTGCCAGATTTTATCTTTCTTTGGATGGTGTTAGTGTAGCGCTGTTTGGACTCATATATGGGCTAGGCTTCACACCCTCTTCCTTAAAATTTAAACTCCTATCACGATCATCAACGGCCCTTATTCCGATTTGGTCTAAAGACTCTAAAGTGCTTTCTTTTATGTCGTGTAGTTCAAGAAGTGAAAGTATATTATTCGTTATTTTTAATCTTACTATAGATTTTTTCTCATCAGGCAAACCTTCAAAAAATCTTATAATACTGTTCACACAATCTTGGATGTAAAGGGATTTTAAAAAAATTTTTCCCTTTGATGATGATAAAATATATGCATGCCCTTGTCTTATTCCACTGCTTGTAGTAATTTTTAGTGTTGATAAAACTTCATCAGGTAAACTTAACAGAGGATTTTGTTTTGCGTCATCTCTGTCTTCATTTTTTTGACCTATACTTGCTGTAAGTTCTTGTTCTATCTTCTGTATAGCGATTTTAGCCACTGAGCTCTTCCTTCTGCATCTATCTAAAATATCTATAATGCCCGCTAGTTCTTCTTTATTACAAACAAAGGTTCCACCGCTAAATTTAATAATATAGCCATCCCCATACCCATGAATATTCAATAACCAAAGATATGGTTTTAAATTATGCCCCCCCCCCCGCATCTTCTGTGCATTTTTGATCTAAAAACTGCTTACAGGTTAAGGTTTCCAGTTTTTGTGGCATAGTTAATTGTGTTAAATATACCAAACCATCGCCTATTATTGTTAAAAAATGGTTAAGAAGTTAAAAAAACCTTACTTCTTCCCCTTAACTTGAAAAAAGGCGTAGTCTAGCCACTCAGTCAAAATCTCTAAGTCTTTTGCTTCAACCGTGGCACCACACCATACACGCAGGCCAGTTGGAGCATCACGATAAGAATTTATGTCAAAGGCTACCTTTTCACTTTCTAAAATTTTGGTGATTTCTTTTGCCTTTGCCTCTTGCTCCTCTTTAGAAAGCCCCGCATACCAATCATCCACAATTTTTAAACAAACAGAGGTGTTAGAGCGAACTGCCTTGCTTTCTGCCAGAAAATCTACCCAAGGGGTTTTTTCAACCCAATTTTCTATAACCTTAAGGTTATTTTCTGATTTTTTTATTAAGCCCTTTAAGCCACCCAACTCTTCACTCCATTTTAGCCCATCTAAAGCATCTTCTATACACATAATGGATGGGGTATTGATGGTATCGCCTTCAAAAATGCTCTCTATCAGCTTGCCATTTTTGGTTAGCTTAAATAGCTTTGGAATTGGCCAAGCAGGTAGATAGGTTTCAAGCCTTTTAATTGCCTTTGGGCTTAGAATAATTACCCCATGGGCTGCTTCACCACCTAAAACCTTTTGCCAAGAATAGGTCATTACATCTATTTTATGCCAATCTATATCAAAGGCAAATACGGCAGAAGTGCCATCGCAGATTGAAAGGCCTTTTCTGTTCTTATCTATCCAATCTAGGTTTGGAACCTTTACCCCTGAAGTAGTGCCATTATAGGTAAAGATTATGTCTCTATTGCTATCTACCTTGCTTAAATCTGGCAATTGACCATAGTCTGCCTTCATATACCTAACATCACCTAGTTTTAGCTCACCCTTAATGGTAGAAAGCCAGCCCAAGCCAAAACTCTCCCAACCCAAAGCATCAATGCCCCTTTCACCAAGTAAATTCCACATTGCCATTTCAAAAGCGCCAGTATCAGACCCCGGCACTATGCCAAGCACATAGCCTTCTGGCAGGTGAAGAATTTTTTTGGATCTATCTATAACCTCTTTAATTAGCTTCTTTACCAGTGATGACCGGTGCGATCTACCAAGCGGGGCATTTTTTATGGCTTCAAAGCTCCATTTTGGTCTTTTAGTGGTAGGGCCTGATGAAAAATTGGGCGAATTTGGTTTTTTTGGGGGTTTATTTTGAGGTTTTGTCATACTTTATTTAATTTTAATCAGTTGATAAACAAAACTTTCCTCATTTGCAAGATTGTTTGTAAAAGTCTTTGTTTAAAAGAAATTGTTTTTTTCTATAGGTGGTATATAATAACAAAAATAGCACCCATAGGTAATGGAAAAGTTTTTTAAATATATAGCTGTTTTTTTTCTACTTTTTGCTTTTGAAGCAAGGGCTGAATTGCCTGTGCGCGACCCTTCCCTTGTTAAGGCATTGGTTAAGGGCGATATGAATCAGTTTTATAGTATGATAGAGGGGGGCTTCCCTATAAATGCCGTAGATGAAAATGGCAATAGTGCCTTACATGTGGCTGCCTTTAATGGAAACAGAAGAATTGTTGATTACTTAATATTAGCCGGGGCAAATCCAAACCAACAAAACTATGCGAGCGAAACTCCATCAGTGGTAGCAAGAAGGGGTGGCTTTGAGCAACTTTCTGATTATTTAAAATATGCAGGATATAATAATAACCGCGAATTTAGAGAATATGCCAACCAAAATTTACCTAGAAGTGATGACTTTATTCCACCTGCACCTACTAGCTCCTCAACTATTCTAGGGATGCCAACTAGTGTTGCAACCAGCACCCTACTTGGGGTAGGGGTAATTGGCGGTGCCGTTGCAATAGCCGCTAGCAGTAGTGGAAGCAGTAAAACTAACACACCGACTACGCCAACCATACCTGATTTAAATTTTAATATAAAACACCCTCAAAATCTTAACCCAAGTAGCTTTACAGATGCAGAGTATAATGCTAATTACGGTTTAGTGGCTATAAACTCTGCCAATGCCTTAGCTAGAGGTTATGACGGCAGTATTTATAATAGAAATACTGATGGAACGCTAGTTAGCACTACTCCAACCGGTGGCAAAATAAAGGTGGCAGTAATAGATTCTGGAATTAATTCTGCCCACACAGACCTAACCGCAAATGTAAATACAACCCTATCAAGGGATTGTTCAAGTGGCACCTGTCTTGCGGGTGGCACAACAGATGCAGTTGGGCATGGCACTTTTGTAGCAGGAATCATTGGTGCTTTAAATAATGGGGTTGGCGTGCAAGGTGTGGCACCAGATGCAGATATAATCTCTGTTAAATTACCAGATAGCTTTACTACCGCTAATGTTGGCGAGAATTTAAGATATGTAAACACTGTAAGTGGGGTTAAAGCGATTAACCTAAGTTTAGGCAATACGGTAGGTTTTAAAAAAAGTGAAGTGCCAAACTTAACTGTGCAAGGAAGCTCTGCAAGCCCATATGATGGAGCTGATGTATTTGATTCTTCTTTCCCCATAGTAGATGGGCAGGTTTATTATTCTGACGCGGGGGTGAGAAAAAGAGTGTTAAATAATGGGGTAGCAACCAATTTTTCTAGCCTTTATAATCTGCCAGGTAGTCATAGATTCACCGGCCTAAATATATATAATTCTGCTACCATAGCCCAGGGCTTTTATAATGCTTATAATACATCAAATGGCATTTCTAACAATATTGCAAGCAAGAGAATATTTGTTCTAGCCACTGGCAATGAATCGCATGACAACCCAAGTGTTGAGGCGGGCTTACCATATTATTTTTCTAATTTAAAACCTTTTTGGATTGCAGTAACTTCCACCAATTCCACCAACACTATTTCTGCCTTTGCTAATAGATGTGGCGTAGCTAAAGACTGGTGTATTGCCGCCCCCGGTGAAAATGTTAAGAGCACAGATAGTGCTACTTTAGACTATACAGATGATAGTGGCACATCATTTGCGGCTCCAGCAGTAACTGGAGCGGTGGCGGTATTAAGTGGTGCCTTCCCCCATCTTGACCCTACAATAATTAGAAGAATAATCTTAGAAACAGCAACCGATTTGGGCGTGGCGGGGGTGGATGATATTTATGGGCATGGATTGTTAAATCTAAACAAGGCAACCGACCCAACAACTGGTGGCTGGGGCGTTACCTTATCGGGCAATTTTGCTTCAAGCGGATATAGCTTTGAAAATACCAATATAAAACTAAACTCTTCCTTTGGGGATGCCTTAAGTAATAGCCATCTAAATATGATGTTTTTAGATGGTTATAAAAAGAACTATTATGTGCCTTTAAACTATTTTGCCTCCAATAATAAAAGTTCTCTTTCTTCTAACCCATCCGCTCTATTAGAAAATTTTGCAGAAAAGCCCTTTGATAATAGCTTTAACCTAAATGATAATTTAACCCTTAATTATTCACTAGAAAATAAATCTTTAGGTGATGAGTTATTCACCAGACACACTGAAACCAAGCTAGATAAATTCATGGCAAGCTATAGCTTTAATGATTTGAGTAGTATGAGTGTATTTTCTGGGCTAGAAGCCAACCAATTTGCTAATTTTAGTGCGGTTGATGGGGTGGTGGATGATAATATTCTTATCTCTAAAAGCCTTTCTAACCCATATTTAGCCTTAAGTGATAGTTCAAGTGGGTTAAGTATGCAAAACGGCAATGATACTATTTCGCAAAAACTACTAGTGGCGGAAGGTAGTGAGAAGGATGCCCCAGATAATACAAAAACCAAGGCTATTTCTTACTCTGTTTCTTATAAGCCATCTAAAATTAATGGGGTTGTGTCTTTAGAATCTGGCATGTTAGATGAACAAACAAGCTTTTTAGGTAGCAAGGCAGATGGTGCTTTTAATCTAAAGGACAACAACAAAACCTACTTCCAAAATATTTCTAGTAAATATAATATAAGTGATAATTTAAGCCTTTATGGCTCTTATACACTAGGTTTAAGCCAAGTGAATACTAGCGATAATTCTATATTTAAATCTTTTAGTGATATAATTTCAAATTCCTATTCGCTAGGGTTTGCTTATTCTGATGCTTTAAAAGAAAATGATAAGCTAGGGTTTAACTATTCCACCCCTTTAAGGGTAATAAAGGGTAGTAGCAATATCTCACTTCCTACCTCTATTAATGCTGAAACTGGCGATATAATTTCAACTGATGCCAAAATAAGCTTAGTGCCACAAGGTAGAGAGCAAGATTTTGAACTGTTTTATTCTTCAAATTTAAGTGAAAAAACAAAACTGGGGCTTTCATCCCTCTTAAGGCTAGAGCCAGATAATATTCAAATAGCCAAGCCTGAAGCTGTTTTTATGCTAAAACTATTTTATGAGTTTTAGATCCACTATTTTGGAAATGTTTACTAGGTAAGTGGCTATACTAGCTCTCACCATTATTGCGAGCGATAGCTTAGCAATCCAGTTTAAAGACCTCTGCGCAATATGGGTGATGGTGGTTTGGAGGGTAGTTTTTGATTTTTGTGTTGATTTGGGGTGGGGTGGAATTTTGGAAAGGTGTAGAGGGTATTTTAAAAGAATTTTAGTAGATTTTATTAAAAATGGGGGCGATATTTTATGAATATTGGTAATTTTATTGATAGTTTTTAGGCGAAATGGGCTTTGTTTAAGGCTTTTAG
>JBKCHH010000032.1:0-7787 GCA_046302855.1 Alphaproteobacteria bacterium
GTAATAAAGACGTTGCAAGCGAAGATGCTTATCACAAGATTACTAAAGCAACTAAAATTATAATTTGGTGGGCGGTAGTGGGCTCGAACCACCGGCCTCTGCCATGTCAAAGCAACGCTCTAACCAACTGAGCTAACCGCCCTAAATTTTTATGAATACAAAACTATTCGCCAGAAAGAACTAAATTATTAACCTTATCTGCTGAGATAAGCTTTCCACCAAACTTATCTTCTAGCTTTTGAAACAGGTTAAAGGTTTCTCCATTTACGAAAAACTCTAATTTTTGAGCATCTCTACTATAAATTACATAGTTCTTATCAGCATCAAAATCTACAGTTTGCACTTCCCCCGGTTTTAATTTATAATCAGCTACTTTTTTACCTTGATCATCCAACAGCTTCACAGCAGCAAAATCTCTAGCCAACATAGAAAAGGTTACATAAGCATCAATATTACTTTCTTTAACATTTATTATGCCGTCCACCTTTTTTTGAAACTTAAAAATGTTTGAATTAAACTGGGTAGAAAAATAAAAAAGCACAGATACTACTGCGAGTGAAGCAACTAAAGTTATAGCATTCGGGCGTTTTTTTAGATATTTTTTATTGTCCCTTTCTACCTCCACCTTTACTTCTTTAACCACATTAACTTCAGGAACTTCATCCTGTGCTAAATCTGCCTTTTTGGTTTGAACAAAGTAAATATCTAACGCCTTTTTGTAATCACCGCCTAAATATTTAGTATATTCCCTAATGTATGATTCATTATATACGCCACCTGGTAGAACATCCAACTGGTCTTCCTCTAAGGCACGCAGGTAGGTGCGGTTAATTTTTAGCGTTCTATTTGCCTCTTCTATAGATGAGCCTTTTTGTTTTCTAAGAGCAGTTAAAAATTCCCCTATGGTTTTATTATCCTCTAGCTTAATTATTCTTTTTGGCTTTTCATTTACATCTTCCTTCTTAGAGTTTTTTTTCTTTTTTCCCCCCTTTATTAATTCTTCTGGGATGGTTGAGGATGTTTTTGTAGAATCCAACTTGGAATCTCCCCTTAATTTATTTTTTTCTTGGGACATACCTTCCCTACCCACATTATAAAAGGTTAAGTATTAATTTATAACTCAAGAATTACTCCTCAAGTTTATAATTATCAAGCACGAATTTAAAAAAAATGCCCCTAAAAGAAATTTCTAGCTAAATGCCATATATCATAGGCATTGGGGGAAGTTTCTATGGGGCTAAAAAACTCTAGCTCTTTACCACTTACTGGGTGAACTAGTTTCATATAACTTGAATGTAAGGCCTGCCTTTTTAGGGATTTTAATAGTTTTTGTTCAGCCTCACTTAGCTCTTTTAAATTTTTTGGATTAAAGCCCTTGCCATAAATAGTATCACCAATTAGCGGGTGCTTGTAATATGCCATGTGAATTCTTATTTGATGAGTTCTGCCCGTTTCTAGCTTACATTCTACCATAGAGGCAATATCTAGCTTACTTTTTTTTATAACCTTGTAATGAGTAATGGCTGGCTTTCCATCCTTTTGGCTTACCATCATTTTAGTGTGATCAATATTGGAGCGGTTTACTAAGGTAGAAATTGTGCCAAAGGGGCTATTCATCACCCCCCAAATAATGGCAGTGTATTTTCTGGTAAGAGTTCTTTCTTTTATCTGCTGGCTAAGTAAATTATGCGAATAATCATTTTTGGCAATTACCATTAGCCCGCTAGTATCTTTATCTAACCTATGAACAATGCCGGGGCGAATTGCATCCTCTGACTTAGAGAGATTTTTTCCAAAATGAAATTTTGCAGCATTGGCTATGGTATTTATTGCCTCTCCAGTTCCGGGATGAGTTGCAATGCCTGCTTGCTTATCTATTATCACCAAATCATCATCCTCATAAACAATAGTTAGAGGAATTTCTTTTGGGGTAAGATAATCTTGCTTTTTTATTGCCTCTATTTGAATAGAAACCACATCATTTTCATTTACCAGATGGTTTGGCTTTAAAATTTGCTTGTTATTTACCAAAACAGAACCATTTTTTATTTGATTCTTCAAAGCCTCCCTTGAATATAATGGCAATTGTTGATGCAAAAATACATCTAGCCTAAGCCTTTGTTCGGCGGTGTATTCAAAACTATTTTTCATAAACTTAAAAATTTTTTTGATTGCCAGACATCTTCGTGCTTTATTCTTTTTGCATTTTTTACATCTCTTTTTTTAGCCAGCCTTGCCAAATGTAAATCTTCATTACGCATTAAAAAAGCCTCTCTAATTAGTTTTTTTGCTTTTGATAAAAATTTTTTATTCATCTTTCTCCGCCGCTTTCTCTGCCCTATGTATTGCCACGCCTTCGCCTATTAGTTTTTCGTAAGAAACATTGTGAAAGCCAGCCTCTTCTAGCATTGTTTTAAATTCCTCTGCATCGGGGAAGGTTTTAATACTTTCTGCTAGATACCTATAAGAATCCTCATCTTTAGCAATTACCTTGCCTAGTTTTGGCAAGATGTTCATTGAATAGAACTCATAAAATTTGCCTAGGTATTTCTTGTAGCCCTCCTCACCCTCAAGCATTTTGCTAAATTCCATTATATAGAACTTGCCACCAGCCTTTAGAACACGATTAACCTCTTGTAATGCTTGCGGAATATTTGCCACATTTCTTATACCAAAAGAGATGGTTGCCAAATCTAAACTTTCATCCTTTAGGGGGATTTTTTCGGCATTAATAATTTTAAATTCAAGATTTTGATACAGACCCTTTTCCAACGCCTTTTCTTTGGCTATATTTAGCATATCTTCATTTACATCACTTACAATAATATGGCTATAGGGATAATTTTTTCTTATGGCAAAGGCAATATCACCTGTGCCAGAGGCCAAATCTAGAACCTTATCATCATTTTTTATATCAAGCCCTTCCACAAATTTTTTCTTCCATAACCTTTGCACCCCTAAGCTCATAACATCATTCATAACATCATACTTAGCGGAAACGGAGGAAAAAACATCATTCACCAGCCTTGCCTTTTCTGCAAAATCTACTTTTTTGAAGCCAAAATTTGTTTTCATAGATTATATAATTTCCTCATTGCAATAACAGCTTTGGTAAGCCCTTCAACATCTTTTTTCTTGTGTTGGCTTGAAAAGCTAAATCTTAGCCTTGCGGTATTTTCTAGCACGGTGGGGGGGCGGATGGCTGGCACAAAATATCCCATTTCTAGTAGTTTTTCTGCCATAGTGAGAGTTTTTTTATTATCCCCAATTATAAGTGGAACAATTTGGCTTTGTGGTTGTGGCATACCCATAAGCTCGCAAAAATAACTAGCCATTTCAAGTGGTTTAAATGAAATATTAGAGTTTTGGTTTATTATGTTTAATGCCTCTATCGCCCCTGCAATAACAGATGGTGGCAGGGCGGTAGAAAAAATTAAGCTCCCTGCCTTATTTATAAGTAAATCAATCACATTTTTATTAGCACAGATATAACCACCATATGAGCCAAGTGCTTTTGATAATGTTCCAGTTAAAATGTCAGGCTTATCTTTTAAGGGGGCAAAACAGCTGTGAGCATCATCTATTATACTTACTGCCCTATATTTTTTGGCTAATAGGTTAATTTGTGCAATATCTGCCCTATCGCCATCCATAGAAAAAATACTCTCACTTATTATAAAGCAGTTATTAAAATCACTCCGATATTTTGCTAAGATTTCCTCCAGCTGTTCATAGTTATTATGCGGAAATCTTTTTAGCTCGGCATTAGACAATTTCGCCCCATTTATTAAGCAATTATGAGCAAGTTTATCTGCCAAAATTAAATCTCCCTTGCTTGCTATTGCTTGAAGAAGTCCAATATTTGCCAAATAGCCACTACCAAAAACCAATGCTTTTTCATAGCCTTTATTTTCTGCCAATAGCTTTTCTAAAACCTGATAATATCTATGATTTCCAGCCACTAGCCTAGAAGAAGTTGCTCCCAGCCCACATTCTTTTAAGGCAAGTTTAGCTGCCTTAATAACTTTTTTATTACTAGCAAAACCCAAATAATCATTACTCCCAAAATTTATAACTGAAGCTGGAAGGGTTTTTAAAATTCTTAACTTTCCTTTTTGATTAATTTCTGCTAATTGCCTATTTATAATTTCGTCTAGTATCATAATGAAAGTTCGTAATAATTGGCACAAACAAGAGATTGAAGCATTATTTCTTTTAAGTTTCAATGATTTAGTTTTTAAAGCCCAGCAGACCCACAGGCAATTTTTTAATCCTAATCAAGTGCAGGCATCAACCCTGCTTAGTATTAAAACTGGTGGCTGTGCAGAGGATTGCAAATACTGCCCACAATCCGCCAAGTATAATACTGGTTTAAAGGCAGATAAGCTAATAGATTCGCACAAAATAGTTGAATTTGCTAAAAAGGCAAAGGAAAATGGGGCAACCAGATTCTGTATGGGTGGCGCTTGGCGTTCCCCAAAAGATAAGGATATTGAAAAGCTATCCCAAGTAATAGTTGAAATTAAGGGGCTTGGGCTAGAAACCTGCATGACCCTTGGCATGCTAACGCAAAATCAAGCACAAAAGCTATCTGATTCTGGGCTAGATTATTATAATCATAATCTAGATACCTCTAAAGAATTCTATTCAGAAATTATTACCACTAGAACCTATGATGATAGGCTAGATACGCTAGAAAATGTGCGAAAGGCTGGAATGAAGGTTTGCTGTGGTGGAATTTTAGGAATGGGTGAGGCAAGGGAGGATAGAATCTCTATGCTTCAAACCCTTGCTAACCTGCCAAAACAGCCTGAATCTGTGCCAATAAACATGCTGGTGGCGGTTAAGGGAACTCCTCTTGAAAACCAAGCAAGGTTAGATATTTTTGAATTTATTAGAACCATAGCCGTGGCAAGAATTCTAATGCCAAAATCTTACATCCGCCTTTCTGCTGGAAGGGAGGAAATGAGCGAGGAAACACAAGCACTAGCTTTTTTGTGCGGAGCTAATTCTATCTTTTATGGCGAAAAACTCCTTACCACCAAAAATCCAGAAAAGAACCAAGATTTAAATCTGCTAAATAAACTAGGGATTGAAATAGAAGGCTCGCCAAAACAAGAATTTTCTATGGAAGATTTTTTAAGTAAAATTAGTAATGAGCCAGATGAAGAGGCAGAACATCTAGAATGTGGTGGCGGTTGCAGGCATTAAATCATAAAAAACCTATGAGAAAGTTATTCGGCACAGATGGAATAAGGGGCAAGGCAAATAGCTTTCCTATTGATCCTAGAACCTTGCAGGTAATTGGCATGGCGGTTGGTCATTACTTTTTAAAGGGCGAACATAGGCACAAGGTAGTAATTGGAAAAGATACTCGCCTTTCTGGCTATATGATAGAGCAGGCATTAACCTCTGGCTTTTTAGCGATGGGGATGGATGTGGTTTTGGTTGGCCCCATGCCAACGCCGGCTGTTTCTATGATAACTAAGGCATTTAGGGCAGATTTAGGCGTTATGATTTCAGCCTCCCACAATCCATATTACGATAATGGCATAAAGTTTTTTGATAAAAGGGGCTTTAAGCTATCAGATAAGGTGCAAACTGAAATTGAAAAACTGGTTCATAGTGAAATTGAAGATGGCTTTTTAACCGCAAAATTAGCTGATTCCGCCCATATAGGTAGGGCAAAAAGGTTAGAAGATGCAAGTGGCAGGTATATTGAATATGTAAAAAATACTCTTCCCAAAAACATCTCTCTTGATGGCTTAAAAATTGCCATAGACTGTGCCAATGGAGCCTCTTACAAAATTGCCCCAACGGTTTTGTGGGAACTAGGGGCTGAAATTGTAGAGGTGGGTGTAGATCCAAACGGACTAAATATTAATGATAAATGTGGCTCAACTGATGTAGCCCTTTTAAAAAAAATAGTTATTGAACAGAAGTGCGATATTGGAATTGCCTTAGATGGTGATGCAGATAGGCTAATAATAGTAGATGAAAATGGTGGCGAAATAGATGGTGATCAAATTCTAGCAACAATTGCCAGCTACTGGAAAAAAGAGGGTTTACTAAAGAAAAACGCGGTTGTTGCCACTGTAATGTCTAACCTAGCTTTGGAGGAATTCTTAAAAAAACAGGGCATTACCCTGCATCGCACACAGGTGGGTGATAGGTATGTGATAGAAAAAATGCTAGAAGAAAAATGCAATTTAGGTGGCGAGCAAAGTGGGCATATAATTTTTAATGATTACTTAACTACAGGTGATGGCTTGGTGGCATCTTTACAAATTCTCTCCGTTTTAGTTTCTTCCACAAAGAAAGCCTCTTTAGTTTTACGCCCCCTGAAACCCTTTCCGCAAATTTTAAAGAATGTTAAGCTAGAAAAAAATATAGATTTAGATAGGCAAGAGATAAAAAACGCAATTTTAAAAGTAGAAAAAGAACTAACTAGCGGAAGGGTTCTAATTAGAAAATCTGGCACCGAGCCGTTAATTAGAATAATGGTAGAGGGCGAAGATAAAAATCAAATTGTAGAAGTTGCTGGTAAATTAGAAAAAATTATCAGGCAGGGGTAAAAAATAACTAAATCGCAATATCGTCATTTAAATTAACATTGCTATTGGCAGACATATCTGTGCGATACCTATTCACAGTTTCTGGATATTTTAAACCAGCCACTATTGAAAGACTACGCAAAACGGCGAATAGATGAAAATCATCATTAGACAAGCCAGTATTTACATACAAATTTGGCTTTGGCTTCGCTTCATTTGCTTTTTTTAATATAAGCTCTAATTTTTCTAGATGTTTATTAGCTTTTTCTATGTGAATTGCTGAATCGGCAAGGTTTGCTTCAAAAGAGCCAATCATATGCTCCTTCTTTTTAGTGAAATAGTGCTTTGCTCCAAATGTTCTAAATTCTTCAAAATCTGCCTTTATCCAACGAGGCATACAAAGCCTGTAGAGATATTCCTTTGTTTCTTCTAACCACACATTTAGCTCTTCGTTTTTTAAATTATCATCAATTTCTTTTCTACCAAAGCGATTATCAACATAGTGAACAATATCCATACTTTCTGGTAAAAACCTGCCATTGTTGGTTTTTAAAATGGGAACTTGTTTAACCCCTATCATAGAAAATGGAGTTTTTTCATCATCATTTTGCAAAATTACATTTTCAAAGGGAACGTTTTTTATGCCAAAAATCATTCTTGCCTTTACACAATATGGGCAATGATCATAAGTATATAGTTCCATAATCTACTGAATAAATTGTTCTCTTAATATCCGCTCTTCTAAAGAATGCCCGGGGTCAAAAAGTATTTTTAAGTGATTAGACTTATCTATTCTAATTTCAACCTCTTTTATATTATTGAATTGATTAAAATCTGCCACTGCATTAACTGGGCGTTTTTCTGTATCCAACACAGTAAATTTTATTATAGCATCATTTGGAAGCAAGGCTCCACGCCATCTTCTTGGGCGAAAAGGAGAAATTGGGGTAAGGGCAAGCAAATCGGTATTTAGTGGCAAAATTGTTCCACCAACAGATAAATTATAAGCACTAGAACCAGCAGGGGTCGCCACCAAAGCCCCATCACAAATCATTTCTGGAATCTTTACCACCCCATCTACTTCAATTTTTAAATAGCTTGCCCTTGCATTACTCCGATACAAAAAAACCTCATTAATAGCCGTTGCCTTATATTCTGTGCCATTACTAGCCAGTGCCTTCATTTTAAGGGTTGGAATTTTAGTGGTTTTGGCATCATCTAACCTTTCTAGCA
>JBKCHH010000033.1:0-11052 GCA_046302855.1 Alphaproteobacteria bacterium
ATATCTACCTCTGCTTCACATAGTTTTGCAAGTTGCCTGCCCATTTCTTTTCTTAAATTATAGACAGATTTTTCAGCAAAAAAGCTATCTGGCCTTGCAAAATAGACATATTCAAAAATGCAGAACTTTTCTTTTTTACTATCACTATAAATTTTGCTCTCTAGCTTGCCATCGCTAGTGATTCTAATAATTTCACCCGGTTTTACTTCCCTTACATACTTTGCCCCTATTATATCTAGGGCGACAGTTTCTGAAGTTAAAACGAATGAATCTTTTAGTTTGCCAAGAACTAGTGGGCGAATGCCAAGCGGGTCTCGCAAACCAATAATTTCATTTTCAGATATACCAACTAGCGAAAAGCCACCTTTTATTTGATCCAAAGCTTCAATTAGGGAGGAATAAAAATCTTTTTTGTGAGAAGTAGCAATTAGGTGGATAATAACTTCTGAATCCATAGAGGTAGAAAAGATACTGCCCTCATTTACTAGCTTTTGACGCAAATCATTAGCATTTACTAAATTTCCATTGTGGGCTATGGCAATTTTGCCCTTAGAGGTTTCGGCAAAAATAGGCTGAATATTGTTTACGCCATTTTTATCACCACTGGTAGAATAGCGGTTATGCCCTATAGCAAAACTGCCGCGTAGCTTATCAATAACTTCTTTAGAAGAAAAATTATCTCCCACCTTGCCATAGGCTAGGTGCTTATGAAAGGTTTCGCCATCAAAAGATACTATTCCACAAGCCTCTTGCCCCCTATGTTGCAGGGCGTGAAGACCCAAGGCTGTAAGGGCAGAAGCATCATTATTATTAGATACTGCAAAAACGCCACATTCTTCTTTAAACTTATCAAATGCCATTGTAGTTTTTTTTGCTTAAAGATTTCAAGAGCCTTCTATATAGTGCTATAAAATAATTACTCAAGCCATATGAGAGTTTTTTATGAATAGGGAAATAAGAATAAAGAAATTGCTTTATCAAAGCTGGTATAGGGGAAACAGAGAAACTGATAAGATTTTGGGCAATTTTGCTAAAACTAATCTTACTAATTTTGATAATAGGCAATTAGATGAGTTTGAACAGATTCTACAAGAGCAAGATGATGATATTTACGCTTGGGTTTCTCTACAGCTAGAAATTCCTAAAAGGTTAAAAAATAATAGTGTATTAAAGCAATTAATTATTCCTCAAAAGATTGTTTTTTAGAGTTGGTTTTTTAGTTTTTTCACCAAGCCAAATATTAAAAAATAATCTTGTGAAGCCTTTATCTTTTATTTCGCCAATTTTTTCATTATCAAAATAAAAAACGCTGTGTCCTTGCTTGGTGGCAATTCCAACAATTTCAGAGCCATTTTTTACATCAGGAAATATTTCTAGCATTTGATTATGCCAAGTTTCTAGCTTTTCATCACTAATATTTTCCTGCCTTTTTATTTCATCTATAGAAGTATTGGCAATATCTTCGCCATTTATATGCCTTAAATACCTAATTTGCAGGGCGAAGGGCTTGTTTTTATTAAACTTACCATTTTCTGCATATAGGCCTGCATCATAAACATGTAGCCACATCCACTTTAACCTGCCTTCCCCCACTTTTTTGGGTGAGCCAATATATTGATTTAAAAAGTTAGGGGTTTTTAAGGTTTCGGCCCCGTTTAAATTAAGGGGCAACAAAATAAACAATAGAATTAATAGAGTTTTCATAATTTCTGTTCAATTTCGGGGATTGCTTTAAATAAATCTTCCACCAAGCCATAGGTGGCTATTTCAAAAATTGGAGCTTGAGCATCTGTATTAATGGCAATTATTATTTTACTTTCTTTCATTCCCGCTAAATGTTGAATGGCACCACTTAAACCAATGGCAAAGTAGATTTCAGGAGCAACAATTTTGCCTGTTTGCCCTACTTGATAATCATTTGGTGCAAAGCCAGCATCAACTGCTGCTCTGGTTGCCCCAACGGCAGCCCCTAATTTTTTTGCAAAACCTTCAATTATTTTAAAATTCTCCTTACTTTTTACCCCCCTGCCACCACTTACCACAATTCTAGCGGAGGTTAATTCTGGCGAATCTGATTTTGTTTCATTAAGGCTTACGAACTTGGTTTTAGTAAATTTTTTAGTAAATTGAATTTCTTGAGTTGATGCTTTATTATTTCCAATACTTGTTTTTTCAAAGCTGGAGGCTCTAACGGTTATAATTTGGTTATTTTGATTACTCTGCACCGTTTCTATAGCATTACCGGCATAGGTTGGCCTTTTAAAGGTGGATGAATCTATAATTTCCGTAATTTCTGAAATCATTTCAACATCTAATATACCAGCCAGCCTTGGCATAAAGTTCTTCGCCGTTGAAGAGGCAGATGCTAGAATAAAGTTATAGGTAGAGGCTATAGGAAGAATTAAATCCACCACATCTTCCCCTATTTCATTTTTAAAGGCGGGGTTTTTGCAAATAATTACTTTATTCACCCCATCAATTTTTGTTGCCAGTTCAATTAACTCATTGGAAATAACATCTTTAAAAAACAGCAGATGAATTTCACCACCTAGCTTTTTGCCAGCGGTAATTACCTTTAAGCTATTATCGTGAATTTTACTGTTGGCTATTTCTGCAATTATTAATATTTTCATAAAATTAATCCGTTTTTATTAATCAGGTTCCATTATTCTTTTTTCCACAATCTTATCATTTTCTATACGATAATAGCCGATTGTAACCTTAGTGCGAATAATTGGTAGGCGTTTTGGAATATCTTCTAACCTATCCCAAATATAAACCTCGCAGTTATCTAGCCCATTGTAATTGTGTTCATAGCAAATTGCCCGCACTGCGTCTGATTGAAGTTTGAATTTCCCTTTTAAAGAAGTATCATACATATAGGCAAAATGCACATTAGCTTCACTTCTAACCCATCTTATGCCAAGGCTATCTTTTTTTAATAACAAGGCACGGATAGATTTT
This sequence comes from Alphaproteobacteria bacterium, assembly GCA_046302855.1. GTDB lineage: Bacteria > Pseudomonadota > Alphaproteobacteria > Rickettsiales > UBA8987 > JBKCHH01. The sequence goes on from JBKCHH010000033.1 coordinate 2,965, forward strand.
TCAAAATCCACATGCTTTTTTTCTTTAAAATAATAGACAACCGCGGCACCAAGCAAAGCCACTATAAGAAAAATCCCTACATTTCGCATTATATTACCTGTTTTAATATGGTTATTAGTTCATCAACTGATTTTACCTTTATGCCAGCTTTTCTTTTTACTGGCGCTTCAGTTTTTAAAATTTTTAGGTGAGAATTTAAGCTTATTTGCAAAGTTTCAGGGTTTATTACCTCAATAGGTTTACTTCTTGCCTTGATAATATTTGGTAGGGCAACATATCTTGGCGTATTTAGCCTTAAATCGGTGGTAATAACGGCTGGAATTGCAAGAGATAGAGTTTCTAAGCCACCATCAACTTCCCTTGTTACTTGTAAAGTTTCGCCCTCTACCTGCACCTTAGAAGCAAAGGTTGCCTGCGGCCAGTTTAAAATACCAGCTAAGATTTGCCCAGTTTGATTAGCATCATCATCAATTGCCTGTTTGCCAGTAATTACTAAATTAAAATTTTTCGCCTCAATAATTTTTTTCAATATTTTAGCGGCTTGCAAAGAAAACAAAGGCTTATCATAAAGAACATGAATGGCGAAATCTGCACCCATAGCGAGGGCTTGCCTTAAAACATCTTCACACTTTTTTTCACCAATAGTAATGGCAGTAATTGCGTCTGCGAACCCCTTTTCTTTTAGGCGTAATGCCTCTTCTAAAGCAATTTCATCAAAGGGATTGGGGGACATTTTAACATTATCCGTAACCACCCCGCTTAAATCATCCTTAACCCTTATTTTTACATTATAATCTATTACTCTTTTTATGGGGACAAGTATATTTAGCTTAGACATCGCAAACTATATGTTTTTTGTAGAGTTAATTATAAAAGATTAAAAAACAATTAATTTTTAATTTACCAAGGCTCATCATCTGAATTAAATTGATTAACGGTCTTATCTTTTTTAAACAAGCCTGTTATTTTTTGGGGGGCTTTTGGAAAAGGGGGTTTTTTAACAGGGGGCTTAGGCTTTAAGAACTTTATAGCCTTATTATTTGTTGGAATACTAGCTTCATCTTTTAAATTTTCATTTAAGTATTGTTTAACCTGCTCTTCCTCAAAATTAGTCTTAGCACCATATAGCCTTTCCATCTCTTGTTTTACTTCAGTTGTTGGTTCTTGCGTGCCAATTTCATATTTTTTTATCTCGCCAAATTCACTTAAATTATAACTACCCGTTTTTTCTGCCACGGCAAATTCCATATATTTATCTTCTGGAATTAATGCATAGGCATAAAAATCTCTGCCATCTTGCAAAATACCTTGTGTTAGAACTAGAATTTTTTGTTGTTCAGTATCTGTCATAAAGCTTGTGATTTATGCCTTAAAGCGTGGTCTGCTAAAATACAGGCCAACATTGCTTCACCTACTGGAACTGCCCTTATGCCAACGCAGGGGTCATGCCTGCCTTTAGTTTGAATGGTGGTTTCTTTATTCTTTTCATTTATGGTATGGGTTTCTTTTAAAATTGAGGAGGTTGGTTTAATAGCAAAGCGAACAACTAGGTTTTGCCCAGAAGAGATACCACCTAGCGTTCCACCATTATTATTATGAGAAAAAATCACTTTTTTGTTCTTAAAGAACATTTCATCTGCCACCTCACTTCCCTTAGCGAAAGCAGATTCAATCCCGGAGCCAATTTCAACTGATTTTACGGCATTTATCCCCATTAAACCGCTAGCAATATCTGCATCTAACTTGCCATAGATGGGTTCGCCCAAACCAACTGGCATATTTTCTACAACAACTTCTACCATTGCTCCAACGGAATCGCCAGATTTTCTAAGGGAAAGCAAATATTCTTCCCACAATGGCACAATTTGTTTATCGGGTGAGAAAAAGGGGTTATTATTAATTTCTTTGTTTTGCCAATTTTTCCTATCAATTTTATGTTCGCCAATTTGAATTAAGGCACCGGTAATTTTAATATTATTTTTAGGATATAACTTATCTAAAACCTTTCTAGCCACCGCCCCACTTGCTACCCGCATGGCTGTTTCCCTTGCGGAACTTCTACCCCCACCCCTATAATCACGAATACCATATTTAGCAAAATAGGTGTAATCGGCGTGACCTGGGCGGAACTTATCTTTTATATCACCATAATCTTTAGATTTTTGATCTTGGTTGTAAATAATAAGGGAAATTGGCGTGCCAGTGGTTTTGCCTTCAAAAACTCCACTTAGAATTTCTACCCTATCTTCCTCTTGCCTTTGGGTTACAAACTTTGAGGAGCCGGGTTTTCTTTTATCTAGATATACTTGGATATCGGCTTCATTAAGCGAAATAAGTGGTGGAACGCCATCTATCACTGCCCCTATTGCTTTTCCATGGCTTTCACCCCAAGTGGTGAATCTAAATCTTTGTCCAAAGGTGTTAAATGACATATAGAGTAAATAATTGCTTTTAGTAATAACTTAGGTTTTTATATCAAACAATCATAAAAAATATAAAAACCATGCTAATTACTATAACAAATATAAAGCTAAAAACAATTGTTGGAGCTTGGGCTTGGGAGAAAAAGCAGAAACAACCAGTTATTATCAACTGCTTTATTGAATATGGAACTGACAAGGCTTTAAAATCTGATAGTATAAAAGATGCCCTTGATTATTACGAACTCACTAAAGAAATTACAAGTAAGGTAAAGGAAAAGGATTTTGAACTGCTAGAAAAACTAACTGATTTTATTCTGCAAATTATTCTTACCAAAGATAAGGTAAAATGGGCGAAGGTCGAAGTGCATAAACCAAAGGCTCTGCGTCCCTTTGCCAAAACTGTTTCAATTACCGCGGAAGGCAAAAAATAAAATGCAGGTTTTTAACATAACGCCTGATAAAAATTTCTGCGAAGAACTGGCTAAATTCTATATAGAAAATATTGGCGAAAATAACTTTTCTAAAACCTTTTTTTTCCTCCCTAACCATCGCTTAAAAAAAGAGCTATGCCACTATTTAGCTAAAGCTAAGCCCGCTATTTTGTTGCCAAGAATATTTTCTTTAGGCGACGCAAATCAAATTATAGACATTGCAAATATAGATAAAAAACCCTCCATTTCTCCCTATACCAAAACTTTAAAAATTGCTGAAATTCTAAAAGAAAATTTTAGCGGAAAAATAGAGGAGGAAAACCTATATAGTTTTTCTTTAAAAATTGGCAAGCTAATAGATGAAATGGCTTTTGAGGGGTCTGAAATAGAAAATCTAGAAAAAATTATTCTAGAAAATGATTTTGCCCAGCACGCTACCGAAGTTTTATTTTTAATAAAAACAGTGCAAGAAAAATATCAAGATTTTTTACAGAAAAATGGTTTTGCCTTAGAAAAAGAAACTATTTTTTCTTTAAACCAAGTGGCTAAAATTCTGCAGGAAGAAAACCAAATAGTAATTTTTGCTGGCACCAATGCTAGCTATAATTTTGTTAAGGATTTTATTGCTAGTTTTATAGATTACCAAAAAAGTTATTTTTTCTTTGCCAATTTTTCAAGCACCAATTTTTTTCAACAAAGGCTGGCTGGCTTGTTTAAGGTATCTTTTCCAGAATATAGGGCAACAACTAATGCCATAATGATTGAATGCGATAATGGGTCAAAAGAAGTGGAATTATTAGTTAATTTAATTCATCAACATCAAGATGAAAAAAAATCCCTTGCCATTATTACGCCCAACTATCCCTTTGCTTTGCATCTTTACAAACGACTTGAAAAAAATGGGCTAAAAACTAACTTTGGCTTTGGTATAAATGCAACTGAGAACTCTTATATAGGTCTAATTTACAACTATCTTTTATTTCTAGAAGCAGAAAATGATACAACCAAAAAGCTCTATAGTTTTTTGAACATCATAAAAGATGACTATTTTTCTAGCTATAAGAATGAAGCAAGTGAAGTTGAAAATAAAATAATCCGCAAAAGGTTTTTTAATTCATTTGAAGAATTATTAGTAGAAATTGAAGATAAAATTTCATCAACTGAATTTAAAGCAACAATAAAAACTTTAACTGAGCCTTTGCCCAATAACTTGAGTATTGGTGAGTTTTTCCAAACAGTTATTAATCTTTTCCCCTACAATTATTCTGATGAAATAAAAGAGTTCTTTGCTGAAATTATAGCAATTAAAAATATGGATTTTTCTTATACGGAAAAGATTAAAATCTTAAAACAAATTCTGCTTAATAAAAAATTTAATTTGCCGCAAAATATTAATTCTGGGGTGCATTTTTTACACCCGATAGAGGCAAGATTACTGCAGTTTGATAATATAATAATCCCCAACCTTAACCAAAATATTTGGGAAAATGATGAGGATTTTGCCTGGATAGGAAAATCTATATTAGAATCATTAAATCTTAACCGTATTTTAAATATTAGCCATTTAACCTTTGCTGATTTAGATTGGCACTCTTACAACTTTACCCGAAATCTTTTTCTAACTAGAGCAGTGCAAGAAAATTTTGAAATGGCAGAAATTTCTACTTGGGGCATAAAATACCTATCTGCAAATAATCTTGAGCCACTAAAAATAAAGCCTATTGCTTTGCAGGAGGCAGAAAACACAAAAAAAGATATTCCCATTTTAAGCCAAGAATTTTACCCCAAAAGCCTCTCTATTAGTAATATCGCCCTCTTGCTTTCTAACCCCTTTGCCTTTTATATAGAAAAAATATTGGGTTTAAGGCAACTAAACGAAGTGAATGCTAATCCAGAGAATAAAGATTACGGTATTGTTTTTCACAAGGCGATAGAGCTTTTTTATTTGAGAAAAAACTATCAAGAAATAATTGAAAAGATGATAGAAAATTATCCCAAAATTACCCAAATAATTTGGCGGGAGAAAATATTTGCTATCTTAAAAAAAATAGAAAAACTAAATGGTAATAATTTCTTTGAACAGGAATATAAAGCCAATTTAAATAACTTTGTAATTAAGGGAAGGTTTGATCACCTAAATATTTCTGGCACTAATTTTTCTATTATTGATTACAAAACTGGTTCTCTACCCACTAAAAAAGAGATCGAAAATTTCGCCAAGGCACAGGTGCAGATTTTATTTTTTATTCTAGTAAAAAATGGCATTATAAAAGAAAACTATCACCCTGATTTTTTAGGCTACAGAGGGTTTAAAGATGAATTTGAGGAAATAAAAATACCAATTCATCCAGAATTGTTGGAGGAAACAGAGCAAAAGCTAGAAAAGACTCTTAACTTCTTTTTTGGCACAGAACAAAAGCCCTTTTTACCAAAGGGGAAAAATATTAAAAATCTTGAATTTCTTGAGCCTATCCCACTAATATAGTTATCCAATAATATATGAGGTGGGGATAACTAACTAGGTGCCACTTCCTCAAACCCTTCAACCTTTGCAACCGAAACCACCTTTTCACCTTTTTCTAGAGTGAATAAATTCACCCCTTGCGTGTTTCTACCAGCTACGCGAACGGTAATGATAGGAGTTCTTATCATTTGCCCAGCATTGGTTACCATTATTATTTCATCTTCATCCTTCACGGGGAAACTTGCAATTACGCTACCATTTCGCTCTGAGGTTAAAATATTGGTTACACCCTTGCCTCCCCTTGCAGTTAGGCGGTATTCATAGTCTGATGACCTTTTACCAAAGCCATTTTCAGTTACGCTTAAAATAAATTCTTCATTTACTGCCAGCTTTTTTATGGACTCTTTACTTAGGTCTATATCTATAGATGGGGTAAATAGGTTATCCTCAAGTGCAATTTTTCTGCGTTCTTCGTAAGGGATTGATAGGTATTTATCACGCGTTGAGGCTTCTTTTTCACCCTTATCTAATATTGCCATGTCTATAACCTCATCCTTTGCCTCTAGCACCATACCAATAACGCCACTGGATGATCTAGATTTTATAACCCGCAAATCTTCTACATTAAACCTTATACACTTTCCTTTGCGAGAAACTAAGAATACATCCTTATTATCATTGGCACTTAGAACAGAAATTAAGGCATCATCTTCATCTAACTTCATAGCAATCTTGCCGTTTGAGGGAACATTTAAGAAATCGGCAACATCAGATTTTCTAACATTGCCTTTTTTGGTGGCAAAAATTAGGTGGTTTAGATTGTCTTCCGCCCCCAATTCTTGGTCTGAAATTGGAATAACTATATTTACCCGCTCATTATTTTGTAATGGAAGTAGATTTATCAATGCCCTGCCCTGTGCTTGTGGGTTGCCAAGGGGTAATTTATAGGTTTTTAAGCGGTAAACCTTACCAAGGCTTGAAAAGAACAGTAAATTAGTATGGGTGTTAGAAACTATTACCTGCGTTGTAAAATCTTCATCCTTCATAGATAGCCCGCTTTTACCCTTGCCACCTCTTTTTTGCGCCCTATAGGTAGCCAAGGGAACGCGTTTTACATAGCCACGATAGGTTATGGTAACCACCATATCTTCTTTTGGAATTAGGCTTTCGATATTATCTTCCGCCTCATTATCTTCTATTGCCGTTCTTCTAGGGTTAGCAAAATTTTCTTTAATTTCTGCCAGTTCTTGTTTTATTATTGCCTTTATTTTTTCATCATCAGCTAAAATTTCTAGATATTTAGAAATTTCACCGGCTAGCTCTTGTAGTTCTTGCTTAATTTTCTCAATTTCAAGCCCAGTTAGTTTAGCCAACCTCATATCTAAAATGGCGGTTGCCTGACCCTCGGTAAACTTAAAATTACCGCCCATAATTTTATTGTTGAAATCTGCCACCAGCTCAATTAGTGAAACCACATCGGCTCCACTCCAGCTTTTTGATAATAGCTTTTGTTTGGCTTCGGCTGTATCTTTTGAAGCCTTAATTAGGGCTATAACCTCATCAATGTTAGAAACTGCAACATACAAACCAATTAATATATGAGCCTTTTCCCTTGCTTTGCGGAGCAAAAAGTTGGTTCTTCTTTGCACCACCTGCTTTCTAAATTCGAAAAAGGCGGAAAGAACTTGGCGAAGACCCATTTGCTTTGGCATGCCATTATCAAGGGCTAAGATATTTACCCCAAATGATGTCTGTAGTGGCGTAAATTTATACAGCTGATTTAATATTACGCTTGCCTGTGCCCCTTTTTTTAGCTCTACCGCAACGCGAATTCCTTGCTTATCTGATTCATCTCTAATTTCTGAAATACCTTCAATTTTGCCTTCCTTTACCAAATCTGCCACCTTTTCTATCATCAAGGCCTTGTTTACTTGATAGGGAATTTCGGTTATTATAATACTTTCTCTGCCGTGCTTATTTTCTTCAATTTCTGCCTTACCACGAATTATAATGCTACCACGCCCCTTAGCTAAGGTATCGTAAAGAATTCTTCTGCCAACAATTATGCCACCGGTTGGAAAATCTGGAGCGGGGATTAAGCTAATTAGCTCTTCATCAGTTAAATCTTTATTATCAATTATGGCATTTAAGCCATCTATTACTTCACCTAGATTATATGGGGGAATGTTAGTGGCCATAACCACTGCAATACCGCCACTACCGTTTAATAAAATATTTGGGAACTTGGCTGGCAGAACTTCTGGTTCTTGTTCAGAGCCATCGTAGTTGTCTTTAAAATTAACCGTATCTTTGTTTATATCTTCAATTAGTTCATGGGCAATTTTTGCCATGCGAGATTCGGTATAACGCATGGCAGCTGGCGAATCTCCGTCCATTGAGCCAAAGTTTCCCTGCCCATCTATTAAGGGGGCACGCATAGAGAAATCCTGTGCCATTCTAACTAGCGAATCATAAATAGCAGAATCACCGTGTGGATGGTATTTACCCATTACATCACCCACAATCCTAGCAGATTTGCGATAAGGGCGGTTATAGTGGCAACCGGTATCATTCATCGCAAAAATAATTCTTCTATGAACTGGCTTTAAGCCATCCCTTACATCTGGTAACGCCCTACTTACAATTACGCTCATAGCGTAATCTAGGTAGGAATTCTTCATCTCAGTTTCTATGGAAATGGGAACAATCTTTTCTGAAAATAATGCTGACATAGCCCGTAATTAAAATTAGTATTAAATTAGTATAAAAT
>JBKCHH010000034.1:0-26764 GCA_046302855.1 Alphaproteobacteria bacterium
TAAAATCAGGAGGGTTATTTTTATCAATTATTTCATAGGGAAAAATGGCTTCGTAACAAATTATTGGAGAAAATGTTGCTTTTATGCCATAGAAACCAATGGTTTTTAAGCCACTACCGCTTGAAAAATCATTCTCACCTGGGGTTAATTTGTTAATAAAGGGAAAAATTTTTCTAAAAGGAACAAATTCACCAAAGGGAACAAGTTTTCTTTTGTGATAATAATTGGTTATTTTACCTTTATAATCTAATACTTCAACTGCATTATAAAATTTTGGATATTCAACCCTAGTTGAACCTAAAACCAAAAAAGAATTTTCTGATAAATAACTGGCTAATTTTTCTCGCAATTCTTTCTCTTCTTCTAATATATAAGGAAAAACCGCCTCTGGCAGAATAATTATTTTGGCAGATTTATCTTTTAAGGCTATTTCACCCAGCATTTCTAGCACTCTATTGGTATTGGCAAGATGAGTTGCGGGGGAATTTTTAAGTTCCTGCCCAATATTTGGTTGCACTATATAGATGGTGGGAAGGCTTTTGCTCTCACCATAATTTACATGATAAAAGCCAAAACCAAGTTGCAGAGCCAATATTGTGGCAAAAACATAGTATTTAAATTTTATTTTAGAAAATAGTAATAGGGAGAGAAGAACAAAAACAAAACTAAGCCCATAAACACTTATTAAAAAGCTAAGTTGTGCTAGGGGTAGATATGCTAAAAAGCTATATCCCACTAAGCTCCAAGGGAATCCCCCTAAGAAATTTCCTCTAAAAAACTCTACCATTAACCAGATGGTTGAAAAAAATACTATTCTTAGCAGTTCGTTTTTGGTAATTTTTATAGCTAGCCTGAATAGAATTATTTTTAGGCAAAAAAACAGGCTTAAGAAAGCAGGGATTCCAATTAGAGCAAATGGTATTAACCAATAGAAATCTTCCCCTGCAATTAAAATAGAATTTTTAATCCAATAAAGTGATGTTAAAAAAAAGCCAAAGCCAAAAAGGAATGATTTTTTTATTGGTTCTTTTTCAAAAGCACTTTGATAAAAAATGTAAATAGCCAATATTCCTAGCGGAAAAAGATAAAACGGAGGCAGAGATAGGGTTAGCAAAACTCCAGCTAAAAAATAGGTGTAGTTTTTTTGCAGTAGTTTTTTATAGTTGATATGCATCTTAAAATAGATGGCGTAATTTAGGAAAATTGCAACTATTCTGCTGTAAAGACCTATACTGTTAATTTCAACAGTTTATTTCTTCTTATTTCTTTTTAGCTCAATGAGAGAGGTATAATAACCCTTTTTATCCTCTTCCTCTAGATTTTTCTCTGCCTCTTGGTTTTTAACCACCTTTGGTTTTTTGGCTGGCAAGCCTTCTGGCCTTTTGTAGGTGTTTTCATACATCTCTAAATAAAATCCACCTTCTCTGTGAACCTTTATTTCTATAATGATTCTTTCAAGGGGCGGTTTTGCCTTAGTATTAAAAACAATAATTTTTAGCTTATTAATACCGGGGATAGAAATTTTTGGATAGTCAGTATGGAGCTTTTCTAGCAAACCCTGCGGTTTATCTATGGTTTGATAAATTTTGCCTTCTCTTATTTCTTTCAATATCCAGTGCTGGTAAGATGGGTGCGGAAGTTTATCGTTAATTTTTTGCGGATGCAGTTTTAAATCAACATCAATTTTTTCTGCCACTAGGCTAAACCTGTTGTTATTAGTTTTGGCTATTCTTATGAGGGCAAAATTTCCTATATATCCCTTTGCCTTTTCTTCTGGAGAAACTTGATAGTTTTTTATCCAAACTTGCAAAGCTGGGTTGGCTTCATCACTATAAAGGGGCTGTTCTTTTGATACGATAAATTTTTGTTTAACATGTTCTAGCTTATCTTTAGCATCGGCAAAGCTGGCAAAGCGAAAAAGACCGTTGATACTGGCTTCTATAAGTTCATGCTTAATATTGGCTACAATTTTATTGTAGGGTTGTTTAGTTGTTGCTTCCTGCTTTTGTTCTTGCATTTTTTAACCTCTCTTTTTTGACTTTAAAAAGTCTTAAAAATTATTCCCTTATTAAATAGTAGAAAAGTTAATAATTGGTTAAGAGAATGAAAAAAATATATTTTATTTATAACTTAAGTTTTGCATCACCTTCTTCATCTGCCTGCCCACGCAGTAGATTGGCTAGCTTTTTTACCTTTTTGCGGTTTATTTTATATACGATAGATCTGCCATTTTTATGTGCCTGCACAAGCGAGCAGTTTTTAAGTTGCGACAAGTGAAAAGACATGGTGGTAGAGGGAACACCAATTTTAGCGGCTATATCCCCCGCTGATAAGCCTTGTTCCTCTGGTAATTCTACTAATAGTTTAAATACCGCAAAGCGAGATTCCTGCGCTAGGGCAGAAAAGGCAGATATGGCTTTTGAATCTTTCATTACTTCAACAATTTTAAATATATAGTTAGCTCAACTAATTATGCATCTAAACAGGATAAAATAATAATTCAAGGATATTTTCAGTACTATAAAAATTAGGAAAACCGTTATTGCTGTAAATTTTTTATAACTTTGCTGTTTATTTTAGTAAGTTATTATTTATATATGCACCTCTATTGGGTCGTAGCCAAGTGGTAAGGCAGTGGTTTTTGGTACCACCATCCCTAGGTTCGAATCCTAGCGACCCAGCCACTTAACAATAAGTAAAGACCTTTGCATAATTCGCTTATATTATGAAAAAAATTCTCATAGTAGCAACTGGTAGCATCGCCTGCGTTAAGATTCCTGAAATTATCAAGCTGTTTAAAGAAAAAAACTATCAACTAGATTTTGTTCTAACTGAAGGTGCCAAGCAGTTTATAACGCCCCTTTCTATAGCCTCACTTAACAACGCCCCTGTATACGATAATTTATTTTCTCTAAAAGATGAAGCTGAAATGGGGCATATTAGGCTATCACGGGAGAGTGATTTGATACTTGTTTTGCCAGCCAGCTTTAACTTCATCAACAAGGTTGCAAGTGGCATTGCGGATGATTTGGCAAGCACGGTGGTAGCTGCCTCTAACAAGCCAGTAATTTTTGTGCCCGCTATGAATCATTTTATGTGGCACAATAAAATTCTCTCGCAAAATATTCTAAAGCTAAAAAATCTAGGATACAGTTTTTTAGACACAGAAGAAGGTGAGCTTGCCTGCGGTGAATATGGCGATGGCAGGCTTTTAGAGCCTAAAAAAATTGTGCAACAGGTGGAGGAGTTTTTTCATAAATCTTTAGTTTTAAGGGGCAAAAAAATAATTATTACCGCTGGTGCCACTGTTGAAAAAATAGACCCAGTTAGGTTTATCTCCAACCATTCCTCCGGCAAGCAGGGCTACTACATAGCAAAAAAATTGAGTGAGAATGGGGCAGAGGTATTGTTAATTCTTGGCAAAAATGAACTTAAAGATAATTCGCCAAACATTAAGGTGGTAAATGTTTCTTCCGCTAATGAAATGTTAGAAAAGGTAAAGGAAAACCTGCCAGCGGATATTTTTATTTCAGCTGCTGCTGTATGTGATTTTAAAATAGAAACCTATTCCAAAGACAAAATAAAAAAGCAAAACAAAAACTTAGAGCTAAAGTTTGATAAAACAGTAGATGTTTTAAAAGAAATTTCACAATCTAAAAAACGCCCAAGATTTGTTATAGGCTTTGCCGCTGAAAGTAATAATTTGGTAGAAAATGCTAAAATAAAACTAAAAGAAAAAAATCTAGATTTAATTATAGCCAATGATATAAAAGGGGGAGAAGTTTTTGGCGGTGAAGAAAATTCTTTGGTCTATTTTATAGATAAAAAATCTGCTAAAAAAATTGATGCCAAAACCAAGCAACAGGTAGCCGATAAGGTTTTGGAATATATAAATAATCTCTATGGAAATAACTAAAATAAATTTTGATACCTTAATAAATAAGCTAATTTTAGGCTCTATAGATTTTGTTATCGCCATACTAATTTTTATTATTGGCGTTTGGTTTGCTAAGAAGGTTTCTAACGCTATAGAAAAGGCATTTCAATCAAGGCATTTAGATCAAGGGCTTATAACATTCTTAAGAACACCAGTTTACATATTAATTATAATTATAGTTGGCACCATCGCTTTGAATAGAATTGGTATTCAAACCACCTCTTTCATTGCGGTGCTTGGCACTATGGGTATTGCCATTGGGCTTGCCTTTAAAGATTATCTAACCAATTTCACCTCTGGCTTTTTAATTTTGTTTCTAAAACCCTTCAAGATTGGTAGCTACATTGAAGTAAATGGCGTGCAAGGCACTGTAGATGAAATTAGAATGTTAAATACAAAAATTATCTCACCAGAAAATAAATCCATCTACATTCCCAATGCCGATTTGGTTTCCAAGCCCCTTACTAATCACAATGAAAATATAGAGCGGGTGATAGAGTTTAAATTCGCCATTAATTATAATGAAGATTTAAAAAGGGTAAAAAAGGTGGTGCTAGAGGCTTTAAAGGGCAACAAATATCTAATAAGAAAAAATGAGATTGTAATTGGCATCTGGCATATTTTTGACAACCATATGGAGCTACTGGTTAAGGTGTGGATAAAAACAGCAGATTTTCAAGATGCGAAAATAAGCCTTAATGAGCAGATAAAAGATGCTCTATTTAGCAACCAAATTCTTAACCCTCATCAAGTGGTTGAGGTTAAGGGTATTAAGCAAGGTTCTTAAAAAAAACCCCAAGCAAAAACAAAGTTTTATTTCAAATCATTTGGTAGGGCATCGAAATCTAGAGGTTTAGGAATGCCATTGTTGACGGGTTTTGCTCCAGATTTATTTTGATTCACTGAATCTGGCAATGGTGGCAAATCTAGTATTTCAAAATCTGGCGGGGCTGGAATATTATTATTTGGGTTTGTAGTTGGTGGGGTTTTAGGGGGTTGCGTAGGTATTTGAGGATTGCTTGGTTTAGCATTTGGTTGATTGTTGGGCTGTAGTGATTTTTCAATATCATCTGGATTAAATTCATTACCAAAGCCAGTATTGGTTGTTGGATTATTAGCTGGAGCAGGAATATTGGGAACCGGTGGATTAACTGGCGGAGTATTTTGAGGGGTATTTTCAGGTTTAGTAGGAGGGTTTGGGTTATTATTAGCTGGGCTAGGTATCTGTGGATTTGCTGGCTTAGCTGGCTCGCCACTGCCTCCAAGTTGCCCATCTAAACTCTCTAGTGGCACAAATTCATCAGTAATAAAATCTGGTAATTTTTGTTGTTTTGGCTCTTCTGCCTTTGGTGCAGTAGCTGGCGGAGAATTTGTTTCAGGCTGTATGTTATTATCAAGTGGTTTTAAGATATTATCTCGATTAACCGTATTAATTTCTATAATACCGCCCTTGGCGTAAATTGGCCCATCTAGTTTAGAAATAAAAATCTCTCCCTTTTTTTCTGCCAATAGTTGCTTACGAAAAAGTTTATTGCGTTCTTCATCATCTGGCACACGCAAATAGGCTAGCCTATCATTATACTTAAACGCTGGCTCTATCCTTGGGCAGGCAAGAAGAGTGTATTTATCTTTATAGTGATTATAGGCAAAAACTAGATAGATTTCATTAGGTTCAAAATTATAATCATAAATATCTTCTATTTGAATGTAGATTTTTTCTTCTTTTTTAACATTGCCCTTAAAAGGCTCCACCACTTCAAAAGCTACATTTTGCCTTTCTCTACCAAAAATTAGAATACTAGCACCCAGTTCTTGTTGCTCTATAAATCTACCGGTAAAAACTAAATCTGAATATTTTCTGCCACTGTTAAAGTTATTGCGAAAGCAAAACCTATCACTTCTAGCGGGCACTGTATATGGCAGGTCTTCAACCACTTCTGGCCTTGGCTTTGCATAGGCAACTGGAACTACAAAAAACAACAGTAGCAACGCAACTATCTTCTTAAAAAAAAGAGGATATCTGTTAATTGCTTTGTTGAACATTTATTTTTCCTAACTTATCTAAGAATAAATTGTAAATTTCTGGCCATTTAAAAATACTAATGTGGCGGTTAATATTTTTAAACAGAAAATATCTGGTTATTTTTAATGTTTCATAAATATCTCTAAAATCAATATTTTTTAAATCACTAACATTATTACAGCAGAGTAAATTGTTTAGAAGAAATAACTTATCTTTATATGCTTCGCCCTCTTTTCTGCACACGGCTCCGCCAGAGTTAGGGGAAAGATAAAATAAATCTTCCCGAACGCCACTTACTACGCATTTTTCTAAATCTAGCCCAAAGCCAATTTCTTTTAAAAGCTCTTTTTCGAACATAGCATAGTTGCTAAGAAACAGCTTTTCTTCTTGATTAGAATTGGCAATTAAATTCAAAAGAACAGTAAATAATTTGGGGTGAGAATCCTCTTCCGCCAAGCACTTATCTATAAGCATAACGGCAGAGCTAAACGCCATTAGCTTTACAGAGCTAGAAATAAGGTGGGAGGCTATTTCTTTTTTCAGCTCGCACTTATAAAAGCCAAGACCATCATTGCTTTTGCCACTCCACTCAACATCAACTAGGGTGGCAATTTGGGTTAGGGGAAGGTTTTTTTTAGAATTATTAACAAGGGCAGATTTTAAACCCCTGTGATGGGTAAATATTTTTAATATTATATATTTTTCCCCATATTTATTTGCACTTATGACGATACCTTCATCACGCCAGTTCATAGTTCTAAAACGGTTAATAGGTTTTATACTACAGAGTTTTTCTAATTACAAACAGGAAAAGTTTTTTACGATAAAAGTAATTTATGCCAATCCCATCAAATCATACCCAACCCTTACAATTTTGGTATTGTCGCCTACCCCATCACAAAACTTGATTTATGAAACCATAAGGCTTATAAGAAACTCGCATAAAAGAACCTTCATGAAAATAATAATCTGTGGCTCTGGCTTGGTGGCACAAGGAATAGCCAAGCAACTTTCTAAAGAAGATAACGATATTACCGTAATTGATGATCATTTAGAAGATTTAAACAAAATTGCCACTGAGATTGATATTAGCACTAAGTTTGGCTTTCCCTCCCACCCAGATGTATTGCAAGATGCCGGCTTAAAAGATGCTCAAATGATAATTGCTGTAACCGCCTCTGATGAAATAAATATGATTATCTGCGAAATGGCATACTGCCTAAGCAATACCAAAATTAAAATAGCTAGAATTAACTCTAAGGCTTACCTAAAGCCAGAGTGGCAGTTTATCTATGCCAAAAATAAAATCCCCATCGATTATATAATTTCGCCAGAAAGGGAAGTGGCACAGGCAATAATAAACCGCCTACAAATATCTGGTGCTATAAACACCCTGCCCTTTGGCAAAAATAAGGTGAAGGTTATAGAGGTAAAATGTGCAGAAGATTTTGCCTTTCACAAAAAAACCGTGCGGGAAGTTCACCGCCATATGCTACGCCCCCAATTTTCAATTCTGGCAATTTATCGCAATCAAAAGCTAATTTTTTGTGATGATTCAACCCTAATTCAAGCCGGTGATGAGCTGTTTTTTATAGCCGAGGTAGAAAATATTACCAAAATAATGAATCTGTTTGGCTATTCCCCAACTGATAGAAGAAGCGTAATTATAATAGGTGGTGGCAATATTGGGCTAAACATAGCGCAAACTCTTGAAAATCAGCCAGTAAATATTAATCTTAAAATAATAGAATATAATCAACAAAGGGCAGAAGAAATTGCCGATTCCCTTTCCCAAACCACGGTGTTAAAGGGTAGTGGCTTGGATAATCAAATTCTAGAAGAGGCTGGCATTCATGGTGCCAATACCGTAATTGCGGTAACTAATGATGATGAGGTAAATATTTTATCTTCCATCCTTGCCAAAAAGTTAGGGGCGGAATCTTGCTTTACTTTAGTAAACAGCATGAGTTCTTATGAAACCATAGTTTCTAGCCTAGATATAGATGTGCTAATTAACCCAAGGGATATGACCATTTCTAAAATTCTGCAACATACCAGAAGGGGCAAGATTATTTCTGCCTTTAGCATTTGCGGTGGTATTGCCGAAATTATTGAACTGCAGGTAACCAACAAATCTAGCTTTTCTGATAGGATAATTTCAGACCTAGAGCTACCAAGTGGTATTAGAATCTGCCTAATTTTTAGAGAAGACCTAACCATTTTTCCAGATTCCACCACGCAGATTTTAGAAAATGATGTTCTAGTAGTTCTAGCCCAAGTAAATCTACTTTCCAAACTAGATGATATGCTAGAAAATGATGATGTGTTTTTTTAAAAACAAAGGATTTGACATGGATAGTAAAAGGATTACTAAAACCATTGTTTTTTAGTTAAATTTCTTTATTACAGGCTATTCCTTTTGGCTGGGTAGCTCAGTTGGTAGAGCAGCGGGGTCATAATCCGCTTGTCGGGGGTTCGATTCCCTCCCCCGCCACCATTAAATTTATGGGATAAAACTGGAGGTTTTATGCTAACCGCGTCCGCCATTATTACTGTTTTTCTTTTCGCATATCTTTTTATTGCCCTCACAAAACCTGAAATATTTTAATCCATATTTTAATCTTATGCCTAGCTATTTTTTCACCAATGCTACTATTCAAATAGGTCTATTTTTTATTGTACTTTTTCTTCTGGCAAAACCGCTTGGTAGCTATATGGCAAGGGTTTATAGCAACAATGTTGTATTTTTAGAAAAATTTTTTGGCTTTATTGAAAGGGGTTTTTATAGACTTGCTAAAATAGATAGAAATGTTGAGATGGATTGGAAGCAGTATGCATTTTCAGTTCTGCTGTTTAGCCTATTTGGCTTTTTGCTACTGTTTGTTATTTTGCTATTTCAAAATTATCTACCTTTAAATCCAGAAAATTTTGCTGGGCTTTCTTGGCATTTAGCCTTTAATACGGCGGTGAGCTTTATTACCAATACCAACTGGCAATCTTATGGGGGGGAATCTACCCTAAGTTATTTTAGCCAAATGGTTGGTTTGTCTGTGCAGAATTTCTTATCAGCTGCCGTTGGCATGTCGGTTTTAGTGGCTTTAATTAGGGGGCTAAATCGCAAAAATACCAAAACCATCGGCAACTTTTGGGTAGATATGATAAGGGGTAATTTATATATTTTGCTTCCCCTTGCCCTTATTTATACGCTTCTACTTGGCTCGCAAGGTGTGGTGCAAAGTTTTAGTAAATATATTGAAGTGCCACTTGTAGAACGAATTGTAGGCGGAAAAGAAACCATCTCCACCCAAAAAATTGCTACAGGGCCAGCCAGTTCGCAAGTTGCCATAAAGCAACTTGGCACTAATGGTGGTGGCTTTTTTAATGTAAATTCTGCCCATCCGCTTGAAAACCCAACGCCCTTTTCAAATTTCTTAGAAATGCTGGCTCTAATTTTAATTCCAACTGCTCTTTGCTTTACCTATGGGGCGATGCTGAAAAATAACAGGCAGGGAAATATTATATTAATAGCGATGACGGTTATTTTTATTCCCCTATTTTTGTTCTCTTTGGTGCAGGAGCAAAAGGGCAACCCCAACTTAAAGCAATTTGGAATTGATGCTGTAGCCTCCAAAAACCAAGCCGGTGGTAATATGGAAGGTAAGGAGGTTCGCTTTGGTATAGTAAATTCTGCCCTGTGGGCAAGTGCCACAACGGCGGCTTCCAATGGTTCTGTGAACTCCATGCATGCAAGTTTTACCCCACTTGGTGGCATGATTCCACTTCTGTTTATACAATTTGGTGAAATTATCTACGGCGGTGTTGGTAGCGGATTATATGGTATGGTTATTTATGTGCTAATTACCGTATTTATAGCAGGGCTGATGGTTGGCAGAACACCAGAATATTTGGGCAAAAAAATTCAAGCCTTTGAAATAAAAATGGCATCTATTGCCATTATAGTTCCTTCCCTTTGCGTGCTGTTTGGCACAGCCATAGCTTTACTTACAAACGCTGGCAAGGCTGGGATTTTAAATCCACTGGCACAAGGTTACACAGAAGTTTTATACGCCTTTTCATCTGCATCTAACAATAATGGCAGCGCTTTTGCAGGGCTTACCGCAAATTCACCCTTTTATAATACAGCTTTGGGAATTGTAATGCTACTTGGTAGATTTTTTGTGCTAGTGCCAGTTTTAGCTATTGCAGGCTCATTCGCTGGCAAAAATACCGTGCCTGTTTCCGCTGGAACATTATCTACCACCTCAATTTTATTCTTAAGTATGTTGATAGTAATAATAGTGTTGGTTGGGGTTTTAACCTTCATTCCATCCCTTGTGTTAGGGCCAGTAATTGAGCATTTGAATTTAATTAAACAATAAAACTTATGAGCGAAAAATTAAAATATAATATCTTCTCTAGTTCTAACCTTATTAAAGCAATAAAATCTTCTTTTATAAAACTTTCCCCCAAATATCAGATAAAAAACCCAGTGATGTTTGTGGTATATGTGGGAAGCATTTTTACTACCATTTTATTCATAAACTCTTTTATTCATCCAACTGCCGAAAAGCCTCTATTCATAGGGCTAATTTCACTGTGGCTATGGATTACTATTTTATTTGCCAACTTTGCTGAAAGTATTGCGGAAGGAAGGGGTAAGGCTCAGGCTGATAACTTAAAACAGGCAAGAAAAGAAATTATTGCCAAAAAGTTAAGTAGCCTTACAGATAGAACCAAATTCAAAAACATCTCTGCGGATCACTTAAGAATTGGTGATTTAGTTTTAGTAGAAGCGGGCGATTTTATTCCAGGCGATGGCACTGTATTACAAGGCGTTGCTTCAGTTGATGAAAGTGCAATTACGGGTGAATCTGCCCCAGTAATTCGTGAAAACGGCGGCGATAGAGATTCTGTAACTGGTGGCACAAGAGTTCTTTCCGATTGGCTGATTATAAAAATTGCCTCAAATCCAGGTGAAATGTTTATAGATAAAATGATAAACCTTGTAGAAGGTGCAAAAAGGCAAAAAACCCCTAATGAAATTGCTCTTAGCATTTTACTAGCGGGTATGACGATTATATTTTTAGGCGTAACGGCAAGCCTAATGCCCTTTTCAATTTACGGGGTTGAAACCTATGGCAAAGGAACTGTGATAAGTTTAACCATTTTAGTTTCGCTACTTGTATGTTTAATTCCAACCACCATCGGCGGGCTTCTTTCTGCCATTGGCATTGCTGGTATGAATAGATTAATGAACGCCAATGTAATTGCTATGTCTGGCAGAGCGGTTGAAGCAGCGGGCGATGTAAATATTTTACTTATGGATAAAACCGGCACTATTACCTATGGCAACAGGCAAGCGGTAAATTTTATTCCAGCTGATGGGGTGAAGGAAAACCAGCTTGCAGAAGGCTCTCTACTTTCTTCCCTTGCCGATGATACACCAGAGGGCAAAAGTATAGTGCAACTTGCCTATAGCAAATATAGTATAAAAAAAGTAGAGCTAGATTCCCTTAACGCTACCTTTATTCCTTTCAAGGCAGAAAGTAGAACAAGTGGCATTAAGTTAGGTGACAGACAAATTCTTAAGGGTTCAGGTGATGCTATTGAAAGGCATATAAAAACTCTTGGGGGAACTGTTCCAGAATCTGTAAATAAGGCAGTTGAAGTAATTGCAAAACAAGGTGGAACTCCGTTAATAGTTTGCGATGGCAGTAAAGTGCTAGGCACTATTCATCTAAAAGATGTTATAAAGGCTGGTATTAAAGAACGCCTGCAGAGTCTAAGAGAAATGGGCATAAAAAGCATTATGATAACGGGGGATAATCCGCTAACTGCCATGGCTATTGCCACCGAAGCAGGGGTAGATGATTTTTTAGCGCAGGCAACACCTGAAGATAAGCTAAAATTAATTCGTGAAAAGCAAAGAGGTGGTGAACTAGTGGCAATGGTGGGTGATGGCACGAATGATGCCCCAGCCTTGGCTCAATCAGATGTGGCGGTTGTTATGAACTCTGGCACGCAGGCGGCAAAAGAGGCAGGTAATATGATAGATATGGATTCAGACCCCACCAAATTAATTGAAATTGTAGAAATTGGCAAACAGCTACTTATGACAAGGGGGGCGCTTACCACCTTTTCTATAGCCAATGATGTCGCCAAATACTTTGCCATAATTCCAGCTGCTTTTGTTGCTACCTATCCACAGCTTTCTATTTTAAATATTATGAATTTAACTTCGCCCTCTTCAGCTATTTTATCTGCCATTATATTTAACGCCCTAATAATAATATTTTTAGTGCCGCTTGCTTTAAAAGGGGTAAAATATCGCCCACTTGGGGCAGATAAAATACTTACCCGCCATGCCTTAATTTACGGGCTAGGTGGCTTAATTGTGCCATTTATCGGCATAAAAGCTCTTGATATTTTAATTTCAACTATAGGGGTTGCAATATGAAACAAACAATTAATTATTTAAGACCAACGCTAGTTTTTTTAAGCATTTCTACCCTTTTATTTGGCGTAATTTACCCTGTATTTTCTACCCTATTATTACAAGGGATTTTTCCAAAAGCATCTAATGCCAGTTTAATAGTGGGTAAAGATGGAAAGGTTCTAGGTTCAAGTTTAATAGGGCAAAACTTTACAAACCCTAAATACTTTTGGGGCAGAATTTCTGCTACTTCACCGGTTTATAATGCTTCCGCTTCTTCTGGTTCTAACCTTGGGGTAAATAATCCTAATTTATTAAAGCTAGTAAAAGAAAGGGCAGAGCTTTTAAGAAACTATGCAACTGATAAAAATAAAGCAATACCCTTAGATTTAGTTACAGCATCTGGCAGTGGTCTAGATCCACATATATCAATTAGCGGGGCTAATTATCAAATACAAAGGGTAGCAAAATACCGCAAACTCCCTGAAAAAAAGGTAAAAGAATTGGTTGAAAAATACACGCAAAAAAGGCAGTTTGGTATTTTAGGTGAGCCAAGAGTTAATGTACTTAAGTTAAATTTGGCTCTAGATGAAAAAATATAGGTAAAAACTTTGCCAATAATAGAAGATAGCAGACCCAACCCAGATAGCTTACTAGCCCTTGTCAAAAAGCAATCAGAAGAAAAGCAAAGGGGTAAATTAAAAATATTTTTTGGCTCTTCCGCAGGGGTTGGCAAAACCTATTCTATGCTAAAATCTGCCTATGAAAAACTGCAAGAAGGGGTAGATGTAGTTGTAGGAATTGCAGAAACTCATGATAGGCCAGAAACTAAAAAGTTATTAGATATACTGCCCAAATTACCCTTACTTGAAATTGATCATAAAAACATAAAAATAAAAGAATTTGATTTAGAAGGGGCGTTAAAAAGAAAGCCAGAATTAATTTTAGTAGATGAACTTGCCCACACCAATGCTCCAAATTTACGCCACGCAAAAAGATGGTCTGACATTGAAGATTTACTAAGGGCGGGAATAGATGTCTATACCTGCCTAAATGTTCAGCATTTAGAAAGTGTAAATGATGTAGTAAAAAGCATTACTGGCATAAAGGTTTTAGAAACAGTGCCAGATAGTTTTTTCGATCAAGCCGATGAAATTGTGCTAATAGATATTCCATCTGAAGAGCTTTTGTTCAGGCTAAAGGAAGGCAAGGTTTATGTTGCCAACATTGCCAAAAACCGCGCCGCAGAAAATTTTTTTCGTAAAGAAAACTTAATTGCCCTGCGTGAAATGGCATTAAGGCGAACGGCAGAGCGGGTGGACGCCCAAAAAGATGTATATTCTAGCTATCTGCAAAAACAGGGCAAAACCATTTCAGATAAACTACTTGTTTGTATTGGGGCGGGTGATTTATCGCCTAAGTTACTGCGGGTTACCAAGCAACTTTCTAACAGCTTAAAATGCCCGTGGAAATCTGTATACTTAGAAAATGCAAGGCATTATAATTTAGATGAAGATGGGCTAAAAAGGCTTGAGCGAAACTTTCGTATTGCTGAACAACTTGGTGCTAATACCGAAATTATTAAGGGGGCAAGTGCCTCCCAAGCTATTTTAGATTATGCCAAAAAGCATGGCGTTACTAAAATAGTGGTGGGCAAACCGGTAAAATCAAAATTCTATGATATTCTTACCACCTCTTTAGTAGATGATTTAATTCGTGAAAGCGGCGAAATTGATATTTATGTAGTAACTGGCAAGGAATATGAAACCAAATTTAAGTATAGAGAAAAAATAAGCTCTGCTTTTAAAATAAATGGCTATGTGCTTGGGGCAATTTCTGTAACAATAGCAACAGCCTTGGGCTATTTTTTTAAAGGCTTTTTAGATGCAACTAACCTTATAATGCTTTATGTTTTATCTTGCATTTTTGTGGCAAGTAGATTTGGCAAAGATGCCTCAATTTTCACTGTAGTCTTAGGCATTATATTTTATAATTTCTTCTTCACCAAACCCTATTATAATTTAAGTGTTTTTGATAAAGATGATGCCATAAATTTAGCAATTTTATGCTTAACTAGCGTTATAGTTGGCTCACAAACCTCTAAACTTTTAACGCAGAGCAATTTTTTTAGAAAAAAAGAAAAAAACACCTCTGCCCTATATTCCATGTCTAAAGACCTTACCATTATAAGGGGCAAAGAAAATATTTCAGAGGCAATTAGAAAGCATCTAGAGCAGATATTTGATGGTATAATTTCTGTTTGGTTGCCAGATGACGAAAATGTGTTAAAGGTAATGGAACCAAAGGATTTGAAATATACCTCTATTGAACATGGGGCTTCTAGCTGGGCATTTGAACATAAAGAGCCAGCCGGCTTTGGCACGCAAACCCTACCTTCTGCAAGGGGTTATTATATTCCAATAACCAGTTCATCTGGCATAATTGGCGTTTTGGGATTTATTCCAAAAGAAATTTATAAAATGCTTACTATGGAAGAAAAGGATATTTTAGAAAACTTTGCCATCCTCTCTGCCAATGCTTACGAAAGAGCAAAGGTGGCAGACATATCTGAAAGAAGTAAGGTAAGTATTGAAAGCGAAAAACTTCGCAATATGCTTATTGCCTCTATATCAAATGATTTAAAAACGCCACTAGCTTCCATAAAAAAAACCATTACCCTGCTTGATAATAACAAGGCAAAGGATTCAAAGGTTTTACTAAACTCTGCTAAAAAAGAAGTTTCTCGCTTAGAAAAAATTATAAGTAATCTAATTAATTTGGGCAAAATTGAATCTGGTAGCCTTGAACTAAAAAAAGATTTGTTTCACATAGAAAAGCTACTACGCAGTGCAATTGACGCCACAGAAGATATAATAACCCCTAGAAAAATTCATGTAAAAATTAAGAATAATTTGCCACCCATTAATATCGACGGGCTTTTAATTGAAGAGGTTTTTATTAACCTTATAGAAAATGTTGCCAAACATACGGATGAAAATACTGAGCTTACCATTTCTGCTACAATAAAAGAAGAGGCTCTAGAAATAGCCTTTGAAGATGATGGCTTTGGAATTCCAAAAGGGTTTGAAGATAAGATTTTTGATAAACTTAGCAACAAATCACAATTTTCCAAAGATTCTGGCTTCAGCCTTTCGATATGTAGCGGTATTATAGCCTCTCACAAGGGTTCAATAAAGGCATTTAACAACAAGCTTGGCGGCGCCTCTTTTGTAATTTCCCTGCCGGTTGATAAAGAAATATCGTAATAGAACTTAATAAAAATCCATAGAAGTAGAATTAAACAGGCTCTTGACCAATATTCATTGAAAAAATCCAATTACTTTAGTCCAATGCTGAGAGGCTAAATATCCGATAAGCATTAACCCTACAGCACCTTCTAACAATGCACTCAACCAAAGTGCTCCAAAATTATCCACACGTATTTTTTCAGGATTATCTTGCTGATAAAATATGTGAATTTTCTCCCCCATAAATTCCTGATTGAAGAGTGTATCAATCTTTTCCTTTATTGCCACGTAGCCACTTCCTTTAACTCCATGCCTATTCTGTCTAATAAAAGCATCTTTTCTTTCTCGATTAAATTTCTTTGCTAAAGTATTAGCGACAATGCCAGATTGTGTCCTCACTTTCCACTCTTTGCCTAATTGATCCTTAAATTCTAAAGTGTAGTTTGTTTCTTCTTGCTTTTCATCTTTTTCAATACGGGTAATTATCGCTTGTGTCCGGCGAGCATTTGCAAGGAACCAGCGTGTACGAAAATAAGCAATAAAAGAGACGCCAATCATACTTAGCGACACAAGTAGAAGAAATAAATCAAAAAATATATCGACTTTCATTAGTAATTTGGTAGAATGAAGAAGCTACTATGCTATTACCATAAGGAGAATATTATGCAATCCATAAAAGATACGACAGCATTATCTATCAACGGCTTTTTGGTTTTATTTTTAACGGTGCTTCTAATAGCTTTGTTTTATTTATATGCTCCCTTTTCAAATGGAACTAAGTTTGTAAGTTTTATACCTTTTATTTTGGCTAGTCTTGTGATTTTTTCTGGATTTACAATAATTCAGCCAAATGAAGCGGTAGTTATAACATTTTTTGGTAAATATATAGGAACAATAAAAGAAAGTGGTTTTTTGTTTACAGTACCTTTTTCTTCAAAAGATAAAATACCATTAAAGCTTATTAACTTTGTTACTGAGCATTTAAAAGTAAATGATAAAAACGGCAACCCTATAGAAATTGGGGCTGTAGTGGTTTGGCGCGTTGAAGATGCTGCTAAAGCTTCGTTAAATATTGATGATTATAAAACTTTTGTTGCTAATCAAAGCGATATAGCAATTAGAACCCTTGCCGCACACTATCCATATGATTCTGAAAAAGAAGCTTCTCTTAGGGGAAATATAGATGAAATTGCTGCGAAGTTAAATTCTGTTCTTCAAGATAAGCTTTCCCTAGCTGGTATAACTGTTGAAGAAACTAAATTAAGCCATCTTGCCTACGCTTCTGAAATAGCTGTAGCAATGCTTAAAAGACAACAAGCAGTTGCCATCTTCGAAGCACGCAAATATATGGTTGAAAACACACTTGCTATCATTGATGATGTTATTAAA
This sequence comes from Alphaproteobacteria bacterium, assembly GCA_046302855.1. GTDB lineage: Bacteria > Pseudomonadota > Alphaproteobacteria > Rickettsiales > UBA8987 > JBKCHH01. Next base: position 17,031 of record JBKCHH010000034.1, read on the forward strand.
CATCTTGAAAAAAAGGATAATATAAAAATTTCTGATGATAAAAAAATGCAATTAATAAACAATTTATTAGTTGTAATGACTTCAGATAGTGAAACAAATCCAGTTTTAAATGTAGGTAGTTAATTTGTGGATATTTTAAACGATGAAGGAAAGTTAGTTTTTATTGTAATATCAATTGTGATTTTTATTGAACTAGCTGTTGTATTAATATTATTTTTAAATGCAAAAAAGGTTATTAGTAATTCTAGACTAGTTAAAGCAACAGTTACAAAATTAGAATCTGTTAACAAAATTAACAAAGCAATAGTATCAGTAAGCTTATCTTTTAAAGAACCAATGGGCAAAACTGTCGAAACATCAATAAAAGCTTACTTAGGTAAATATAAAGAAGGTGAAGAAGTTGAAGTGTTATCTAATAAAAATAATCCTAGCAAAGTTATAATTCACTCATCATTAAAAGTAAGGATTAAGGTGTATTTAATTGTGCTAGTAATGGGTGCAATATCATCACCTTTAGTTCTTGGAGTTCTTGTTTTTACGGGCATTGCTAAACTGCCTTTTTGATGACACACTTCTTTAATTATGCCTACTCCCCTACCCCATAGTTTGGGGCTTCTCTGGTAACTACTACATCGTGAGCGTGGCTTTCACGAAGGCCAGCTTGGGTGATTTTTATGAATTCGCAATTGTTCTGCATTTCTAAAATGGTTTTATTGCCTGTATAACCCATGCTAGAGCGAAGCCCGCCAATTAATTGATGGATAACTTCCGTTAAAGACCCCTTATAAGGCACTCTACCTTCTACCCCTTCTGGCACTAGTTTTAGCTTTTCTTTTACATCTTCTTGAAAATATCTATCGGCACTGCCCCTTTCCATGGCCCCAATTGAGCCCATACCGCGATAGGTTTTGTATGATCTGCCTTGATACAAAATCACCTCCCCTGGAGATTCTCTAGTGCCTGCAAATAGCGAGCCTATCATCACAGAATCTGCACCAACTGCTATTGCCTTTGCTATATCACCTGAATATTTTATACCACCATCGGCAATTAACTTTACAGCAGTTTTTTGGCACGCCCTTTTTACTTCAGAAATAGCGGAAAGTTGTGGTAAGCCAACCCCTGCAATAATTCTGGTAGTGCATATAGAGCCTGGGCCAATCCCTACCTTTAAGGCATCTACCCCAGCCTCAATTAATGCCTTTGCTGCTTCAAAAGTAGCAATATTGCCAGCGATGATATTTTGCTTTTTGCCAAACAATTTCCGTAAATTTTTTACGGCTTCAATTACACCCTTAGAATGACCGTGTGCTGTATCTACCACCAAAACATCAATTTCATTTTCTACCAATGCCCTTGCCCGCTCAATAGCCTCAACCCCAACGCCAACTGCACCGGCTACCCTTAACCTACCCTTAGCATCTTTGGTGGAATTTGGGTGCTTTTGCGATTTTTCTATATCCTTAACCGTAATTAAGCCAATACATTTATAATGCCCATCTACCACCACCAGCTTTTCTATGCGATGTTTATGGAGCAGTTTTTTTGCATCATCTAGTGAAACCCCTTCTTTCACCGTAATAAGATTATCTTTGGTCATAAGCTCTGCCACCTTTTGCCTTTTATTAAGGGCAAAACGCACATCACGATTAGTAATAATTCCCTGCAATTTATTATTGCCATCAACTACCGGAATACCAGAGATGGAATATCTATCCATTAAAACCAACACATCGGCAAGTGTTGATTCTGGGCTTATGGTTATAGGGTTTACCACCATGCCAGATTCAAATTTTTTAACTTTCAAAATTTCATCGGCCTGCTCTTTTATAGTAAAGTTTTTATGAATAACACCTATGCCACCATTTTGAGCCATAGCTATGGCTAGCTTGCTTTCAGTAACTGTATCCATAGCGGCTGATACTAATGGAATGCCAAGTTCAATATCTTTAGTAAGTAGGCTAAATGTTTCAGTTTGGGTGGGTAAAACTTCAGAGTAAGCGGGCTTTAAAAGAACATCATCAAAGGTAAGGGCGGTGGTGATATTTTCTAACTTCAATTTATTTGCCATAATTTTTTAATATTATAGCCCAACCTTAATAACCTAAAATGATGTTTTTGGCAAGGGAAGTTTTGTGGGGTTCAGAGTTGACATTATGTGTAAATGTGGGTAGTATGTAAACCAAATTATTATTAATATGGCACATACAAAAAAACTCTCCCGCCTTTCTATAGATTTAACTCCAGAGCAACATCAGCAAATAAAGCTAATGGCAACGCTAGAAAATATTAGCATCAAGCAATTAATTATTAACTCTATTTTGAAAAACAAGAAGGTTAAAAAAGATTACGATAAGGCTCTTTCACAAAGTATTAAAGAGTTTGAGCGGGGGGAGTATGAAACCTATACCTTTGATGAGTTTAGAAAAATAGTGGCTGATATCGTTCAGGAAAAATAATTTATCTGTTTTCAAGCAAATGCTATTTGTAAAATTTCATACCTCTTTTAAAAAAGACTTAAAAAAATGTGTTAAAAGAGGCAAGGATATTAGTAAATTCAATATCGTTTTAGATATTTTAGAAAAAAACCGCTTTCTACCCTTTAAATACAAAGACCACAAATTAATTGGCAATTATAAAGGCTTTAGAGAGCTTCATATAGAGCCAGATTGGCTACTTATTTATAAGATAGAAGGTGAGAATCTACTTTTGCACCGCATGGGTTCGCATAATGATTTATTCGATTAGGGATTTTTATTTCTATTATCAAGCCATAGCATATCTCTACTAAAAACAACAAATAGACAAAATAAAAAATATAACTTAAAAAGAGCCGTAAATATTAAAATCAAAGTAATGTTTAAAGCGAATGTTTAAAAAAATTCTTATAGCAAATAGGGGTGAAATTGCCCTTAGGATAATGAAAACCGCCAAGAAAATGGGCATTAAAACGGTGGCGGTCTATTCTGAAGCCGATAGCAACTCTTTATATGTATCCTACGCTGATGAAGCGGTGTTTATTGGGCAAAGCCCTTCTGATAAAAGCTATCTGGTAATTGATAATATTATCGATGCCATCCGCCAAACAGGGGCAGATGCGGTGCATCCAGGTTATGGCTTTCTTTCAGAAAATGCTGAATTTGCTAGAAGAATAGCGGAAGAAGGCGTTGCCTTTATTGGTCCACCCTTAGAGGCTATAAGGCTAATGGGGGATAAAATTGAAGCCAAAAAAATTGCTGAAAAGGCAAAGGTAAATTGCGTTCCGGGTTATATTGGTCAGGTGGAAGATATAAGGGAAGCTCTAAAGAATGTTAGTAAAATTGGCCTACCAGTAGTAATAAAAGCCGCTGCAGGTGGCGGTGGTAAGGGCATGCGGATAGTTTATGAGGAAGAAAAAATAGCTTGGGCTTTTAAATCTGCCGCTCAGGAAGCAAAAAAAAGTTTTAATGATGAGAGAATTTTTATAGAAAAATACATCGAAAGCCCCCGCCACATTGAAATTCAAATCCTAGGTGATAAGCAGGGCAATGTTGTATGTTTGGGCGAAAGGGAATGTTCCATCCAAAGGCATCACCAAAAGGTAATTGAGGAGGCTCCAAGCCCATTCATAGATGAAAAAACTAGAAAGAAGATGTATGAACAGTCTGTTTCCTTAGCCAAAAAGGTCGGCTACTTTTCAGCCGGCACAATAGAATATATAGTTGATAAGGAAAGGAACTTTTATTTCCTAGAAATGAATACCCGCCTTCAAGTAGAACACCCAGTTACAGAATTTATTACTGGGCTAGACTTGGTGGAATGGATGATTCGCATTGCCAATGGTGAAGCCTTCCCCAAAAGCCAAGAAGACATAAAACTAAAGGGCTGGGCGGTAGAATCTAGAATTTATGCCGAAGACCCACAAAGGGGCTTTTTGCCATCCTCTGGTAGAATTACCGATTATAAGGAGCCTGAAACCTCCGCCAATGTTCGCGTAGATAGTGGCGTTTATGCCGGCGGCGAAGTGAGTATGTTTTACGATGCGATGATAGCCAAAGTAATAACCTATGGTAGCACAAGAATTGATGCCATAAAGCTAATGCAAGATGCCTTGGGCGAATTTATAATTACCGGCGTTTCGCACAATATTGCTTTTTTAGAAGCAATAATGACTAACAAAAAATTTATCGATGGCAACCTTTCCACCAAATTTATTGAAGAAGAATATCCGGGGGGCTTTAGCGGGGCAGAGCTAACCGAACAAAAAACCAAACTTTTTTTGTCAGTGGGGGTATTTATCTTTTTGAAAGATGCTCACCGTGCCACTACCACCTCTGGGCAAATGAAGGGGCGGGAAAGGCAAATTCCAACTAGATGGGTAGTAAGTGTAGATAATGTAAGCTACTGGGTAAATGTTCGCAAAAATCAAGATGGCTTTGAAATAAGGTATGAAGATAATATCTTTTCCATCTATTCCTCTTGGCTACTTGGCTATAGGCTATTTAAAGGCACAATTGATGGCAAAAATATTTCCGCCAAAATAGAATTTTTAGCAGGGGCTAATTATATTATAGAAAGTGGTGGTTCACGCGTTAGGGTAAATGTTAGAACGCCACGCGTGGCAGAGCTTGAAACCTTTATGCCAAAAACCAAGGCTTTGGAGCTTTCACCCACCCTTAAAGCCCCTATCTCTGGCGTAATTATAGATATTTTTGTAAAAAAAGGGGAGGCAATAAAAAAAGGGCAAGAGCTTTTAACCCTAGAGGCAATGAAGATGCAAAATATTCTATATAGCGAAATTGATGGCGAAATTACCGAAATTGCCGTTTCAAAAAACCAATCCGTTCAAGTGGATGATTTGCTGGTGGAGTTTAAGGTGGGAGAATTTAAGGTTGGATAAAAACCTACACCACCAACAAAACCAACATTGCCACCTTGCCAAGGGCAATTAACAGTAGGGTTTTTTTGTAATCATACTTAACAATGCCAGCTATTAAGGGGAGCATTGTTCCAACGGCGTTATAGCTACTTAAAAGCAAGAATACGAAAAAGAAATTGTTAACAGCCCCACTAATTCTTTTGTAAGTTGCGCCATTTACAAGGCTGGAATTTTTTTTAACTGATAGGTAATGGAAATAAAAACCAATCCAATAGTTAATATATAGGCCAATTACGCTCCCTAGAAAACTTACTAAAAGGGCTGGAAAAACCCCTCTGTTATTCATTACAAATGCCTTAACTAAATACTCATTTTGCACGGGCAGAATTAAGCCAGATAGAAAACTATCCACAAAAATTAAATATAGCTGATAAATTAGGCTTACTTGTTCTTGCATAAGAGGTGATTGCTTTTATAAAAACTATACCAATCATTATTTTAAAAGTGAAAAAGATTTTTGCATTAATATCTGTTCTGTTTTTATTTGGTTTTGCCCCAATAGACTATTCTTCCGTAAGCGTTGAGCCAAAAGAAATTCCTTTCTTAATGCTGGATAACAATGGCTACCCACAGCAGGTTAGTTTAAATAGCTTTCAGGGGAGAAACATTATCTTAAACTTTTGGGCAAGCTGGTGTGAGGCCTGCACGGCTGAAATGCCCTCCCTTGATAACTTCGCCAATAAATATACGGAAGAGTTAAAACTTACCATCATTCCAGTTTCAGTAGATAAAAACGGCTTTGATGCGGTAAATGGGTTTTATCACGCCTCTAGCATTAATTATTTAGGTAAGTATATTGATTCTTCACAATCCTTAATGCAAAGCTATAGGGTAAGCATGATTCCAACAACCATAATTTTAGATAGTAATGGTGTGGAAATTGATAGAATAAGTGGCTTTATAGATTGGGATAGGGATAAGGTGGTAAAATACATAACAAAGGTTATTCAAAAAAAGGCAACCAATAGCAATTAATATGGAAAATCCAATTGATAAATTTCTTGAATGGTTAGAAGAGGCAAAAAAAGCAGGGCATATAGAGCCAACCGCTATGAACCTAGCAACAGTGGATGAAAAGGGCTTTCCTCACAATAGAATGGTTTTGTTTAAAAAGGTGATTGATGGTAATTTTGTGTTCTTTACCAATTACAACAGCAATAAAGCTAAACAGATATCTAAAAATAACAGGGTATCACTTTGTTTTTATTGGGAAAAGTTAGAAAAGCAAATAAGAATAGAAGGGCTTGCCACCAAAACCAATTCTAAGATTTCAGATGAATATTTTAAAACCAGATTCACCCTTTCAAAAATTGGGGCTAGCGTTTCTAAACAATCAGAAGTTCTGCACAATTATGATGAGTTTTTGGCAGAGGTAAAGCAACTGGCAGAAAAATATAAGGGGGAAGATAATATTCCCCGCCCCGCACACTGGGGTGGCTTTGCGGTTGAACCAATTTCAATAGAATTTTGGCAACAGGGCGATTTTCGCCTACACAAAAGAACCGTATTTTCTAAGAACAAAAAGGGGTGGGATAACTTTAGTTTGTATCCATGAAAAAGACCTTTGCATAATTCGCTTATATGAAATTTTTATGCATTAGCCTCGAAACGGAAAACCGCAGTTTACTAGATGTAAATGAGGATTTGAGTATCGAAGCTAATGCATAAAAATCCATAGAAGTAGAATTAGGCAAGGTCTTTAAAATACTCATTGCAATTTTGCCGATATTATTTACTAAGGTGGCTTAAAATCTATTCCGTATTATATGCCAAAAGTTTTAGTGTCAGATAAGCTATCAGAAGCCTCTGTTGCCATTTTTAAAAAGAATCATATTGAGGTTGATGTAAAAACCTCCCTAACGCCAGAAGAGCTAAAAAATATAATTGGCAATTACGATGGGCTTGCCATCCGCTCTAACACCAAAGTTACAAAAGAAATTATCGATAGTGCTAAACGCCTAAAAGTTATAGGCAGGGCGGGTATTGGGGTGGATAATGTGGATATCCCTTACGCTTCAAGCAAGGGTATAATTATTATGAACACTCCCTTTGGCAACACCATTACCACCGCGGAACATACAATAGCCTTGCTGGTTTCACTTGCTAGACAAATTCCTTCTGCCAATGCCTCTACCCATTTAGGCAAGTGGGAAAAGAACAAATATATGGGGGTGGAGCTATTTAACAAGGTGCTAGGGCTTATTGGTTGCGGAAATATTGGCTCAATTGTTGCCAATAGAGCGCAAGGGCTAAAAATGAAAGTATCAGTTTACGATCCCTTTTTAACTGATAAAAGGGCGGACGAACTAAATATAAAAAAGGTATCGTTAGAAGAACTGCTAAAAACGGCGGATTTTATTTCTCTCCACACGCCATTAACTGAAAGCACCAAAAATATCTTGTCTTTTGAAAACCTATCCAAAACCAAAAAAGGGGTTCGCATTATAAACTGTGCAAGGGGTGGCTTGGTGGATGAAAAGGCGGTAGCAAAATTAATTCAAGAAAAACATATTGCGGGCGCTGCCTTTGATGTGTTTGAAGTAGAGCCTGCTAAAGAAAATGTTCTATTTGGTTTAGATGAGGTAATCTGCACGCCACACCTTGGTGCTTCTACCAATGAGGCTCAAGAAAATGTAGCCCTGCAGGTGGCAGAGCAGATTTCTGATTATCTAAATAGTGGCGTTATAACCAATGCTTTAAATGTTCCTTCTGTTTCTGAAGAGGATGCAAAGAAGCTAAATCCATACATAAAGCTAGGTGATTTGCTTGGCAGATTTGTTGGGCAACTGGCAGAAGATGCCATTTCAACGGTGAAAATTTCCTATAAGGGCAAGGTGTCACTACTAAATGTTAAGCCAATTACCGCCTCAATCACCAAAGGGATTCTAACTAATTTTGTGGAGGATGTAAATATTGTAAACGCACCCTTTATCGCCAAAGAAAGAAATACCAAAATTTCAGAAGAGGTAACGGCGGAAAGTGATGATTTTAATACTTTAGTTTCAGTTGAGGCAACTACCAATAAAGAAACAATCAAAATTTCTGGCACCCTGTTTAACAATCAGCCACGCATTGTGCAGGTTAATAATATTTTGCTAGAATCAGCCTTAGGAAAGTTTGTAATTTTTGTTCACAATGAAGATAAACCAGGACTAATTGGCAATTTAGGCAGATTGCTAGGGGATAATAAAATCAACATAGCCAACTTTAATTTAGGCAGGGGCAACAAAAAGGGCGAGGCAATTTCTCTAGTTGAAATAGATGAGGAAATTGAAAACTCTTTATTAGCAAAAATCGCCCACCTTCCAACCGTAAAAAGGGCTAGGTTTTTAAGGTTTTAAAGGTTTGTATTTTCTTATGTTTGGTGGTAAATTAGCATAAAAAATTAACCAATTTTATTCTTAAATCAAATGATTGTAGAATTTTCAGTCACCAACTTTAAATGTTTTAGGAAAAAAACCACCATTTCATTTATTGCCAATACACAAGTTGAAGGGGCGGATATAAAACCAGAAACCTTAATAGAGGTTAATAAATTTGGTATAGACTACCTTGTAAAATCAATAGTTATATATGGTGCAAATGCTAGTGGGAAGACTTCGGTTATACAAGGGTTTCATATGTTTACTGATTTACTTCTTGCATCCGTAACAGGCAGCATTGGTATTGCAACGGCTGGTTATTATAAAAATTTTACCTTTTTATTAGATGAAGAGCAAAAAAACAAACCAATAGAATTTGAAATTATTTTTATAAAAAATAAAAGACTTTTTAAATATGGTTTCTCTTTTAATGCAAAGGGTATAGTGCATGAAATTTTAGAAGAGCAAAAAAATGAAAAATCTAAAGTACTATATAGCCGAAATGCAAACGGAGATTTCAAAGGATTTGAAGATTATCAAAACGAAGTAGAGCCAGATAAACTTTTTATTGGCAGACTAAAACTTGCAAATAAAGAGGAAGGAAGATTATTTTACAACTATTTTACTGTTGAAAATATTCATCAATTAACAAATCAACATACATTTAATAAACTTTCTGAAGGTGATGAGAATTTTAAAAAATGGTTTTTAGAAAATATGAAATATACTGATAAAATTATAAAAGACTTTGAACTAAAAAAAGATTTAATGCCATTTGTTAATTACGATTTAACTTCTAGATTAGCTTCATCTCAAGATGCTGAAGTAGGAAAAATTTTAATGCAAAGAAGAAATAAAATGGAAAATATAGTATCTTTTGAAGATTTTTTAGAATCGGAAGGAACTAAAAAAATGATTCGTATTTTGGGTTTATACTATGATTTTTGGAACGGTAATCACCTTTGCTTTGAAGATGAAATAGATAAAAGTCTTCATCCGCTTCTTTTAAAGCATCTATTTGAAACATTTTTTGCCTTTAAAAACGAAAAGGGTGAAAAAAGCACCGCCCAACTTCTTGCTACTACGCATGATGTTTCCCTTCTTGATGCTAATATTTTTAGAAAAGACCAAATTTGGTTTACGGAAAAAGATGAGGATACTGGAGAAAGCGAAATCTATTCATTAAGTCATTTTGAATTATCAAAACCTGACGCAAAAAGATCTTTTTTAAAAGATTATCTTTTTGGATATTTTAGAGGAATTCCACTTATTTGAGTATTTATATGGTTATAAAAAATGATTTTAAAAAAAGAAAAGAATCCAATATAGTATGTTATGTTGCTGGGGATACAGAAGAGCATTATTTAAAAGAGTATTCAAAAAAAAGAAATATACCTTTTAGGGTACATAGGAAAAGTGAGGCGACTAATATCTTTCAAAAGGCAGTAGAAGAT
>JBKCHH010000035.1:0-15752 GCA_046302855.1 Alphaproteobacteria bacterium
CCTATTAAATTATCTAGCTTCTTTTGCTCTTTTTCTAGGTTTAGTTTTTTTGAGATTTTTCTGGCTTCATCACGAAGTTTTTTTAATTCATCTTCACCAGATTTTCTTAAAATAGCATCTAGTTTTTCTTCTAGTTGTTCTTTTGATAATGTTCTTGAAACTTCTGCCTTTCTTGGTCGTGAAATTCTCATGTTCTCAAGAAAGCTTCTGGCAAAAGAGCTTAAAAATAACCCTTCCAAAAATGGTTTATCAGAAGGTAAAGGCTTATGTCCCTTTCTAGTTCTTATCTTAATGCCAGCAAGCGCAATATCTCTTTTGCGTTCCGATATTATAAAAATACTTCCATCTGATGATGGTTTTAATTCAATTGCAGTTCTATCTGCTATTAGAGCATTTGGTATAAGCAAAGATATTATTTGCCATAAATTTCTTTTTACTATTACTTCTGGTTCATCATCTAAATTATTGGTATAAAGTTTGGGTGCAAGCTTTCTTAAATTGCCAGTTTCAACGCCGTAAGCTACAGATTTTCTGTTCTGTGTGGTTGATAAGATAATTTCTGAATCTTTCGAATATTGGGGCATATAAATGCTTTTTTTGCCATACTATAGGACAAAGCGGGCAAAATAAAGATATTTTTTGGACAAAATGGGTAATTAAAAAAAGCCATAGCATCTAATCTACTTCCCCTTTAGCTTTTTGGCGGAGGTTATAGGTTTTCTATGGCAATTTTAATGAAATTGGGTAGAATTTATGAAAATAAATTAGATAAACTGTCTAAATAGATATGAAAATTTTTATCAAACGCTTCTATGGGTTTAATCCAATTGAATGGCCAGTTGTTTCTTTCTCTCAACCGGGTAGCCTTCACTCTCTCCTTGAAAAATCGGAGGCGGGAGATTTAATGGCTTTTGTTGGAACTAAGGGAGACCAAACAAAAACAGAGCATCAAGGAAAATTGCTTGGCTTAGCAGAATTTGGACGGAAACAATTAACAAGTCGCCAGACTTTGCCACCAGAGTCATTCAGGAAAGCTGAAAAAGGACCAAATGGTGATATTAAATGGCCATATGCTTTGCTTATTACACGAGCTTGGGAATTTACCAATAACCCACTACCTAATTTAAAAGATGTAATAGGTAGACAGTTGCCCATGTCTGCGATTGCCAATGCTATATTGCTCGAACATCACGAACAACAAAGTATTCTAGCCCTTCCTCGCAGAGAAATTAATGTTGCATTTACAAGAGCAATATTTGACGAGCGTGAAGAAATTGCAAAGATAGTGGGATCTGGAGGAACTATGGGACCAATTCCTTCCTCTTTTACAACAGAGGTAACAAGAGATTGTTTCAAAGAAGCATTTACCTATGCATATCAATTTGGTTCGGAAAATGCATGGAAAGTGGGGTGGGCACATAAAGCTGAAAAACGCTTAGGCGAATTAAACAAACACATTCCTTATAAAATAATTAAACAAAAGTGGGGGAATGGATTTACTCAAAGTTGGGCATCTGCATATCAAGCGTATGCTATGGAGCAAGATATTTTTAGGCAGTTTCCTGATGCCGATAAAGAAAGAGAAATAATCTATTGTAATAAAGATCAGATATGGAATGCATGGCTAAAATCTAGATAGGGTACTAATCGTAAAATTTATCAATAAAATCACCAATCAGGTTCGAAGTTTCCCCGCTCTAAGGCACTTCAAAACCCCTACTTCCCCTTTAGCTTTTCAGCAATCGAGATAAGAATTTCATTTTGATATTCTAGATGGTGTAGGATGGTTTCAATTTCTTTTTCTGCCTTTATGTTAATTTCCAAATCACTCTCTGCCCTTGTTTCTTGATGCCTACCTTGAATATTTTGCCCAACCATTATAAGAGGCATTAATAAAATTTGAATTAGGTTTGAAATAAACAGCCAGAACACAAAGCCCATTGGCTTATCGAACTTTAAATGTTCTGGGGCAAGCAAATTCCAGCCAAGCCAAGCAAGGCTCCAAGAAAATATTATTAGAAAAAAACCTATAGTGCCAACCTTTCTGGTAATAAAAAGGGCAAGCTTATCAAGCCGGCTCATTTTATCTAGCAGCTCTTTATTTACATTTCGTAGAGCTTTTCTTTGCTTTTTTAACTGTTCAAGCGAGGTAGCTTTTAGTTTTGGTTTTGGTTTCATTTTTTTACTCATTTAAAGACCTCTGCATAATTCGCTTTCCCAGTCATTGCGAGCCAAAAATTTATTTTTGGCAAAGCAATCCACAAAAATGGTTTTTCTTGCAAAAAATGCCTAGAACCCAAGCCTTACATTGCTTATGGATTGCTTTGTCGCTTCGCTCCTCGCAATGACGACAAAAATAATAACGCCTAAAACTTTGCATAAAATCAATTAGGCATAGGTCTTTTAAAACAACTCCCCCAGTTTAAATAGCATAGTTTTTCCTAAATCATCTATATTGTTTATGGTAATGGAGTTAGAATAGTATTTTTCTACATTATGCCCAATGCCTATGGCAATTAGCTCAACCTTTTGTTGCTTTTCAATATCATTAACCACCATTTTTAAATGCTCATCTAAAAAATACTGATTATTGGCAGAAAGGGTTGAATCATCAACTGGTGCACCATCTGATATCACCATGATAATTTTTCTCTCCTCAAGCCTATGCAAAATGCGGTTATGAGCCCAAACTATCGCCTCGCCATCGATATTTTCTTTTAAAATTCCCTCCTTTAACATTAATGCCAAATTTAGCTTTGCCTTACGCCAAGGAACATTAGCATCCTTATAGATAATATGGAGCAAATCATTTAGCCTGCCCGGATTTTTAGGTGAACCCATATCTTGCCATTCTTTTCTAGATTCGCCACCACGCCAGCTTTTAGTGGTGTAGCCTAAAATCTCAACCTTTAGCCCACAAGATTCTAAGGTTCTAGCCAAAATTTCGGCACTAACGGCGGCAATTTTTATAAATCTACCCCTCATACTGCCAGAATTATCTAGTAGAATGGTAACGACGGTATCTTTAAACTGCTTTTCAACCTCTTGCTTATAAAGGTTTGGATAGTTGGGGTCGATAATAACTTGTGAGAGTTTTTTACTATCAATTAAGCCATCTTCGCAATTATACACCCAAGTTTTTTTGTGCTTTGCCATTAGTTTATTGTATATGCTTCTAGCAATTTTTTGCACCAAACTTTCAATGGTTTTAAGCGTTGGTTCAAGCTCGGTGCGGAGTTTTTTTAAGGTTGCAGTATCTGCCAAATCACCCGCATGGGCAATTTCATCATGCTGTTTAGTAAAGATTTTATAAACAAAGTTTGGTTGGGGAGTAAAGTTTTTAGGCTTGGTATTTTCACTTGCATCACTTTCTTCTTCTAACGAATCATCATTTTGTTCATCTATTTCTATGGTTGATTTTGGCGGAGTGGCAGATTTTTCAGTTGAATCTTTTAACTGTAAATTTTCTTGAGTATTGTTATTGATTTTATTTTCTGCCTCTTGCAGTTCCTTCTCACCCCCTTCCATTTCTTGGGTGTTTGCCCCTTCTAGATTTTCATCATTTTCCTGTTTGATTTTTTTAAATTGCAGTTGCTTAAAAAGCTCAGTGGCAATTTTTAAAAATTCAGCTTGCGAGTTAATATTTTGCCTTAACTGTTCAATATAGGTTGCGTATTTTTCATTATTGAATCTGGCATCACTCATTAGGCTTTCGAACACAATATTTATAAGGCTCAAGGATGAATCTCCATAATCTTCGCCATATATTTTTTTGTGCCTATAGATAAGGTTGTTTTTTATTCCTTCAAAAAATTCTTTTCCTAATACCTGCAGGCGAACATCTTCTAAGGATTGCAAAAAGAAATTGAAAGGGGCGTTATTATTAAAGAATTTTTTTAATGTCGCTTGATTAGAAAACTTAATTTTTAGTGCTTGAAAATCTGCCTCGGCACGGCATAAAATAATATTTTCTTTTGACAAATCTTCCGGAAAGTTAAAATTTAACACCTTATCTTTTAAGCTAAATTTGCTTTTATTAATTGCCTCTAAATTAATTACGGGGAAATTAACTGAAAGCTCTGCATTCCCACTAATAGCACGAAAAGATTTAGAAAGTGCGTATTTGAAATCTTCTTTATTTATCTTGTTTTTTTCCATATAACAATTCTATGGAAAAAAAACAAAAAGAACTAGTGCTAATTGATGCCTACGGCTTTTTGTTTCGTGCCTATTATTCCCTTCCCCCAATGCAAAGGGCAGATGGCTTGCCCGTAGGTGGCATTTATGGCTTTTCTAACATGTTGCTAAAGTTGCTGGAGAAAGAAAGGCTAGATAACAAATATATAGCCATAATTTTAGATAGTGGCAGAAAAACCTTTAGGAGTGAAATTTACGCCGATTATAAGGCAAACCGCCCTGAAGCGCCAGATGATTTAAAGCCACAATTTTCTTACCTTTCTAAAGTAGCACATAGCTTTGGCATAAAATCTATAGAGGCCGTTGGTTTTGAAGCAGATGATATAATAGCAACCCTTGCTCAACAAGCAGCTGCCCAAGATTTTCAAGTAAAAATAGTTAGTTCAGATAAGGATTTAATGCAGCTTATTAACAGCAATGTGTATCTGTATGATTCCTTAAAAGAAAAGGAAATAAGAGAGCCAGAGGTGCTAGAAAAATTTGCAGTTGCTCCAAATAAGGTTCTGGAGCTTCTTTCGCTAATGGGGGATGCTTCCGATAATATTCCAGGTGTTAAGGGTGTGGGGCCAAAAACGGCTACGCAATTAATAAATCAATTTGGTAGTTTAGAAAATCTCTACCAAAACTTGAAAAATGTAGAAAACAAACGCATAAAAGAGCTGTTAGAGGTAAATAAAGATAATGCCTTTTTATCTAAAAAATTAGCAGCCTTACATTATGAAGTTCCCCTGCCAGTAAAGCTAGAGGAGCTAAAGGTTGATAATATTAACTGGGAAGGAATGCTTGGCTTTTTTCAAGAAATGGGGTTTAAGTCTTTATTTAACCGCATTGCACAAAAACATGGGGTGGCGAATAATGTTGTTTCTACAAAAAACAAAATAGCCCTAACTTTTATTGAAGATGCGGTAAAGCTAGGGTTAAAAATAAATCAGATAAAAGATTCTGATGCGTGCTATCTACTAATTGATAAAAACAACCATGCCTATTTTTTTAATGATAGGCAAGGGGTGGAGTTTCTAGTTGGCGAAAAACAACAAAGCCAAGCAAACCTATTTGAAGAAATTAAGGAAAATTTCTTAGAACTTATAGAAAATATCCTAACCGATAATAGCTATTTTCTAACCATTTATAATCAGGCAGAAATAGCTAGAAAATTTAAAATTGGTTGTGGTAGTAGCGATGATTTAAAATTAATTCTATACCTGTTAAATGGGGCAAGCAAAGATTTACCCTATGAGTTAGAATTTTTAAGTAAGGATAAGTTTTCAAGCGAAGATTTAGAAAATTTTATTGTTTTTTCCAACCAATTAAAACAAGAATTGCTAAAAAAACAGCTAACCCCCATTTACCTAGAGCTAGATAGGCCATTTACCAAAATTTTAAACCAAATGGAGCGAAATGGCATAGGGCTAGACCTTATCTACTTAGAAAATCTAAAAGATTATTTTACTAAAAAAATAGATGCTATTTCTAAAACCATTTATTCAAAGGCTGGCAAAGAATTCAACATTGCCTCTAACAAACAGCTGGGCGAAGTTTTGTATGAAGATTTAAAAATTGCCACCACTACTAATAACAAAAAAAGCAAATCTGGCAATTATATTACAGATTCAGATGTTCTTGAAGAGCTAAGCCTTGCTGGCAATAGTATAGCCGATGATATTTTGGAATTTAGAGAAATATCTAAGCTAAAAAACACCTATGTTGATGGGCTAATTCCTTTAGTAAACCCAAAAACCAATAAGATTCACTCTAGCTTTGAAGCAACCAGCACGCTAACTGGTAGGCTTTCTTCTCATAATCCTAACCTGCAAAATATTCCTATAAAAACCCTTGAGGGAAGGAAAATTAGAAAGGCATTTATCGCCCAAAAGAATAATATATTTATTTCAGCCGATTATTCGCAAATTGAGCTAAGAATACTAGCCCACATTGCTAAAATCCCAAGCCTAATTCAGGCATTTAAGGAGAAAAAAGATATTCACAAAATTACTGCCACGCAAGTGTTTGGGGTAAAAGAAAGCCAAGTAGATGATGATTTGCGTCGCAAGGCAAAAACCATCAATTTTGGTATTATTTATGGGCAAACCGCTTATGGGCTTTCTAAACAGCTAGGCATTAGTGTGGGTGAGGCAAAAAATTATATCGACAAGTATTTTTTAGAATATCCGGGTATTAAAGAATATATGGAAAAAACCATAAATCAGGCAAGAAAAAATGGCTTTGTTGAAACTCTGTGGGGCAGAAAATGCTACATAAAAAATATTAATTCTAAAGAAGGGGTGTTGCGAAACTTTTCTGAACGCTCTGCCATTAACGCACCCATTCAGGGAACGGCATCTGATTTTGTAAAAAAAGCAATGATTGCGATAGATTATGAGTTTAAGAAAACCCACCAAAAAGCCAATTTAGTGCTACAAATTCATGATGAACTTATTTTTGAAGTGGAAGAAAATTTAAGTGAACTAGTAGCAAAAACCATTAAAAACAAAATGGAAAGGATAGCCTTTTTAGATGTGCCTCTAGAGGTTAATATCTCTTTTGGTAAAGACCTAGAGGCGGTTTAGTAAACAACCCTACCATCACCACTTATCATTTCCCCTATTACAAAAAATTCCTCTCTTAAAGAAATCATTTTTTTAGAAAACTCTTCTAGATTTTCTTTGGCGATAATTGCTATCATGCCAATGCCACAGTTAAAGGTGCGGAGCATTTCTAGCTCATCTATATTAGATTCATTTTGAATTAGATTAAAAATACTTGGTCTTTCCCAAGCATTTAGATTAATTTTTGCGGATAGGTTTTCGTTAAAAATTCTTGGCAAATTTTCAGTAATACCACCACCCGTAATGTGAGAAAAGCCCTTTACTAAATCTGCCCTTGCTAACTCTAGACAGGTTTTTACATAGATTTTAGTTGGGGTTAGCAAATCTTTATCAATAACCTTCACCACCTTTCTTACCAAAGAATAGCCGTTGGAATGAATGCCAGATGAAGGTAGCCCTATAATTAAATCGCCCTCACTTATGTTTTTTTTAGGTAAAAGTTTATCCCGCTCCACAATACCTACGGCAAAGCCAGCTAAATCATATTCTCCTGCCTTATAAAACCCCGGCATTTCGGCAGTTTCGCCACCTATTAAGGCACAGTTTGCTTGTTTACAACCATCAGCTATGCCAGCTACCACTTCCTTCATTTTATCTACTTCTAGCTTGCCTGTGGCAATATAATCCATAAAGAATAATGGCTCTGCCCCTTGCACCACTATATCATTTACGCACATTGCTACTAGATCTATCCCTACCGTATTGTGAATATTTAGCTCTTCCGCAATTTTTAGCTTGGTGCCAACGCCATCGGTAGAGGCAACCAGCAAGGGGTTTTTATATTTTAGAGCCATTATATCGAACAATGCTCCAAACCCGCCAATTTCTTCTACCACGCCTAGCCTTTTGGTAGCTTTAGCTAAGGGCTTAATTTTTTCTACAAACCTATCGCCAGCATCAATATCCACGCCACTTGAGGCGTAATTAATAGTTTGTTTTGCCATCTGGAATAATAATTTTGCCTTTCCTTTAATCAAAATCTGCACTAAATGCAACTTGAAGTAAGAATATTTCAATATGCTTCTAGTAATTGACATAGGCAATACCAACATTTCCTTTGCCATTTTTGAGAAAAATAAAATTCTTTACAAGTGGCGGCTTTCCACCAAGGGCTCAAAAACAGCGGATGAATATTATCTAAATATTTGTGATTTTTTGGAACTAGCAAAAATTAAGATAAACCAAATTGATTCTGCCATAATTTCTAATGTTGTTCCCCAAAGCCTGTTTGAAATTAAAGCGTTTTTTGAAAAATACTTAAAAATTACTCCATTAGTAGTGGGGGAAAAATCGGTTAAGCTCCCCATACAGGTGAAAATAACCAATCCAAATGAGGTTGGGGCAGATAGAATTGTAAATGCGGTTGGGGCTTTAAAAAATTCTCCAGCTCCAATAATAATTATAGACTTTGGCACGGCAACTACTTTTGATGTGGTTGATAAGAACAAGAACTATATAGGGGGCGTAATAGCACCGGGGGTGAATCTTTCCCTTTCCTCCCTACACAAAACGGCAGCAAAATTACCACAAATTGAAATTGCTAAGCCAGAAAAGGTAATTGGTAAATCTACCATAGAGGCAATGCAATCTGGCATATTCTATGGTTATAAGGGCTTGATTGAAGAACTAATTAAACAAATTACAAAAGAATTGGGTGGAGAAAAAAAACCTTCCGTAATTGCAACGGGTGGGCTTGGTATTTTATTTGCCGATGCATCAAATTTAATAGATAGTTATAACGAAGACCTAACCATCCATGGGCTAAAAACCATATGGGAGTTTAATGAAAATAATTAAATTTTTAGATTTAGCTTTTCGTAAACTATTGATTTATATGGTAAAACTATATAAAAAAATTACCCCCGCCAATTGGTCTTACTCGTGCAAATTTGTTCCCACCTGCTCAACTTATGCAATTGACGCCTTAACCAAAAAAAATAGTTTTTTTGCTTTATATTTAATTACAAGAAGATTAATAAGATGCTCGCCCCTTACAAAGGGTGGTTTAGACCAAGTAAAATAATTATGAATGAGAATAAAAATTTAATTTTTGCAGTAGTTTTTTCCATCGCCATTTTGCTTAGTTGGGAGCTGTTTTTTAGTTCCAAAATAAAAACTGAAAACCCGCCACAAAAGCCGGTTGCAACGGCAACAACTAATACCCAAAAAGCAATCCAAAAAGAAATAAAGCCAGATGATATTTTTGTTCCCCTGCCAAAAGATGTATCTTTGCAAAAAACCAGAAACCAAAGGCTTAGCATAAAAAGTGAGAACTTGCTTGGTTCTGTTGATTTAAAGGGTTTGCGGTTTGATGATTTATCCCTGCCAAATTACAAGGAAACCATAAAGCCAGATTCTAAAAATATTACCATCCTTTCACCCAAAGATACCAAAGGTGCTTACTTTATTGAGCTTGGCTGGCTTTCTTCCGATGAAAAAATCACCTTGCCAAATAATGATTCTGTTTGGCAGGCAAGTGAAAAGGAAATTATTCCCAATAAGCCTGTTATCTTTACTTGGAACAATAAAAAGGGGTTAATTTTTAGCGTTAAGCTGGAACTTGATGATCACTATCTGTTTAAGGTAGAGCAAACGGTAAAAAACACTACCAAAGAAAAAATAATTCTATTCCCCTACGCTCTAATTAATAGAATTAGGGATGATGGCGAAGAGTTCTTTATTTCGCACGAAGGGCCAATTTTAGTGGCAGATAATCTTTTAGAGGAAATTAACTATTCCAAAGTTAAGGAAAAATCCATTCAAAAAGAAAATATTCATGGCTGGCTTGGCTTTACTGATAAATATTGGATGAGTGCTATTATTCCGCAGGATAAATTTTCGGCCAATATCTCTTACTACAAGCAGGCAAGTGTTAACAGATATCAAATAGATTATAGGGGTGAGGCGGTATTGCTAGATGGCAATAGCAAGGCAAAAGCAAATACCAAGTTTATTATTGGTGCTAAAAAACTAACCCAGTTAGATAGTTATGCTCACGAATATAACATCCCCCTATTAGATAGGGCGGTGGATTTCGGCTGGTTTTATTTTATCACCAAGCCAATGTCTATAGCCTTGAACTTTTTAGGGCATAGTTTTGGCAATTTTGGACTGGCAATTTTATTATTTACCGTTTTTGTTAAGGTGTGCCTATTTCCGCTGGCATATAAATCTTATGTATCCATGGGTAAACTGCGGGAATTAATGCCCGAATTAAACAAGATAAAAGAAAAATATAAGGGCGATCAAGTTCAGTTTAATAAAGAGCTAATGGGTTTTTATAAAAAACGCGGGGTAAACCCAGCGGCTGGTTGTTTACCAATTTTACTGCAGATTCCTATTTTCTTTGCCCTTTATAAGGTGTTATTTGTAACTATAGAAATGAGGCACGCCCCCTTTATTGGCTGGATAAAAGACCTATCTGCCCCAGATAGTTCCAGCATTTTTAACCTATTTGGTTTGCTAAACTACACCGTTCCAAATTTTCTGCCTTACATTGGAATATTGCCAATATTATTTTGCATCAGTATGATTATTCAGCAAAGGCTACAGCCAAAACCAACGGATGAAACACAAGCCTTTATAATGAAGGTTCTGCCCTTTGTTTTCTTATTTGTTTTCGCCTCCTTCCCAGCTGGGCTTGTAATATACTGGACCTGGAGCAATGCCCTATCAATATTGCAGCAGGTAATTATCAATTACAAAATTCGCAAAAAAGAGATAAAATAAAACCTATGCCTAATTCTACTTCTATGGATTTTTATGCTTTCGCTTCGATGCTCGAATCCTCATTTACTTTGTGTAAACTGCGGTTCTGTGCTTCGAGGCAAAGGCATAAAAATTTCATATAAGCGAATTATGCAAAGGTTTTTAATTGATATATATGCCTAAAAAGCTAACAACAGCCATCTTTCCAGTGGGTGGGTTGGGAACCAGATTCCTGCCTGCCACCAAGGCTATGCCAAAGGAAATGTTGCCCGTGGTGGATAAGCCAATTATTCAATATGCTTTTGAATGGGCAAGGGAAATTGGCATAGAAAAGTTTATTTTTATAACTGGCCGCAATAAAAACATTATTAATAATCATTTTGATAATTCTTACGAGCTAGAAAAAACCCTATCTGAAAAGCAAAAGAATGAGCTTTTAGATTCAGTAGTAAATTGGTTGCCAAGTGCCGGTTCCATTGCCTTTGTGCGTCAACAAAAGCCGCTTGGCTTAGGGCATGCCGTATTATGTGCTAAAAACTTTTTGGCAAAAGATGAAGATTTTTTAGTAATGCTTTCAGATGAAATGTTTTTATCCAAAACAAACTTTTTGCTACCCCTAAAAAAGGCTTATGAAGAATATAATTCTAACATAATTGCCATTCAAAAAATAGAAAAAGAACAAACCATCAACTATGGTATGGTAGAGCCAAACAAACTATTGGCTAAGGGAATTCACCAACTAAAAGCAATGGTAGAAAAGCCTTTGCCCCAAAATGCACCTTCCGATCTTTCTATTTGTGGGCATTATATTTTAAAGTATGAGGTCTTTTCGCACCTAGAAAAGGTTGTGGCTGGCAAAAATGGTGAGATTCAACTAACTGATGCTTTAAATTCACTAGCCCACAGCACGCAAGTTCTGGGCGTTGAAATTGAGGGCAAAAGATTTGATTGTGGCAACAAAATTGGCTTTCTTTCCGCCAACCTAGCATTCGCTTTAGAGAGGGAAGATTTACGCAGTGAAGTGAAAAAGATAATAAAATCTTACCTATAAATAAATCTTCCCGCTTTTTTTTAATAAAATTTTAATTTTTCTTATTCATAAGTATTTAAAACATTGAAAGGTTTTAAACCATGCCAACATCGGAACAGCTTAAAAAGTGGGAAGACGAGCATAGAAGGGCAGATAAAATTTATAGAGCTCGGGTAAATCAATTTTTATCACAATTAAATGCCTCACAACAACAGGTTAGACCTTCTGAACTAGATTTTATTAGACTTCCTGGGGCAGCAGATGCTCTAGGCCAGCATTTTTTAACCGAACCTGCAGGATTAGAAATAGATGGGCAGGTAATATGTATGACTAGCCTTTCTTCATTTAATGCAAAGAAAGATGTAAATAAATTTATTATTAATAAGAGGGAGTCAATCCTTTATAAAGAAATACTAGCAAATGCTGATAGATTTATTAGTGAAGGCCTTACTAATTTTGATACTGAATGGTTCGAATTACTTGATGGGTTAGCAAAAAATATAAACCAGTCATTAATTGATCGTGGAATATTCTACAAACCTTTTGATTTTAATGAAAGAAAACAATTAAGATATCCAGTATTTTTTACTGAAGAAAATGCAAAAGAACTTTTTGTTTGTTTCCAAATTGCCACTTTACAAAATGCCATTATAGG
The DNA here is from genome assembly GCA_046302855.1 of Alphaproteobacteria bacterium. Classification (GTDB taxonomy): domain Bacteria; phylum Pseudomonadota; class Alphaproteobacteria; order Rickettsiales; family UBA8987; genus JBKCHH01. The sequence goes on from JBKCHH010000035.1 coordinate 12,197, forward strand.
AGATTTAATTCGAAAATATAAAGATAGGTTACCCATCAAAGTGTTTTCTCTCTTTAATTATTTCACTAATCATAAGTTCCAAAATCCTCATAGAATTAGTTTAATAACAGACCCTGAAGGCATTATTATAGCTATTATGGAACAAGACTTTGTCGCAAGGCCATCTAACCCTACAAGGCTTCAACAGCTTTTTACGCCGGGGCATGATGGGCATAGGGTAATATATAGACTTGGAGCTGATGGGCTTCCAGATGCTGGCTATTATCTACTCCATGAGTTATTATCCTACCCTGCAAAGCCTGATATCACTACAGGATACAAACCAGTACCAACTAGTAAAGATATTAAACAAATTGAGGAATTAAAGGAACGATTCAAAGAAGCCCGAGAAAGGCATACCCAGCAACAAGGTAAACCCAACCCTTCAGTTGCATCACCAACAACACCAAGCCAAAATCAGCAAACTTCTTAATCTCACAAATAAATCTTCCCGCCTTTTTTCTTAAATTCTTTTGCCATATCTTGCATGCCCCTTTCTACATTTTCTGCCTCTAAAACATCACTTTGAATAGGGGAATTTACCTTGGCAAAATCTTTTACTTCCTGCGATATTTTCATAGAACAAAACTTTGGCCCGCACATTGAACAAAAGTGCGCCGTTTTTGCCCCTTCCGCCGGCAGGGTTTCATCGTGGAATTTTTCGGCCGTTTCTGGGTCAAGCGATAGATTAAATTGATCCTTCCATCTAAATTCAAAACGCGCCTTTGAAAGGGCGTTGTCACGCACTTGCGAATGTGGAAAGCCCTTGGCTAAATCTGCCGCGTGTGCGGCAATTTTATAGGCAATAACGCCTTGTTTTACATCTTCCCTATCTGGCAGACCCAAATGCTCTTTTGGCGTTACATAGCAAAGCATGGCAGTGCCAAACCAGCCAATCATAGCAGCGCCTATGGCTGAAGTTAGGTGATCATACCCTGGGGCAATATCAGTTGTAAGGGGCCCTAGAGTATAAAATGGAGCCTCAGCACAGGCATCAAGTTGCTTATCCATATTTTCTTTTATAAGGTGCATAGGCACATGGCCGGGGCCTTCTATCATAGTTTGCACATCATGCTTCCAAGCAATTTGGGTAAGCTCGCCTAATGTTTTTAGCTCTGCGAACTGGGCAGAATCATTAGCATCGGCTATTGAACCTGGGCGAAGGCCATCGCCTAAGCTAAATGAAACATCATAAGCCTTCATAATTTCGCAAATTTCTTCAAAGTGCGTATAAAGGAAGTTTTCTTTATGATGAGTCATACACCATTTTGCCAAAATTGAACCGCCCCTTGAAACAATGCCCGTAACCCTATTTTGCGTTAGTGGAATAAAGGGCAGGCGAACGCCCGCGTGAATGGTAAAGTAATCAACGCCTTGTTCGGCTTGCTCTATTAGGGTATCGCGATAAAGCTCCCAAGTTAGGTCTTCCGCCACGCCGCCCACCTTTTCAAGAGCCTGATAAATTGGCACCGTGCCAAGCGGGTTTGGGCAGTTTCTAATAATCCATTCCCGCGTGTTGTGAATATTTTTGCCAGTTGATAAATCCATTATGGTATCTGCGCCCCATCTTGAAGCCCACACCATTTTATCAACCTCATTACCAATGGATGAGGTAATGGCAGAATTGCCAATATTGGCGTTTATTTTTACCAGAAAGTTTCGCCCAATTATCATAGGCTCTAATTCAAGGTGATTAATATTCGCTGGAATTATTGCCCTGCCACTTGCGACTTCCGCCCTTACAAACTCTGGCGTTATTTTGCGCTTGGGAAGGTTAGCACCAAAGCTCTCTCCTCCTTTGCTGTTTTCTAATAAGGTTTCATAGCCAAGGTTTTCACGAATGGCGATATATTCCATTTCCTTTGTAATAATGCCTTTTTTCGCATAGTGCATTTGCGAAACATTCTTACCTGCCTTTGCCTTTAGTGGAGTTTTATTAACATTGGGAAAGCTCTCTAATGCTTGGTTTGCATTCTTTATTCCATTATCTTCTGGCTTTACTTCCCTAGCGATATATTTTTGAGTATCACCCCTTTCTTCAACCCATTTTTGGCGAAGTTTTGTAAGGCCTTTTTTTATATCAATTTTCGCCTTATCATCACCATAAATACCAGAGGTATCATAAACCCTAACGCTTGGCTCATTACCCTTATCAACCATAACTTCCCGCATTGCAACATTTAGGCTACCTACATGAATTTTTTGTGAAGATGGAAAGCCACCAGTTGTTACATAATAGTTATCATCTAGAATATTATCCAGAATGGAATTTTGTTTGTTCTTAGAATTTTTCATGATAGTTTTAACTAGAGGGGCTATTTAACAAAATTTTTGAAAATAGGCAATTGAAAATAAATAGGTAATTAGAAATGCAGTATTATGAATTTTAATCAGTTGTAATCACTTTCTATAGTTAAAATTATATGTCCATCTATCTACCCATAGCGGAATTGCCGGTGAATGTGTATTTTATTCTAGTTTTAGGATTGCTAGGTGGAGTATTATCTGGGCTTTTTGGTATAGGGGGTGGGTTTTTAATAACGCCCATTCTAATGTTTTTAGGAATTCCGCCATCAGTTGCGGTTGCGACCTCATCTAACCAAATAGTTGCCACTAGTGCCAGTGCCTTTTTCAATTATAAAAGGCAAGATAAGGTGGATATAAAAATGGGTTCAGTAATGCTAATAGGGGGGGTAATTGGCGGATATCTAGGCGTAATGGTGTTTAAAAGTTTAACTATTTCGGGCTTAATAGATTTTGTAATAGCCTTAATCTATGTGTGCTTTTTAACCATTGTTTCTGCCATGATGTTTATTGATGGTTACAAAAAGTTAGCCATTAGTAAAATTCCTAGCAATAGAATTATTCCGCATGATGGCACTTTAGAAGAAAAAAGTAAAAGATTTATAGAACATCTACCCTTTAAAACATTTTTTCCTAAATCTAAAGTAAGTGTGAGTGTTTTAGTGCCAATTGCTATTGGCATAATGGCTGGCTTATTAGCCTCTTTAATGGGAATAGGTGGGGGGATTGTTATGGTGCCAGCTATGATTTATCTACTAAAAATTCCAACAAAGATGGTAATTGGCACTTCTCTTTATCAAATTCTTTTAACGGGGGCGGTTGTAACCTTGCTCCATTCAGTTATTAATAATGCGGTTGATATTGTTTTAGCTCTTCTTTTAATAGTAGGTGGGGTAATTGGCGCACAAATTGGCGTAAGGCTAGCTGATAAAACCTCGCAGGGGGTTTCTAGAATATTTCTAGCCGTTATTTTTATGATTATTGGTTTAAGATTAAGCATAGACCTATTTATTAAGCCCTATCAAATATTTACTATTTCGAACATATAATGCTAATTTATAGAATGATAAATAAGGAAAGCCGTCATTGCTGTAAAGGTTCACTAACTCGATGACAAGGGGTATAAAAAAAATAACCCTGGAGGAAAAATGAAACTAAACAGTAATGACACGACGAAAGACAAGCTGATTGTAAGCAAATGGATGCATTTATT
>JBKCHH010000036.1:0-2474 GCA_046302855.1 Alphaproteobacteria bacterium
TATTGGTTTTGGCAGAAATATAGTTGTTGGCATCCGCCCCTTTATTTTTAGAAAAATTTTGATGTTCAATTTCTATTAGCGGATTATTTTCGCCCTGCTCGATAATAAAATCAACCAGTTCAGAATTATTCATTTGCAAAATATTTACATAGGAGAGCAAAAACTGCGTTGCCCCTAGCGTTTGCCCAGCCTTTTGAGAAGTATTTTGTTTTAATCCAGCCATAGAAAAAACATACATCACAAAATTGTAATTATCAAACCTGTATAATTTTATCATTCAAAGTCATTGCGAGGAGCAAAGCGACAAAGCAATCCATAAACAAGGTAGAGCTTGAATTTCAGACAAGTTGTTACAAGAAAAACCATTTTAGTGGATTGCCACGCTTCGAGCAAAGCTCTCGCTCGGCTCATGACGGCTTTCCTTATTCAAGCCACCTTTTTCCTTTTTTGTTTTTCGCTTAAGATATATACCACAATCGCATTTATAGCAGCGGGGGTTATGCCTTGAATTTGGCTGGCTTCGGCTATATTTTCTGGCTTAGTTTTGTTTAATTTTTCCACCACTTCGTTAGATAGGCTTTTGATTATTTTATAGTTAATGTTAGCGGGAATTTTTAGATTTTTTTCCTTTTTAAACTGTTTAATATCGCCCTCTTGCCGCTTTAGATAGCCAGAATATAGAGCTTCAATTTCAAGCTGTTGTTTTACATCTGCCTCTGTATTTTTTAGCTCTGGCATAATTTCTGCCAAGTTTGAAAAAGTAATGTTGGGGAAGGCAAGTAGGCTAAAGCCATCCCTCCTTACGCCATCTTGATTTACATCTATATTAAAGTTCTTTTTTAACTCTACCGGGCTTAAATTTATCTGTTGCATTAGATTTTTTGCCTTCTCTAACCTTGCTTTTTTGTTAAGGAAGAAGTTTTTTCTCTCATCACTTACAAAGCCGGCATTAATTGCCTTTTCCGTTAGGCGAAAATCAGCATTATCTGCCCTAAGGGTTAGGCGATATTCCGCACGGGAAGTAAACATCCTATAAGGTTCTTTAGTACCAAAGGTAGTTAAATCATCTATCATTACGCCTATGTAGGCATCTGCCCTATCAAGCGTAAACTCTTGCTTTTGTTGATTGCTCAATCCTGCATTTAACCCCGCTATTAGCCCCTGCCCGCCTGCCTCTTCATAACCAGTGGTGCCGTTAATTTGCCCTGCTAAATAAAGCCCTTGCACTTTTTTGGTCTCTAGCGTTTTTTTTAGCTCCCTTGGGTCAACAAAATCATATTCAATAGCGTAGCCGTAGCGAAGAATCTTGGCATTTTCTAAGCCATTGATATTTTTAATAATTCCATCCTGCACATCTTTTGGTAGAGAGGTTGAAATGCCGTTTGGATAAATGGTTGCATCATCTAGCCCTTCTGGCTCTAAGAATATTTGATGCCTTTCTTTATCAGCAAAACGCACCACCTTATCTTCTATAGATGGGCAGTATCTAGGCCCCGTTGATTCTATCTGCCCATTATACATGGGCGAGCGATGTTTATTGGCAATAATTAACGAATGGACACTACTTGAGGTATAGGTTATGTGGCAGGGAATTTGCGGAACGGTTATTTTTTCAGTTAGGTAAGAAAAAGGTGTGGGAGTTTCATCCCCATATTGTTTTTCTAGAGTTGCAAAATTGATGGTATCACCATCTAACCTTGGCGGAGTGCCAGTTTTTAGCCTACCGATATTTAAACCAGTTGCCTTTAAACTATCAGCTAGTTTTACGGATGGCTTTTCGTTTACTCTACCAGCTGGAGTTTTGGTTTCGCCCAAATGAATTAAGCCACGCAAAAAAGTGCCAGTGGTTAGAACTATGTGATGGCTTTTGATTTCTACCCCATTAGTTATAATCACGCCCCCTACCCTATTATTAGCCACAATTAAATCTTCAACCTCTGCCTCAATTACCCTTAGGTTTGGATAGTTTAAGATAATATCCTGCATTGCTATTTTATATAGCTTTCTATCAGCCTGCGCTCTAGGCCCCCACACGGCTGGGCCTTTTGATGAATTTAGCATCTTATAATGAATGCCCGCCCTATCTATTGCCCTTGCCATTACCCCATCTAAGGCATCAATTTCTTTTACCAAAGTTCCCTTAGCAACCCCGCCAAAGGCTGGATTACAAGACATTTCACCAATGGAAGATATTTTATTAGTAATAAGAATAGTTTCTGCCCCACATCTGGCGGATGCCGTTGCAGCCTCACACCCAGCATGCCCACCACCTATTACTATTACTGGTAAATTTGTCATTTTATTAAGTATTAGAAGCCTATCAATAGAAAATTATCTTTAAATTACAAGTGTTTAGTTTGTGGGTTATAGTGGGATGAAATTTATGGCTCGCAATCGCTTTTCCCCTTCACTTACCAATGACCAAGATTTTTAGGCAATATATTAAAAATTGGTTAAAACTCTAAAAAAATCTT
>JBKCHH010000037.1:0-2205 GCA_046302855.1 Alphaproteobacteria bacterium
GTTTGTGATTACTCACTTTACAATCGGTTTGAAGTACATTGCAAGCGACACGCCTACTGCGCTGCAGCATTTGAACGCACAGGTTTACACCTATGCCGATACAAATGTTTTCGCCGGTAACGCCGCTAACGCTGCAGGTATTTTCAACTCTGATCTGAATTTCACCATTGACCGCAGAGAATTTCTGCCTGCGTTCCCTACTCGCGCTTTCTTGCGTGTTCCCGGAACTCAGACCGCAGCAAACGCCTGGTTTACTGCTTCAGCTCAGAAATTGACTAACGAGTATTCTAACGGCTTGTATGGTTTTTATCCTTCAGATCCTACTCTGATTGATGGCCGCCAAACTTTGGATATTCAGGTTAGCCTGGGTAACGCCTCAACTATTGATGATACCGGATATACTGCTTACGCTGTGTTTGAGGTTCGCGGCTACCTGGTAACAAACGCTAAATCCTAATCGGTGTAGAATAGGGATTTTTGTTTTTCATGGCCCCGGCGTAAAAACCGGGGCTTTTTTATTATATTTGCGTTATTAACTACTTTAAACATGAATAATTTGATCATTAAGCGCAGCCAGCTTGTTCGCGCAAAAGTTACAGGCACTCCCACAACCGGTAATAAGTATTATTACACCGAGGTCCCAAACCTGAGCCGAAATAACATTATACTTTATGGCTTTGAGGTTTTTTCAGCCACTCAGCTTGCAAAAACGCCTCAAAATGAGACTGTGATTGCCGCCTCTGCTATTGATCAGGTAGTTTGCACCTGGAGAGACAATAAAAAACAAGAATTTGTTTATCAGATGCCTGCCTATACTGCTGTTCGTAGCTTAAACGGCGGTTTTATTATTTTGATGAAACCCCGTATAATCAACTTAACAGATAGCTACATTCAATTAACCGATACAACCGGAGTAAATACAAACGAGGTTGTTGCGGTAAATATGTATTACGATTTAATTTCTTAATAAAATGGAGGTTCAGGGCGTAGTTTCTCCACTGATAGCGTTTTTTGATGCTAAAGGGTTGATAAAGCCCTTTGCCGGTATTGAGGGCGCTAAGGCTAAGGCAATAACTCTGCAATGGCCTGCAGGCACTCAAAACAATGAAGCGCTGTATTTTTATTCAGATAGCAGTTTAGATGGCGAAAATGCAATAATCACAGAGATTGAGGTAGTTGATCAGGTAACGCAAAACCTTGCAAACACTTATCCGGCTAAAGACAATTTGAGTAATACTCAACTTGCAGGCGGCTGGCTTGTCTTATCAAATAACAACAGAGACGAAATCGCAATGATTCCGCTAAATAGCCTGATTCGCAGATTGAACGGCGGCAAACCTACCTTTTTCAATGTCGAGGATCAAGTTTGGCAAAACTGTTATGTTATGTTCAGTGATGCCACTATTTTAACTACCTCAAACGCCTTAACTTTGCGTGTCTGCTACATTGACAAAAATTCAATAGAGTAATGGTAAAAAAAGAGTATTGCATTAAACAGCTCCACAATGAGGCATTAAACTGCTTTGTCATTTATGACAAGGATATGAACATGGTATCAAGGCAAAACAGAAATGTAACGCTAAAAGATGCTGAGGAGGCTTTGAACGAGTTTTTTGAAAATGCTGACTCAGGCGTTTACACTGTGAAATTGTACGCCTTTAAAGATCAGAGCAAAAATGGGCAACCTGTTTTAGGCAAATACTTGCATTGCGATATTCACCACATTCCCTCACTCAAAGAAAAAGATCCCTTGCCTCCGGTGCCAGGTTATAGCGGTGCCGGTGGCCTTGGGGCGCTTGAGCAAACAAACGGCTGGATTGACCGCTTTTTAGGCGGCAAAGATGAAATAACCGGGCTTCGCCTGGAACTTGAAAAGGACAGGATTCGCAATGAATATGAGGCTCGCATTAGAGAAATGGAGGCGGAACACAATCGCAAAATGGCCGAAAAAGAAAACAGGTGGGAGGAGAGAATTATGGGTATTGCCTCAACGATTGCGCCGGACCTTTTAAAAGGCTTTGGCGGCGGCAAACCCATGGCCGGATTTCCTGAAACTGAAACTGAAACAGAAATAGAAAACAATATGACCACTACACCGGAAATTCAGAAAAAACGCATTATTGACGCTGTTAATAAGCTGATGGCGCTTGACTCAAACCTTGCCGAAAACTTAGAGAGATTGGCAAAAATGGCAGAGACAAACCC
>JBKCHH010000038.1:0-11636 GCA_046302855.1 Alphaproteobacteria bacterium
AGAAATAAACAATGCCAGAAAGGCATTTGATACAATAATTAACAATAAAGATGTCTTTAATATTCGCACCATCCATTCATTCTGCCAAACCATTTTAAAAAAATTTCCTTTCGAGGCTGGTGTTTCGGTAAATTTTACCGCCATTGATGCCAATAAACAAAGGGAACTTATCTTAAACAGTTGGCAAAGGGTGCAGAATAATTATTTAGCAGATGAAAAATTTTTGCAATCCGTAAAGATTCTTAAAAATCAGTTAGATACAGGAAGTATTAATGGCTTTATAATAGATGTTGCAAAAAACAAGGATAAGATTTTTTTATCAAACAACAACCATATAAAAAAAAATCTTGGGCTACAGAATATAGAAAAATTTGAAGATATAGTTGCCAAGCCCTCCCTCAAAATTTTTGAATTCATAAAACAATATAGTAAAAAGCTAGATAGTTATAATGAAAATATGCAAATTATTAACCAACTAATTGATTGGTTCGATGAAAAAAACTTTTATAACTACGCCCATATTTTTCTTGAAAAGAAAAATTTATTACAAAGAAAAACAATAGCTAATTTCTGCGATAAAAACCCTGCTTTTAAAGAATTTATTGAGGAGGAGGTGGAGAGGATTTCAAAAGTAATTACCCAAATAAATGCTTTTAAAATTTATGAATTTTCTAATGCCTTTTTATATTTATCTCAGCTTATTTTGCGGGAATATGAATCAATAAAAAAATACTACGGTTTTGTAGATTTTGATGACCAAATTGAAAGGGTAAAAAATCTATTATGCAATTCAGAATTTTCTGCTTGGATTAACTATAAGTTAGATACCAAAATTGAACATATTTTGCTAGATGAGGCACAAGATACCTCGCCCAAACAGTGGGAAATTATGAGTGCCATAGGGGAAGAATTTTTTAGTGGCGAGGGTGCCTATAATAACAACCGCACCATTTTTGTGGTGGGGGATGAAAAGCAATCCATCTTTAGCTTTCAAGGGGCAAATATAAATATATTTAAACAGATGTATCAATTTTATGCAAGTAAGGCGGGGCAAATTAATAAGCCCTTTTTTCAAATTAATTTAGATTTTTCTTTCCGCTCTGCAAAACCAATTTTGGCTTTGGTAGATAGTATTTTTTCTAACCCAGAAATGGCAAAAAAAATTAGCATTATGGGTGAAGATATTCGCCACCGAGTGTTTCGTGAAAATGCCTTTGGTAAGGTGGTGTTAATGAAGCTATTTCAAGCTGAAGCCTCTAGCAAACCGCCAGAAAATTTAGATGAACTTTTGCATTATTTAGTAAGTGAAGATGAGTTTGAAACCTACCACAAACTTTTTGCAAAAAAAGTAGCAAAATTCATTCAAGAAAAGGTAAAAAATGAAGGTTTTGAATATAAGGATTTTATGCTCCTTTATAGAAAAAGTGCTAGAATTGTGCCATTTATTCAAGCATCTTTTCAAGATGAAAAAATACATTTAAGTGGTGCTAGTGATTTAGAATTACAAGAACATATTATAGCCAAACACTTGATTGGCATTGCGAAAGCTCTGTTAAATTTGCAAGATGATTTTTCTTTAACCCACCTATTAAAATCGCCAATTTTTAACTTTTCTTTTGCAGAATTAACCCCTCTTTTGCAAAACAGAAACGAGCCTTTAATAGATATTATTGCAGTGCAAAAAACCGAAATATATAATACAATAATTACTCTGCAACTGCTGGCAAAAAACTCATCTCCTTACGAGTTTTATTTTGATTTGCTATCTAAATATAATAAAAATTTTTATTCGGTTTATGGCACAGATGCTGAAAAAATTATCCATCAATTTTTAGAAGTGGCAAGAACGGTAAATGTAAATCAGGCTCATAATTTAGAGCTTTTTATTAACTGGTTTAATCTATCAGATTTTAAAATTACTAATAGTAGTAATGGAATCGAAAATGCGGTGCAGTTGCTTTCAATCCATGCCTCAAAAGGCCTGCAGGCAAAGGTGGTGGTTTTGCTAGATACCTATACGAACGCCTCTTATAATAGAGATAAATTGCTTTTTGAAGATGATTCATGCCTGCTTATTCCACCAAAAAGTGATGCAGAAACAGTGCCTTACATAAATAATATTATCCAACAAAAAAACCAGTATCAAGAGGCGGAAGATAAAAGGCTACTATATGTTGCCTTAACTAGGGCAGAAGATGAGCTTTGTATTATGGCAATGGGTTCCACCTCTTTAAAAGAAAATGGCAATAGCTGGTATAATATTATAGAGCATGGTATTTTAAGCGCCCATAATAGCAATCCAGATTTAATTCTTGAAAGTAATTTTGGCGATGAGCTTTTCGAAAAACTATCCCTTAGCAATAATAAAGTTCTTACCAAAAAAGATAAGGGGAATAAAGAAAAACCTAGTAATTACATAGAATTAAAAGAAATAAACGAACTAAAATTTAATGATGCATATAACCAAAGTTATGAGCCAAATATTATTCCAGAATATAAGGTGGAGCGGGGCAATATAATCCATACTGTCTTGAGTGAAATAAAAACACCAGATATTACAATAGCTTATATAGATAGCTTGCTTAATAATTTAAACTATCAAGAAGCGGGCTTAAGCCAAAAACTATTTTCTATTGTGCAAACACATCATGAAATTTTCTCGCAAAATTCCTATGCAGAACAAGAGCTTATGTTCAATAATAACTTATATAGAATAGATAGGCTGGTTATAAACCACTCTAAAAAGCAAATAAAAATTATCGATTTTAAAACAGATGCAGACACTACTTTAAAAAACATATATAAAAATCAACTAGGTAATTATAAGAATTCAATTGAATTAATTTATCCAAACTACGAAATTGGTACTTATATTTTGTGGATAGAAAATGGTGAACTGGTGGCGGTTTAGTTATAAAAATCTAAGACTTTAATCTTTAAAATTAGTTTTTTCTCTCTATTTTCTCTAAAAAATATAAAGCTATGCCAAAAACTTCCCAAACACTTTTCGATAAAATTTGGAATGGTCATATAGTAGATGAAGAAGAAAACGGCGTAACCACCCTATATATAGATAGGCACTTGATTCACGAGGTTACTTCCCCCCAAGCATTTGAAAATTTAAGGTTGCAAAATAGAAAGGTTCATTCTCCCCATTCTAACTTGGCGGTGGCAGATCACAATGTGCCAACCCTTAATCGCAAGCAGGGCATTAGTGATGAAACCTCTCGCATTCAAGTAGAAACCTTGGAAGAAAACTGCAGGGAATTTGGCATTACTTACTATTCTCTATCTGATAAAAGGCAGGGGATTGTGCATGTAGTAGGCCCTGAACAGGGCTTTACGCAACCGGGCATGACCATTGTTTGTGGGGATTCTCACACCTCTACCCACGGCGCTTTTGGTGCTTTGGCCTTTGGTATTGGCACTTCTGAAGTGGAACATGTTTTGGCAACGCAAACTCTAGTGCAAACAAGACCCAAAAATATGCTAATTAAAGTAATTGGTGAACTAGATGCAAGTTTAACGGCAAAGGATATAATTCTAGCAATAATTGGCAAAATTGGCACAGCTGGTGGCACTGGCTTTGTTATGGAATATGCTGGAAAGGCGATAGAAAAGCTATCCATGGAAGGGCGAATGACCATCTGTAATATGTCTATAGAGGCAGGGGCGAGAGCTGGACTAATTGCACCGGATGAAAAAACCTTTGCTTACATAAAGGGCAGACCCCTTGCCCCTTCAAAAGACCAGTTTGAAAAGGCGGTTAGCTACTGGAAAACACTATATACCGATAAGGATGCCAAGTTCGATAAAATAGTGGAAGTAAATATTAGTAATATCGCCCCCCTTGTTACTTGGGGAACAAGCCCGCAAGATGTAGTTGCTATCGATGGCATAGTGCCAAACCCAAAGGATATTGAAGATGAAAATCAAAGAAAATCAGTTGAAAGGTCGCTTAGCTATATGGGCTTAAAGGCTGGCACTAAAATGACAGATATTTCAATAGATAAGGTGTTTATAGGTTCTTGCACCAACGCTAGGATTGAAGATTTGCGTGCCGTTGCCAATTTAGTAAAGGGCAAAAAAGTTTCAAACACCATAAAACTGGCTATGATAGTTCCGGGTTCTGGTTTAGTAAAAGAGCAAGCAGAAAAAGAAGGTTTGGATAAAATTTTTATTAAATCTGGTTTTGAATGGCGTGAACCTGGTTGTTCAATGTGTTTAGCCATGAATGCCGATAGGCTAGAAGAGGGTGAACGCTGTGCTTCCACCTCTAATAGAAATTTTGAAGGTAGGCAAGGCAGGGGTGGGCGAACCCATCTTCTAAGCCCCATAATGGCCGCCGCCAGTGCTATAAAAGGCAAATTAGCGGATGTTAGAGAGTTTGTTTAAGTCTATTCCTTTTTAATTCCGCAAAATCGCTATCGGCGTGGTAGGAAGACCTAGTAAGGGGGGAGGCAGAAACCATCAAAAAGCCTTTAGCATAGGCAATTTCTTCTAGTTTTTTGAACTCTTCTGGCGAATAATAGCGGATGATGGGTGCGTGTTTTGGCGTAGGTTGCAGATACTGCCCTATGGTTAAAAAATCTACATCGGCTGAACGCAAATCGTCCATTACTTGATGCACTTCTTGAGCGGTTTCGCCCAACCCCACCATTAGTCCAGATTTGGTAAATGTTTGTGGCACCAGCTCCTTTACTTTACTTAGCAATTTTAAAGAGGCAAAATACCTAGAACCTGGGCGAATTTTGGGGTATAGAGAAGGCACCGTTTCAATATTATGATTAAACACATCTGGCTTGGCGTAAATTACCACATCTTCCGCCCCATTTTTTTTTAAAAAGTCAGGGGTTAGAATTTCGATAGTAGTGTTGGGGGAAGTTTTTCTTATCCGCATAATACATTCGGCAAAGTGGCTAGCACCGCCATCTGGCAAATCATCCCTATCAACAGAAGTGATTACTATATGATTTAAGCCCAGCTCTTTTATAGCATTACTTAAATTTTCTGGCTCGTGCGGGTCTAAAGAGTTTGGCAAACCGGTTTTAACATTACAAAAACTGCAGGCTCTGGTGCAGGTATCACCCATTATCATAACGGTGGCGTGCTTTTTTTCCCAACATTCACCAATATTTGGACAGGCAGCCTCTTCACAAACAGTAGTTAATTTATTTTTGCGGATAGTATCAAAGGTGAACTTAAAGCCCGCTGATTGTGGCGCCTTTACCCTTAGCCAATCTGGGCGGGGTGGATTTACCGAAATGGAATTCTTTGCCTTTTCAGGATGCCTTTGTTTCCACAGCTTCTCTTTTTCTGCTAGTAGCATGATGAGAGGGGTTTAGAGGGGTAAATTATCGTGCTTTTTATATGGATGCTCCACCTTTTTATCCTTTAAAAGGGTTAATGCTTTGCAAACCCGCCATCTAGTGTTTTGTGGGCGGATGACATCATCTATAAAACCCCTAGAGGCGGCAAAAAAGGGAGTAGAGAATTTTTCTCTGTATTCCTCTTCATTTTTTTTCATATCGGCCTCTGTTTTATCGCGATATAAAATTTTAGAGGCACCTTCTGCCCCCATGACCGCAATTTCTGCATTTGCCCAAGCGTAGTTAATATCACCCTTTAGATGTTTTGAATTCATTACTATATAAGCACCACCATAGGCTTTGCGAGTAATTACCGTAACCTTTGGCACAGTGGCTTCTGCAAAAGCGTAGAGGAGTTTTGCTCCGTGTTTTATAATACCGTGATGTTCTTGCGAAACACCCGGCAAAAAGCCCGGCACATCTACAAATGTTAGAATGGGAATGTTAAAGGCATCGCAAAAACGAATGAATCTTGCCGCCTTAACAGAGGCAGAAATATCTAAGCAACCTGCTAAGATTTTTGGTTGATTGGCAACAATGCCAACTGTGCTACCCATCATCCTACCAAAGCCTATAATCATATTTTTAGCATGTTCTGGCTGAATTTCAAAAAAATCACCCTCATCTACTACCCTATGCACCAACTCCATCATATCATATGGCTTGTTAGGGTTATCTGGAATTAAAGTGTTTAGCGAAACATCAATCCTATCAGCCGAATCTTCTACCACCCTTGTGGGGGGCTGTTCTTTGCTGTTTAAGGGAAGGAAATTAAATAATCTTCTAGCTTCTAACAAAGCATCCACATCATTTTCAAATGCCAAGTCTGCCACCCCAGTTTTTTTGGTGTGAAGGCTTGCCCCGCCTAATTCTTCTTGGGTTACGGTTTCATGCGTTACCGTTTTTACCACCTCTGGACCAGTTACAAACATGTAAGAAGACCCCTTTACCATAAAAATAAAATCAGTAAGGGCGGGAGAATAAACTGCTCCACCAGCACAAGGCCCTAAAATTAGTGAAATCTGCGGAAATACGCCAGAGGCAATTACATTTCTTTGAAAAATCTCACCATAACCGCTTAAAGAATCAACCCCTTCTTGAATTCTAGCCCCACCAGAATCATTAATACCAATTACTGGTGCACCTACCTTTAAGGCTGTATCCATTAACCTACATATTTTACCGGCATTGGCTTCACTCATAGAGCCACCAAATACGGTGAAATCTTGGCTGTAAACAAAAACTAGCCTTCCGTTAATAGTGCCGTGCCCTGTAACCACGCCATCACCCGCGATTTTCTTTTTATCCATATCGAAATCGGTAGAGCGATGCTCCACAAACATTCCCGCCTCTTCAAAAGAATCTGGGTCTAGCAATACTTCAATCCTTTCCCTTGCGGTTAATTTTCCCCTTTTGTGCTGAGCTTGAATTTTATCTTCCCCACCGCCAAGCCTTGCTTCCCTTCTTTTTTGCTCTAATATTTTAGTAACTGTTAATTTCAAGGTAATAGTATTTTATTGTAGATGAGCCTTTTAACTTAAAATTTTGCCTGCTTCAACTAAAAAAATTTTAGGGACAAATATTAGGTGGTGATAACCAAGATTTTTAACCATCAATAGGGAAAATACACGGTAAAGGTGCTGCCCTCGTTAGGCTTACTTTTTATTTCTAGCTTGCCATTATGTTTTTCTACAATCTTAGCAACTATAGAAAGCCCAAGCCCTGTGCCTTTAATTTCGCTTGCCTCGCTAACCCTGTAGAACCTTTCAGTTAGACGGTTTAGATGTTCTTTGGCAACGCCAATGCCCTTATCTATTACACTTATGCTAATTGCGTGCTTAAAAGTGGTGTGATATTTTTTGGGAATCTCCCTCTCGTTCAAATTACTTAGCACCACCCTAATTTCGCTTTTGCTGGGGCTATATTTTATGGCGTTAGTAAGTAGATTTTCTACTACCTGCGTAATTTCACTCTCCAAACCTTTTATTAAGGGCAAAGATTCAGGTGAGACAAAAATCATTTTATTTTTTCTATCTGGATTTAGCATTTCAACCCTTAAAAGAGTGCTTTTGACTAAAGATAACAAATCAATATTTTGCCAGTTAGTGTTCATAGATTGCACTTTAGAAAGGGAAAGCAACGAATTCACTAGCGTTTTTAGCCTTTCTCCCTGCCCCTCCAACAGATTCAAAAATTCTAGCGTTTGTTTTTTATCTTTAAGATAGATATTCTTGATGGTTTCAGTAATGGTGGTTATAGTGGTAACGGGCGTTCTTAGCTCGTGTGAGGCATTGGCAATAAAATCCCTTAAGGTCTGTTCGTTTTTTACTTGAGCCGTAATATCTTGCAGAGAAATGATTATATCAATGGCACTTTTTACTAAATTATCATTAGTTTTGGGAAATCTGCTTATATTTACCAAAAAAAACTTGCTAAAATGCTTTGCCTGAAGAGGGAAGATAACCGGAGCAGAGCCAGCCTTATTGTTTCTAAAATCATCTAGCATTTCAATTACTTGTGCGTAGTGCAGAACATTTTGAGCTAATTTATTGGCTAGTTTTTTGCCAAAGATATTTTCACCTGTTTTGTTAATCCGCAAAATATTATTGCTGGAATTAATTAAAATTATTATTTCTGGCTGGCTATCTATTAGAATTTGTGCCTCTTGCACCAATAGTTTTAGGCGATTTTCTTTTTCCTCCCACTTTTTGTGTAGCCGAGTGATAGCTTCTGATAACTCTTTAACATTATTTAAAAAACGCAAATCTGGAAGGGTAGCATTTTCATCATTTGCCAATCTATTTACATAATTTGTTAGTTTTTGGAGCTTTATTACATAAGGGTAGGTGTAAACTATTGATAGTAAAACGACAATAAAAATGCCAGTTATAGTAGCCTGCAGGGTAATTACCCCATAAATCATTAATAAAATTAAAGTTATAACGGATGGGAATAAAATCACCAAAGAGTAGCGAAATAGGCTAAATATATTCCTTTGAGAAAAATTTTTGCTATTCATATTTATTAGCTTTTGAGGGGAATTTTCTTTGCTGAACCTCTCTTTTATATTCTGCCAATTCTTTTTTTATTAAATTTTCTAGGTTTAAATAGGTTTTAACAAATTTTGGCGGCCTGCTAGTTAGTCCAAGCATATCTTCTGTTACTAGAATTTGCCCGCCACATTTTTCACTAGCACCAATTCCAATTGTTGGAATTTTTAGTTTTTTTGTTACCTGCACGGCAATGGATTCCTTAACACATTCAATAACAACCGCCCAAACGCCAGATTTTTCTAGTGCGATAGCATCATTTAGAATAGATTTTTGTTGAACACTGTTTTTCCCCTGAACTTTAAATCCGCCAAAAAACTGTTCACTTTGTGGCATTAAGCCAATATGCCCCATAACGGGAATATGGTTTTTGGTTAAGAATAAAACAGTTTCGGCTATTTCAACCCCACCTTCAAGTTTTACCGCATTGGCACCCGTTTTTTGTAAAATAGTAGCTGCATTTTTATATGCCTGTTCTTTTGAAGAACGATAGGTATTAAAGGGCATATCCACCACCACTAAGGCATTGTGGCTTGCCTTTACTACCGCCTTTGCGTGGGCAATAATTTCATCTAAAGAAATATCGGTAGTGGAACTTCTACCATAAAGCACGCTTGCAAGAGAATCACCCACTAGAATTACATCTACAAATTCATCTATAATTCTAGCAATATCATAACTATAGGCGGTAAGGCAAGTGATTGGTTTGTTTGCTTTTTTTAGTTCTTGAATGGAAAATATTGTGTTTCTCATATATTAAATTCCCCCTTGCTTTCTGGTATGATTATTTTTACCATTGTGCCTTTACCAAGCTCACTTTCAATAATAAATTCGCCCTTCATTAACTCTACTAAAAGTTTAGAAAGGGGTAGGCCAAGCCCAGTCCCTTCGTGTTTTTTATTTACCTTATTGGTAATTTGCCCAAAGGAAGAAAGAACCTTGGCAAGATCTTTTTTAGCAATTCCAACACCATTATCCACTATTTCTATTACCACTTTTTTATCAGAAATATTGCGATAAGTAAAAATAGTGATTTTGCCACCCTTATCAGTATTTTTGATGGAGTTGGTAATGATATTTAGCAATACCTGCTTCAACCGCCTTTCATCAGCACAAACCACTACATGTTCTTTTGGTGCCTCTGCAATAATTTCTAGCTTACCTTCATCTGCCCTTGGTTTTAATAGGCGAACGCAACTTCCTATTAGTTTTGTTAGGTCTAAATCTGCTAGTTCTACCTCTAACTTACCTTCATTTGCTTTAGAAAAATCAAGAATATCATTTATTAGCCCTAAAAGATGAACTCCCGCCAAATTTATATCAGAGGCGTGTTTTTTATACTCTTCACTTACCTGCCCCTTGGTATCATTTTTTATAATTTCAGAAAAGCCAATAATAGAATTAAGGGGCGTTCTAAGTTCGTGCGAAATATTGGCTAAGAACCTGCTTTTAGCAGAGTTTTCTTCTTCAGCCTCTTTTTTAGCAGTGGTAAGATTTATATTTTCTTCTATTTGATTGCTTGCCAAGTCATTTGCCTTTTTTACCGCCAGTTGCAGTAGAAAAAGCAATATCACCGCCACAATAATAATTATGGTAATAATTTGCGTATAGAGAGAAAACTTATCTATAAAATAATTGTTCATCTCCTTTTCTAATAGCACATAAAGTGGTTTGTAAGAGCCAATTTTTGGTTGAATATTTATTACCGTAGTTACCCCTAAAAAAGTTCCATAATCACTAGAAAAAGAAACGAAGCCATTGCTTTGCAGGTTCGCCAAGCCATTTTGTAATAGTAAATATTCATCTAATTTTTTGTTATTTAGGCGGTTTACATCTAATAAATCTTCTGAAAAAAATATTATTTTAGAAAAATTTAGAGATTTTCTTACCCCCTCCACATCTGCAACAAAGGTGTTGATGTTTGCCTTGTTATTATTTTCATAAAAACCCTGCAGAAACTTTTTGTATCTAGGGATAATAAATTCATTAACCGTTGCCTTGTTATAAAGGTTGGCATCTTCTATAACCCTTGCCTTTATTTTATCTTCATAACTATTAAAGTTTTGAATAAAAAGAAAAGTGGCACCTGCCAGCACCAATAAAAAAAAGATAAAATAGGTTATTTTAATTCTACTCATTGGCGGGCTTTATATTATAACTGGTATCAAGTTTTTTAATCATTTTTGTTTTATAGAATAAATACAAATGTTTAAAGAAATATTTCACCACATCTTCTCCCCACTTTATTCTAAGGGCTGGAAGCAGGCTTAGCGCGTTGTGGAGCCTTACTGCTAGGGCGTGATTATATTTCGCCTCATTTTCTGCAAAATCTTGTAATGAGATTTTTTTAAAAACGAAAAAGATAATTTCTGAAAGGGAATCGTGCAGGTTTATAAAAAATTCGTCTTTAGGTGAATAGTTGTAATAAAAATTTCGCATGAAAGAAAAGCCATAGGAATCGCACTCATCTAAAAACCCACTTATAATATTGTTATTCCTAAAATTTTTAAATTTGGTAACGGAACTAGGTTCATCGAAATTTCTTTTAACCTTTTGATTATACTCTCTATCTAATAGGCTTCGAAAGGTTTTATTCTGCTCTAAAATTGAAAATAGCGACAAGATTTCAACCAGATCATCTTCTAAAAACTTTTCTAGCTCTTCATTTGGTTTTAAGAATTTAAAATCAGAACTATACCTGCCATTAATTTTGCCATTTTCATTCAAGGTGAAATCAGCAAAACGCCCTAGCTGTTCGGCGGTAGCAATTAAAATTTCATTTATGGTTTCTTCATTCGCAAAATCAAAATTTTCTAAATTTAAAATAATGCTAATGGTAGAGCCATTATAGTGTAGAATATTATTAGAGCGATTTTCTTCTTCAGTAAAATCAAAATCTGGATAGTTAAATTTTTCCCCGAAATTATTATATCCAAGATTAAGATAAAAATCACCATTTTCTTTTAAGAAAAACTCTAGCACCTCTGTTTCAATAGAGGTGAAAATAAGGCGGGCGATAAGGTTTTCTTCCGCCTCACCCAATATATTTAACTGCTCTAGCTTATCTTGATTATTAAGATAATCATCTATGATATTTAAAAATACGGGCTTTTCTTCAGCAGTAGCTTTTTTTTCTATGGTGATAATTTTTTTGCTTATAGTATCCCTTGCTAAAAGTTCTTTATAAGAAATTGCAATTAAGTTATTGTTTAAATTA
>JBKCHH010000039.1:0-12621 GCA_046302855.1 Alphaproteobacteria bacterium
CTATAAAGATGGAAAAGCCGTTTTTTCCATTGATCAAAATCTTAATGAGTATCATTTTCTACCAGACCAAGCTTTAATAGATTTAGAAATTAAAAACATTTTAGAAAATAACAGAAAAAATGTATTTTATGATCAATTTTATAAGTTCTTAGCAGCCAATTTAAATAATAAAGATGTTTTAACTAGATTGGATTATTTTTGTAAATCTGAACCCTTAAAAACAAAACTACCAGAATTTGTAATTGAAATAGAGCAAATAAAACAAAGGCTTGAATACTTAGCAAGCGAAGATTATTCAAGCGAAGATATTGAATATGTAGTATTTAACTCAACAGAAAGAGTAAATTTTCCTAATGTAAACAGTATATTTAACCGCAAACATTTTTTAAAAGACATAAAAGAAGATATCACCAAAAACACAGCCCAAGCTTTTATTGAAGGCATAAAAAATATAACCGTTGATGTAAGTAATAAAATTATATTATTTTCAAAAGATAAAAATAAAGGCCATCTAATACCCCTATATTACAATAGTTTACTTAGTTATTATAATGTAATGAATACTTTAGGTTTAAGTTTTAATTTTGAAGAAAAGAAACTTAATATTATGCCTGAAAAACAAATTCCAATTTATTCATATAACATTTTACTTGGTTTAGATTCAACAAAAATACTACATATTTTTGCAGAAGTTTTAAAAATAAATGGCGAAAATACCCAAAACATTCCCAAAATAGTAGATTATTATTTAAAAATACTATGTTCATCCTTTTTTAGGGAATTAGATGGAGACATAAATGAAACCTTTAAAAAATTTAACAACCTTCCAATTACGCAGGTTCCATATTTAGAGAATGAAATAATTTTTATGAGGGAATATGTGAAAAATCATCTAGAAATTTTTGATAACCTTTCAGATTTTAAAAAACATCCGTTTAATGAAATACAAAATTATTTGCAAATACTAGAAGATAAGCTTACCGAATACAAAACCTTTGTTCAAACTAATATTAATGCTTCAAATGCCCAGCTGGCAAAGCTTTTAACTGATGCAATTAAAGAAGATAATAAAAGCATAGAAGCAAACAAAGAGCCCACCGCTTTTAAAGAAACTTTTGAAAAAATCGCTAGACTACTTTTTTTAAAATCTCTAAGTATAGATGTGAATTCAGATGAATTTAAAAAAAAATTTGAAAAATTTAAACCTTTTACAATAGCTGAAATATTAACAAATGAAAATGTGCAGGAATATTTAAGTGAAATAATTAAAGAAATAGAAAAAGATGAAGGTAGAAAGTGGCATTTGACACAAAATATAGAACTAGTAAAAAGTATAGAATTGCACCCTGATAAGAAAAATGTAATGGAAGAGGATGGAGAAAAATGGTATTTAAAATTGACTAAGACAATAAAGCAAAGAATACCAACTACTCCAGACGGCACTCGTATAAGTTTATATACAGCAATAATTTTAAAAGGTGGAAAAATTCCTGCATTAGAATATAATCCGCATTCTCGCTAATCTCTAATTTATTTAAGGGTGGCATTAATCAATTATCCAGATAAATAAACGACCTTTTCTTTTTAATCCTTGATAATTATAGGAAATTTGTTTTATTGCACGCCTCTTTGGTTTTTCAAAAAAGAGTTTTAATGCGTCCGTAGCTCAGCTGGATAGAGCAACAGCCTTCTAAGCTGTGGGTCAGAGGTTCGAATCTTCTCGGACGCACCATTTTAAAAAATGCCTATAACTTAACTCAAAGCCGCCCTTGTATCTAGCCTTAGCCATCTGGTGCCATCACTAAAGGCAACTATAGGAAGCCCCGCCGCTCCGTTTGAAACATAGGCAATACTGCCCGCATTAACATTGGCAGGTGGAAGGGTGGCGATAGTGTAGCCCTGCAATTTTATGGGTTTTACAAAGTAGCTATTTTCTTTTACATCTAATTGCGCGGTAGTTTTATCTATAGTTATTGCCTGTTTGAAGGTGGAGCCATCAGCAGATACTTTAATTTCAAAATTATCGCTACTGGTAACGCCAAATTCTGCACGGGTGGAATAGTTATTCTGCATTAAAATAGTAGCATTATTGGCTAAAAGATTTTTATTTAGCTTTAGCCTTACATCCCCAGTGTTGGAGGCCAAAAGAACATCATTACTTTTTACCAATAGCTTATTATTAACATCAGCCGTGCCATTAATGCCAAGGGTTGCGAAGTTATTATCTAAACTATTTGCCTCTACCCAAAAATTACTTTGGAAAACAAAAAACCTATTCTTGGCAGAAACCCAAAGGCTAGAACCCTCTTTTGGGGTTATAAACTGCCAAGATTGATTATAATAGGCAATTTTTTTATCATTATTCAACCAAGCCCCACTTGCCCCTATACCTATTATATAGACATCGCCATTATTGGGAGAAGCAGGTGGCGTAGTAAGAACATCAATCGCCCCGCGATTTAAAATAGCATCAATTGCCACTATGGCAGAATTAATAGAAACTTCTTTTTGAGCTTGGCTCTGTTCAAGTAGAGTTATATTTAAGTTGTTGGTTTGGGTCATGGTTTTTTAGTTTGGTTAGAGGTTAATTATTAGGGGGGTTCCCCTGCCTAATTGATTTGAAATCTGATATATTTTAATTATCACATTGTTATTGTTGGTTAAATTTATAGTAAAACCCAAGTCTGCCAGTTGCATAGAATTGGCATATAAAAAAGAATTGGCAGAATTTATGCGATAGGTTTTTTTGAAAATGTTATTCAAAAAAATATCTAGCTCATAAATTTCTTGTGGTTCATCTAATGAAATTTCGAAGTAATCTTTTAAATTTGCCCCAAGGCGAGAACGCCTAACCCAAGAAAATTCCACATCTAAACCAACCGATTTTGCTTTAAATAAAACTGGTGAAAATGGCTTCAAGCAATTAGCAAGATAGGTAAATTCTTTTGATACTAGGTTTGTTTCATCACCACCAAAAGATAGGCATTTATAATATTTCTTTACCCCCAAATAATTTAATGAGGCTGGAATTTTTACCAAATTGCTAAGTAGAACAAACCTTTCCCCTGCCACATGGTTAGAAATTTCATTTTCTGTGCCAAAGCAACCGCGAATTAGCTTGGTTAGTTTATAATTGCCATTACTAAGTAGTTCAGCATTCATAAACTGAATAATTTCATTACCAATAATTGCCAAATTGCCATAGTTAAAAAGCTCTATTGAAGAAATTGAGGAAAGTTCACCATAAAGCAGGGCAATTTCAACAGAGTTTTTTTCATCTATAATTTGTGGCAGAGCATTAGTTAAAGCATTTACCGCCTTGCCTTGCGTAGAGATAATATTGTTGCTAGCAATTTGGCTGAAATTTATATTATCAAGGCTTTCAAAAATAGCACATCCATTCCAGTTTTTCCCCCTTGGTGAAGTAGCAAAATAAATATAATTTTGATTATCATTACTCACCAAAGGTAAATCCAAAATTTCAAAGCTGGTAGGGGCAACTAAATTAATAGTTTCAACCGTTTGAACGTTAGAATTTAAATTGCTGGAAAGATTATAAATATCTAAACTATCACCAACGCCAGTTATTTTTAGTAGCCCATCTTCACCAAAGAATATTGAAGTGATGCGAATAATAAAATTATTAATTTCAGTAATTTTTATTAAATCATTAACCTCTAAGTTTAAATATTTTAAAGGCAGAGAAAAGCTAAACTTTTTTTGTTCCAGCTCTTGCAAATATAAATTTATTTCTGCAATTGTGCGGGCTTGGTTAGAATCTAAAATTATAGGCAAATCTATCTTTTTTGAAATTATTGCCTTTTGATAATCACTAGAGCGAATGGCAGATGCATTTTCTACCTGATAGTTTTTTTGCAGGGAAAGATAGCTAAAATTCACCTCATTTATTTTTTCAGCTGTGTCTTTTAATTCCACTAAAAGCTCACCACCATTTATTATTTCTTCTTTACTAATTGTGGCTGAAATTTGTTTATTTTTTCGGCTTACAAATTTTATTTTATTACCACTTATAACTGAATCAAAAAAATAGGCTTTTTTTAGCTCATTAATGGCAGAAATGCCCGTAAAGCGATTATCAGTTAAATAACCAGAAACAACTTCATTAATGCCAGTTACATCAACGCTACTTTCATTAATTCCCATTTTTTTGCAAATATCTAAAAGAATGGCAGATAGCCCAGAAAGCCCAATTTTGCCATTTATCCAATGCCCCTTTTCCCAATTTTTACCATCGCTCCATACGCTATTTAAATTGGGGAAAAATGGGTAGGGTCTGGCATCGTAGGTCCAAATAAACTTTTGTTCTATCATGCTAGAATTTGCCCACTTATCTAAAGTGGCTTCAAGGGCGATTCTTTGGATTAAAAAATCGCTATTACCGTTAGAAAATCTGGGCATTCCGCCATCTACACTTTCTAAATCATAAAAAATATTTGGTTGATTACTAGTGCCATCAAGCGAAGCAAAGCCAAATTCCGTAAACCAAATTTTTTTGGAATTAGGAATCCAAGCGGTCTGCAAACTATTGGGGTTAATATGAACATTGCCCCACCACCAAGCAATATTTTTCCACGCATACTGTGGTTGAAGAGGGGTTTTTATGGTGCGATTAGCATCTGAATAATACCAATCATAGCCCTCCCCACTTGTCCAGCCAGAAATAATCTTTTGCTTATCAAAGGCAATTTGTGGCTCATCTGTTAGGGGAAAGTAAGCATCTATCCCCACAAAATCTATATTGCTAGATGCCCATAGGGGATCTAGGTTATAATAGCCATCAACACTATGATATTCGCTCCAATCCGCCGCATAAGAAACTTTGGTGCTTGCCCCCATTATGGTTTTTACCTGCCCCGCTAAGTTTACTAATTCTGTAATGGCTGGAAATTGATTGGCAGGGGTTTTAATTGAGGTAATGCCCTTTAGTTCAGAGCCTATAATAAAAGCATCCACCTTGTTTTTTACCAAATTGGCATAGTGCAAAATAAACTGATTATAACCATCTGTTTTAGTAAAAAAATTGTTGATGGAGGTGTGATTGCCAGTAATTTTGCCCCGCCAAGGCTTGCCCGCTAAATCCATAAAAATTAGTGGATAAAATAGCACCTTTATTCCCTTATCTTTTAACGCCTGAATAAGGTTTAAAACAGAAGAATCAGAAGGCGTGCCACCGTATATAGGGTTGTTATTTGCATCTCTACTTACCTCTAAGGCAGTATCACGAACAAAGTTTTTTACCTGCCACTGGTCTGGTGAAGTAATGGCGTTTTTATACTCCACACGGGGCGAAATGCTTGTTAAAGATAAATCTAAGCTACTGCCAAACCAAGTAACTACTAAAGATACCCACTCTAAGTTTGGGCATATTTCAAGCAAATCATCAATTGCTACTAAACTATCTGCTTTGTTTTGATAGGAGTTTTGATTAATAGATTCATAAAAGCCCCTTTGCACCCAATTACTACCAACTAATTGTCCAAACACTTTATTTTGAATTTTAGTATCATAAACAAATTCGCCACTACCGGGAATAATATTCACGGCGGTAATTTTTTCTTCTAAAGCAAGGCTATCATTTAGTTTTAGCGTTAATCTTCTTTCCACCTCAAAATTAAAGTTAGGTAGGCGATTGCCAAATTCTTCCAATGCCAACTCTTCAATTACTATATAGGCAAGCCCCCTGTAAGCAGGAGTTTTATCAATGCCTAAATTTGCCTGCATGGCAGAATCTGGCAACTGTGTTTCGCTCCCATTATAAATGCGATAGCTTAAGCAGTAATCTTGCAAATTAATTAATTTTGAATCTGCCCAAATTTGTAAAACCTTATTTATTTCCCCCTCACACAAGGCAATGGCAAAGGTGGCGTAATAAGAATAGGTATTGCGGGAAGATTTGCTTCCGCCCTTTCCACCAGATTTTGTTGTTTCATTCTTTACCTGTTCTCTAAAGGGTTTTGCCCATATAATATTGCCAGCAAGCCTTGCCTTGCCATAGATTACAGGTATGGCATCGCCATAAGTAGAAGATTGCAAGAACAAAGAATTTAGCCTTCTGCCACTGGTGAATTTCTCATTTTCACCAAATAGTGTAGATTGCAAACTATTATCAATTTGCTTGCCAAAAGCCTTATTCCCCACCTGTAAAGCTGCTGACAAAACAGGAAAGCCACTTGCATTTGCCGCACTTGCTGCTGAACTAATTAAAACCGTTGCCATCAAAAAAAATCTTGTTATTAAGTTAAGTAATCACAAGGTATATGGATATGTTAAAGAAGGTATCTCTGGAAGGGGGAATTTTTAAATTTCTAGTTATTTTTTTATTTGTCGCCCTTTTTGCCACGCCTGCTATGGCTGAGAGAGAAAATTCAAAAATAAAAAAAGCCACTAGAACTAAAGAAGAATTAAAAATTCAAGGGATATTAATAGATAAGGAAGAGGTTAGAAGGTTCTACAATAAGAAAAATAATCAACTGGTGTGGTTCGATGAACTAGGTGGCATAAAGCCAATAGGTGAGCAGATAATAAAAATAATGGAAGATTCTAAAAGTGAAGGTTTAAAGCCAGAAGATTATCAAGTTTCACTACTCAAAGGTTTCGCTAAAAAAATTGATAAAAAAGATGTGGTGGAAAGGGATTTAATTTTAAGCAATGCCGCCCTTTTATATACGCATCACATAGTGTTTGGCAGAAAAAAGCCAGAAGGCACTCAGTTTGGCTATTATTATAAAGATAAGGAAAAGGAAAAAGAAATCAAAAGCAAAACGGCAGAGCATTATTTAAATCAGGCACTAAATAGTGATGACTTTGCAAAATATCTAAACCTGCTTTTGCCAAGGCATGAATTCTACCAATCTTTAAAAAAGCTATTAGCGGATTTAGAAAAAGAGCAGGCAAATAAGGGTAGTAAAGATTACGCACAAATTTCTATAGTTGGTAAAGATATTGAACCAGAAGGGGAAGATAAAAGAATTCCCCAAATTCGTGATAGAATGCGGGAGCTAAAATTCTACAAGGCAAGTGGCATAATTCCACATGAGAGTAAGGAATATTATGAAGAAGACCTATTTAACGCCATCAAAAACTTTCAAAAGGCAATGGGGATAGATGAAACCGGCAAAATTGGCACTCTTGAAATTAAGCTAATGAACATAAAAATTGCCGATAAAATCAAGCTAGTAAAAACCAATTTAGAAAGATGGCGTTGGATGAAGCGAGATTTAGGCGAAAAATTTGTTTTAGTAAACCTTCCCGCCTTTAATCTAAAGGCATTTAAAAATAGGGAGCAGATTTTAGATATGAACGCCATTGTTGGCACGCCAGATAAGCAAACGCCAATAATGTCCACCTACATTACCGATGTGATTTTAAATCCATTTTGGCATGTGCCAAAAAGAATTGCGGTTGAAAACCTGCTTCCACAGCTAATTGAAGACCCTAAACATGTGAAAGACTATGGCTTTGAATTTATAAAACAAACCCAAGATGGCAAGTGGAAAACTGAACCGGAAAGCTCAGTTAATGTGCTAACCCTTGATAGTAAAAACTTCCCCTATCTGCTACGCCAAAAACCTGGTTATTTAAATTCACTGGGCAAGGTGCGGTTTTCAATATTTAGTGATTACGGGGTTTATATGCACGGCACGCCAGACCATTCTTACTTTACCCTAGATGATAGGGCATTTAGTAGCGGTTGCGTTCGCTTAGAATTCCCACTAGACCTAATTTATTTTGTGTTGGAGAAAGACCCAAACTGGCCAAAGAAAAAAATTCGTGAATTTTATTATCAAAATACCGCTAATGAAAATGATAAGATTCGCTCCATAAATGTTTCCATGAATGAAGAGGTGCCAGTTCACTTTATTTACCAAACCATTTGGCGCGAAAAAAACGGCATTCTTAACATCCGCGAAGATTCATATAAATCTGACTATATGATGATTAATGATTACGGGCTGTAGGGTTTTGAAAGGGTAGGGTAGGGAGAGTTTTGCGTCTGTTCTTTAACTTTTTTTAGTAGTTACTACAAAATAGGTTAAAACCGCAGTTTCGCTCGCAAAAAAAACTATCCAATAATACTATTTCTATAAAAGTTCTTAATGGAATTTAGGTGATTCATAAGGGTAATATCATCTTCTTTTTCTATTAGTTTTTTAAAGTAGATTACCTCATTTACATAGGCACCTAGGTCAATTTTTAGAAAATCATTACATTCATCATATAGGGTTAGGTTTTTGGTCATGGAAATGAGCCCAGCTCCAATGGCGTATTTTATAATATCCTCATCAATTAAATTTACTAAACCGCAAGAAATGGCAATGGGGATTAAGTATCTGTTTTGAGCCGCACACAATATTGGGCTATAATTTTCATCCACCACTATTTTTTTGCGTAGATTTATTGCCCCGTCAAAATCTTGCTGAGAGAGCTTTTCTAAGAACAGGTCTATGGCAGTAATGATGTTTTCTTTATTGTATAGGAATATATCCGTCCACATCTTAGCATCGCTACCGGCAACCCTTACAAAGTCTTTAAAGAAATACAAATTTATATCGCCAAGTTCAGCCTTCTTTTTCATTAAAAAAGATACAAAGCTACTGCAAACCAGTTGCACAATGTGGGATACTTTGGCGTAGATTTCATCATGTTTGCCAGCTTCCATATGGATAACATCGCTACCTATTGCCCCCCACAGGCTGGCAATTTTTTCTACTGAAGCAGAGTTGGTTTCACTACTATGGGTTATAATTAGCCTTTTGTTTTTAAACAAAGAATCAAAGCCCGCCAAGGGGCCAGAATTTTCAGTGCCAGCAATAGGGTGGGTTGGAACGAAATATTTTTTAAGGTAAGATTTTTTGTTTAAATCATAGATTTTATAGATTTCTTCTAGCGGGTTTTGCTTTACAGAGCCTACATCGGTTACAATGGTGTTAGCGGTAATATTTTCTATAATTTTTTCGCATATATAATAATAGGCAGAAAGGGGCGTGCAGAAAAAAATTACATCAAACTGTTTTAGGGATTCATCAAAACTATTATAGACGGCATCGCCAATATTATTTTCAATTGCCAGTTCACTATTTTTTAGGTTAGAATCATAGATGTAAATAGTTTCCGCCAGATTATTTTTTCTAATGGCAAGTGCAAGGGAAGAGCCAATTAGCCCAATACCAATTATCAGTATATTCTTTAATTTGGCAGGGGGTTTTAGTGATTTATTAGATGGCATATTTAACATTTAAAACAATACTTATTAGCAAAAACTAGAAAATTGTAAAGAATAGTATTTTTTGGTTATGGATTGGTTTGCCTTGTGTTCTGGATAGTGAGGTATGGCGACAATCAAGCCACCCTCACAGGTGGCTTTTTTTTTACTCTCCCCCAAAAAAATCTTCAAAAAATAAAAATACTTAGTGAAAATAAGTTTTTTTGCCTTACTAACAATTCTATACAAAACAAAAACAGGTCTAGTTTATGTTCAAAAAAATTCTTCTCACTCTTCTATTAATACTAATTCCAGCTATTTCCAACGCAGAAATTACCACAAAGGCACAGTATGCCTATATGATAGACTATGATACTGGCTCAGTTCTATTCGAAAAAAATGCTCATGAGAAAATGATTCCCGCCTCCATGACCAAATTAATGACCGCCACAATAGTTTTCGATTCCCTAAAAAAAGGGCTAATTACTAATGATACGGAATACAAGGTTTCTGCCAATGCCTGGAAGAAAAAAGGTTCCAGAATGTTTGTAAAATATAATAGCTCAGTAAAAGTTGAAGACTTAATTAGGGGCGTAATTGTTCAATCTGGCAACGATGCCTGCGTGGTGCTAGCTGAAGGCATAGCTGGTAGCGAAGAGGGTTTTGTAGAAAGAATGAACGAAATGGGCAAAAAGCTAGGTCTTGAAAACACGCACTTTTTAAACTCAAATGGCTTGCCAGACTTGGGGCATCATTCCACTACCAGAGATTTGGCGTTAATAGCCAAAAATATTATTAAAAACTTCCCTGAATATTATAATTTATATTCAATGAAGAGCTTTTATTATAATAAAATCCGCCAATATAACCGCAATAAACTGCTTGGAAAATTTGGCGTAGATGGCATGAAAACGGGCTTTACCGATGAATCTGGCTACGGCGTTGTTCTTTCTGCCAAAAAAGATGATAGGCGGGTTATTTTAGTTATTAATGGGCTTGCAAGTGTGGATGCTAGAACAAAAGAGGGGCAAAAATTAATTCTATATGGGCTAAATAACTTCATTAACAAAAAGGTTTATACAGCAAATTCTGTAGTAACTAAGGTGGATGTTGCTAAGGGTAAAGAGGCTCAGGTGAATTTAATAGTAAAAGAAGATGTTCTAGAAACCTTTTCTAGGGAAAAAATTGCCAGCTATAAGTTCAAAGCAAAGTATAAAACTCCTCTAATCGCACCAGTGGTGAGTGATACGCAAGTAGGCTCGTTTGAAATCTATGATGGCGAAAAACTAATTAGAACCGTTGCCCTATATCCAGAAAAAAATATCGAGCGGATTTCTAAGTTTAGAGAATACTTAGGCAGGCCTTTAGCTTTTTTTAACGGTAATATTTAGTTTAATGCTGGTCCTCAGTCGTCATTGCGAGCGAGAGCTTTGCTCGAGCGTGGCAATCCAGTAAATAAAATTCAAAAAATATGGCTTATAAACTGGATTGCTTCGCCAAAAATTAAATTTTGGCTCGCAATGACGGTGAGAGCTAGTTTTAGCAACCTCCCTAGTGATTTTATCTATTTTTAGTAAACACTCTCTTAATGCTTGTAAAGATTATCTGTTGACAAGTATTAGCTTTTTGATTATTTACCCCTTCCTGAAATATTTTTATATGTACACAGAAGCTACTAAAACCTATACTGGCAAAATATCTGATATCCAAAGAAATTGGTATATTATAGATGCTGAAAACCTTGTTCTTGGAAGGCTAGCCTCGCATGTGGCTATGTTACTTCGTGGCAAGCATAAGCCAAACTATGTTCCATACTTAGATTACGGCGATAATGTAATTATCATAAATGCTGAAAAGGTGCATTTAACTGGCAAGAAATTAACTGATAAGGTTTTCTACTGGCACACTGGCTATGTTGGTGGCGTAAAGTCTATAACTCCTAAAGAAACTCTAGCCTCTAGGTTTCCAGATAGGCTAATTACAAGGGCAGTTGAAAGAATGATTACTAGAAGCCCACTTGGCAGGCAACAAATGCGTAAACTATTTGTTTATGCCGGCCCAACCCATCCGCACGAAGCACAGATGCCAAAAGTAATAGATTTTGGCTCTAAAAACAGAAAAAATAAAAAAACCGTTTAGTATAAAGTAATATGATAGAAAAAAACAAAGCAAAAAAAGTGCAATCTTTAGGCGACCTTACCTTTGAATCAATAGATCTGGTTTCATTTGAAAATAAGCCAGCTGAAGCAAAGGTTGAAAGGGTAGCAAAAATAGATTCATTGGGTAGAAGCTACGCCACTGGTAGAAGAAAAGAATCAATCGCTAGGGTGTGGATTAAAAGGGGAACTGGCAAAATTACCGTTAATGGTAAAGATGTTGCTGTTTATTTCAACCGCCCAACTTTAAGAATGATTATAAATCAGCCATTTGTTTCAACTGAAAGTTTAGATAAGTTCGATGTGGTTGCTACTACGGTTGGTGGTGGGTTATCTGGACAAGCAGGTGCAGTAAGGCACGGAATTTCAAGAGCTTTGGATTTATTTAACCCAGATTTGCATTCAACCTTACGCAAAGAAGGCTTCTTAACCCGTGATTCTAGGGTTGTAGAACGCAAAAAATACGGTCGCAGTAAGGCCAGAAAAAGATTCCAGTTCAGCAAAAGATAGATTTTTTGGTTTTTTCCCTGTCATTGTCATTATCATTGTCATTGCGAGCGGTGGCTTGGTGGCACAGTTTCTCAACCAGTCATTGCGAGCCAAATTTTTATTTTTGGGCGAAGCAAATCTGTTTATCATACAGTCATTGCGAGGAAGTCTCGCCGAAGCTTTAGCGTAGGCGGACGACAAAGCAATCCATAACAAAGGTTTTTCTTGGCAACAATATCTTGAAATCCAAGCTCTACCTTGTTTATGGATTGCTTCTTCGCCCAAAATAAATTTTGGCTCATCGCAATGACCCCAATTTTTGAAGGATGTGTTAAAATTTGGTTAAAAGCCTAAAAAAATCTTATCTAAAATCAATATTTTCTATTGACAACTATCCTTTTCTATGGTAAATTGCGCTTGGTCCATCGTTAGTCTCTCTGAGACTCGCACCATGCCTAATGATTCGATCGCTTTCGCGAGGACAATTCTCCTCATCGAGCTACTATCAGTAGCTGGATTCTTTGCGGCTTTGCCGCACAACTTCATCCTATCGGCAGCGCTGCTGATAGGGGGGCAAGTTCTAGCCATCTGGCTAATTGCTTTAAAGTTTAGAGAGGAGCTCATAGCTTTACAGTTTAGAAAGGGGCATAATTAAATAAGTGTGGTGCTAAAAAAGTAGTATCAAGTAGGGTGGCAGTGGTTTATAGGGTGGAACTTATAAATAAATTATAAGATTATGAAAAAAAACATGCG
>JBKCHH010000040.1:0-2725 GCA_046302855.1 Alphaproteobacteria bacterium
GCTTTTTTATCATACTGAGCATCAAAAATGTTCACTTCAGCATATGGAACAAAACCTGGAGCAAGTTTGTAATCTGCACCTACAGAAATGTTAGTGAATTCATTTTTGTAAAGTTCAGAAGCTACATAACCAGCTG
Source organism: Alphaproteobacteria bacterium (assembly GCA_046302855.1). GTDB lineage: Bacteria > Pseudomonadota > Alphaproteobacteria > Rickettsiales > UBA8987 > JBKCHH01. The sequence goes on from JBKCHH010000040.1 coordinate 137, forward strand.
ATAAGGCGAAGTCTTTTTGAGAGTAGCCAGCACCAACGCTATAGATACTTCCATTAGCTTTGAAAGTTCTGTTAGAGGTGTCTTTTAAATCTCCAGTTTTACCTAGATCAGTATAAGAACCAGCTAGAGAAAAGCCTTCATAAGAAACTTTTAAACCACCGTTGAAAGCTTGTAGATCTTCTTGGTCTTTCACAGAAGTTATATCAAAACCACCGCCAAACTCAGTTGCATCATAACCGAAGAAGTTATCTACAGTGAAGGCAGATTTGTTAGTGTAGTTAGCTAAAGTAGCACCAGCACCAGTGTTATTTAGATCTTCAGCAGAACCAAATTCACCACCGATAGAAACTTCTACGCCTACGCCATCAAATTCATTGGCATATTTAACTGCACCAGTGAAGATGTTTTTGAAGTTGAAGAAACCACCGTTATCTCCGCTTGTTGCAGTAGCTGTTCCAGCATCACCAGAATCTGGAGTGTAAGATAAACCAGCTTGGAAACCTTCAACTTTTGGAGAGTAGTATGCAATTTTATTTGCATTTTCAGCCTTAGTTCCAATAAAGTCTAAAGCAGTTTGAGCTTTAGTAATGAAACCAGATAGTGGAACATAATAGTCCAGATTGCTTTCATGACCAACGCCACCAGAAATAGTAGCAACTGAACCAGCATTTACTTCTAGCCTTTGAGCAGCACCTTCTGTAGCACCGAATTCTACTTTACCAGCAGAAGAATCTAAGAAAATATAAGTTTTCTCAGCATTTACACCGCCGTTATCTTTTGAATCAGAAACATCAGCTTGTAATTCAACAACGCCACCGTAAGTTAAACCAGTATCAGTTTTACCTTCAGCCTTAACATTGATTTTAGAATCATTAGTTATAATGATGTTTTGAGCTTTCTTGAACTCACCACCTTTATAAACAACTGTTTCTTTATTAGTACCGTTTAGTTTAACAGTATCATCACCATTAACTGAAGCGATGCTTGAATCTAATTCACCACCAACAGTTACGGCTAGACCACCAGCAGAAGCTAGAGAAGATTTGGCAGCATAAGCGTGCTCTCCTTTCTTAGTAGCTTTTTTGGTTTTAGTATCTTTATTAGCAGCCTTTTTAGTGGCAGCTTTTTTTGGAGCAACAGCAACTGCATCACCACCTGCGTGAGCAACTGAAGCTGAACCTAATGCAACTAGTGCAGTAGTGTAGATTAACGCTTTTTTCATATAATAATCTCCATTTGTTTGATTGTTAAAAAGCTATTTAGGTGTAAAAAATTAAAAGGTTAATGGAAAGTTAAAATACCTGTTTATGTGTAAATTTGGTATAAAGAAAAAAATCTTATGTTGCAAATTGGTTACATAAAAGAAAATTACTAAACACCTAAACCCATTGCTTGCTTTGCTTTTTCTAGGGTTTGTTGGGCGGTTTTTTGGGCTAGTTTTTCACCTTTTGATAGAGTAGTTTCAATTAAGTGCCTGTTATTCATTATCTTTTGATAGTTTTGTTGAATGGGGGTTAGTTCTTTTATAATTTCTTCTGCCAAAAATTCTTTTAGTTTAGAAAACCTTTCGTTTTTAAATTGCTCTACTGCCTGTTGAAAAGAAATGCCTTTTAAAGTGGCGTAGATTTTTAGCAGATTGTTTGCTTCTGGGCGTTCTTCTAGCGTATGAAACCCCTCTATACTATCGCTTTTTGCTTTTTTTAGCTTGTCTAGAATGGTTTTGGGGTCATCTAATAGATTAATACGGGAGTAGTCTGATTCGTCTGATTTGCTCATTTTCTTAGTGCCATCCCTTAGGCTCATAACCCTTGTGGCATCACCCATTATATAGGGTTCTGGGATGGTGAAAATTTTTGCATCAAAATCAGTGTTGAACTTTTTAGCAATATCACGGGCAAGTTCTATGTGCTGTTTTTGGTCTTCGCCTACAGGCACAAGATTGGTATTATATAGTAGAATATCAGCTGCCATAAGAACGGGGTAGGAATAAAGCCCAAGAGAAGCCTTTTCTTTTTGGGTGGCGGATTTTTCTTTAAACTGAGTCATTCTATCTAGCCAGCCAATGGGGCTGTTGCAGGAAAGCAACCAAGCTAGCTCTGCATGTTGAGGGATGGAAGATTGAACAAAAATGCTATTTTTTTCTGAAACCAAGTCGCAAGCTAAATAGAGGGCAGCGGTTTTTATAATATTTTCTTTTAGCTCTTTGGAATTTTGCCTAATGGTAATGGCGTGCAAATCCACAATGCAAAAAAAGCAGTTATTGTTTGGGTTGTGGGCGAATTTCTGCCACTGTTTTATAGCCCCTAGATAATTTCCCAGATGCAAATTGCCAGTTGGTTGAATGCCAGAAAAAATAGTCTGAGTCATTATTCAAGCCCTTTCTATAATGGTTGCAATGCCCTGCCCGCCGCCAATACACTGGGTGGCAAGCCCGTATTTTAAATTTTCCCTTTGTAAAAGAGTGGCCAACTTGCCAACAATTCTTGCCCCTGTTGCACCAAGCGGATGCCCTAAAGCAATGGCTCCGCCATCTATATTTACCTTTTCTGGTGGAATTTTTAGTTCGTTAATACAGGCTATGGCTTGCGA
>JBKCHH010000041.1:0-2141 GCA_046302855.1 Alphaproteobacteria bacterium
TTTTATTTTTATAAATTTGATCCAAAGTTTTAATAAAAAAATCTATTATAACATCTCTTTCTTGTATTTCTTCTTGAAGCTGATGTATTTTTTTTTCCATAAAGAGAACCGATTGTAAATCTTGAAGGCTAATCTTGTTTAGTATGAAAGTTTAAATTCCGCAACCATTCTTGAATGCGACAAGTCATTTTTCTGCCCAGTAAAAGACGAAGGGCATATTTCCGAAGGCGGTGTTTATACATCTTTTTAAAGATGCCTTCCGCCATTCGCAGATCCAGATTTTTTTGACTAAGATAATCATTTAGGGCCTGGTATTCGTAGGTAAGTTTTTCTATTTCACTTTGACTGGTTTCAAGAACTGGTTTAAGCTGATTGTTATGAAGATAAATGAGTCGATCTTCGGGCAGTTCTGAAAATTTTTTAAAATCTTCTTCCCCATAAATGAGTCCATTCATAAAAGTAGGATACATTGTTTGAATGCGATCTGGATGTTTCTCTATAAATTGAAAATCTTTTAAAAAAACAGCGGCAAAATCGTTCCAAATATCTTTTTTCTGTTTACCAGTAAAGGATTCTAGTAATGTAGTATTATAACCATTTTTACGACCCCAATTTTGCAGGGCTATTCCACTATCGGGATAAAAACGCCAACAATCAACAGGGTATCTGTGAAACTTCCCATTTGATGGGACATTTAGATAAAACAATCCATTAGGTTTAAGAATGCGCTGTATTTCATTAAATAAAAGCCAAAAAAACTCTGAATGTTCAAAGCAAGATGAGCATACAACAACATCAACGCTGTCATTTTCCATGGGCAGTACGTAGGGATCTGTAATTACAATGTCTACGCCTTGTCCCTCCACAAAATCAATACCTATGTATTTATTGTTCGCGGGGGCAACAGAGCGCAAAGACCCATTTACGTCTTGAGAGCCGACGTCAACTATTGTTAACCTCTTGGCATTTTTTAAATACGTATCAAAGAATACCTTACCGATGTCCATTGCAGTATCGTGCATAATTCGTTTCTTTGCTTAATTAGCTTACTACTATATAAAAAAAGGTAGGTTATTCAAGTCTAAAGATAGATAAAAATGTTTGTTGGTAATGGTTTAATAGACTTCTTTTATAACTTAAATTATTTTTTGAATAATTAGTTGATTTAAAAACATTTTTGAATAGTTTTTATTGTCTAATTATTGTTATTCCAAAAATTTTTACCCTTAATACTACCTTCTTTGCAAGCACCCTAATAAATTTTCTGTGAAAAATACAAAAGTTAATATAAGGCAGTTTATAATACCAAATTGCAGGGTTGTTGGTGCCAATAACTCTTTGTAGATGATTTTCTACCATGGCAATAAACTTTAAAGAACAATAGTTTTTCCATCTGTAAACTTTGCCTTCACCTAGTGGATTATCTCTTAAGAAGGCTATTTTTAACAGCGGAAAGCCAGAATAAAACAAATCAAAAGCATTGCTGTTAACCAGTGGCATATTTAAAAAAGTTTTTGTGAAACAATCTTTTTTAAAGCCAGCTTTAATTAAAGTTCTACTAAGCCCTACTTCATATTCAGTGATAATTTTACTTTTGTTTTCTAACCTTTTGATATTTAAAAAGAAATTTTGAAAAACATCACTTAAAAAAACATTTTTTTTGAACACTAAAAAGTAGCTACCTACATAGTAAAAGTTATGATGCTCTTTGCTAGAGGTAAGCCCCCAGAAATCGCATTTTCTTTGCCCCATCTGCTTAAATACATTTTCAAAAGGAAAGATGGGGCCGTAGCAAGAATCATTGGCTATAATTAGCTCATCGTAATTGTTTAGAATGTTTTTGGCTTCTAAAATGCCCCTTTTATAACTGCCAAAATCATACTCGCCGTGTTTTTGGGCTATAATCTTCAAACAAATGCCGTTTAGTTTTTTTGTTTCGGCTAAAGGCAAATTGCAGTCTGAAACGAAAATAATATCATCCGCAACCTTTTTTAATCCCTGCAAATAGTAGATAACATAATCATCTATAATATCGTTTTTATCAAAGTGAGCGAAAATGGCTATTCGTTTCATAATTTAGGTAGTAGTAAATCTTTGCTTGAAACAATAGGGTTTTTTATACCAGCTAGCTTTTGCCAGTT
>JBKCHH010000042.1:0-2360 GCA_046302855.1 Alphaproteobacteria bacterium
ATCCCCATCAAACTCTCTTCTTGGTCTGTCTGAAAAGCTTCTCTCGCTTCTATCCCCCTCATCTCTTCTGTAGGGTTTTTTGAAGCCAGATTTCCTATTATCAAATTTTCTATCGCCACCCCTATCATCTCTTCTACCTTCTCTTCTATCTTCCCTTCTATCGTCAAACCTTCTTTCTCTAAAGTCATCTCCAGAATTCTCCCTAGAATTCTCTTTTTTATCCTTCTCATCCAAACCTTTTAAGCTAACTTCGCCTATTAAATAACTACTGCGAATATTGTGAAATTCAATCTCAGCCTCTTTACCATCTTCTAGGGCAAGGGTAACGGTTTTATTTTGAAAATCTTTTATAATGCCAGTTAGCCTTTTTATTAGCAAACCATCGATAGTAATAGAGGTATAGGTATTTACCTTTGCTTTTTTACCCTTGAACCGTTCAAAATCCGCCTCTTTAGTTAGTGGGCGATCAACACCGGGGGAACTTACTTCTAGAAAATAATCTTTACCTAAAAAGAAATTTTCCACCTCAATCAAACCCTTTATATGGCGGGAAGCCTTAGCACATTCCTCTATAGTAATTGGAGAGCTATCAAGTTTTTCTAGCAAAACCTGCAGATTAATATCACGGCTTTTATTTACACGAATTGCAACTATGCCAAGCCCAAGCGAATTTACTTGCGGAGCAAAACTCTTTTCCAATTCTTCTTCTAAGGCAGATGGGTTCATTGTTTTATAATTAAATTTTGAATAAAAAAACTTTTCAATAAAAAAATGGGAATAAAAAAAGGCGAGCTTTTTATCAAAGACCGCCTTCTTTTCTACCACAATTTTATTTATTAGCCCTTATAGATAGTATTTTATTCTTAGCAAGAGGAATCTTTTTAAAACCCTACAAGACCCTATAAACCAATAACATCCTTCATAGAATACAAACCTACCGGCTTGCCCTTTGCCCAAAGAGCAGCTTGCACCGCACCTTTAGCGAAGATTTTTCTATCTTCGGCAATATGTTTTATTTCTATCCTTTCGCCAAGCCCTGCAAAAAATACCGAGTGATCACCAACAACACTGCCACCCCTTAGGGAAGAAATGCCTATTTCATCAACTGGCCTTGCCCCAATAATACCATCTCTAAACTTGCAGATTACATCTTCAAAGGCAATGTCTGTATTTTTGCGATACCTTGCCTTGTAGGCAATTTCCGCCAAGGCTAGTGCCGTGCCAGATGGAGCATCTTTTTTATTGCGGTGATGGAACTCCAAAATTTCAACATCATAAGATTTATCCAGTGCTTTTGCCACCTGTTCAACTAGGCTAAATATTACATTTATGCCAAGGCTGGTATTTGGTGCCAGAATAACTTGCGTTTTATGAGCAAAGGTTGCTATTGCCTTTTTTTGGTCATCTGTAAAGCCAGTAGTGCCAATCATATGAATTTTTTTGAACTTGCTGGTGAGTGTAAGGGCTTCAAGGGTAGATTCTGGATTGGTAAAATCAATTAAAGCATCTGCATTTTCAAGAGCCTCTTCAACGCTATCAGTAGCGGTAACGCCCAGTTCCTCTTTACCCATTATAATGCCTAAGTCTTTGCCTAATGCCCCACTATTTTCCTTTACTACGCCACCTGCCAAAACAGCATCCTTATGTTCCTCTATTTCTTTAAGAAGGTTAACGCCCATTCTTCCGGTGCATCCCAAAACTGCTATACGCATAATTTATTACCTTATTGTTTTTTTATTCCTAATAATATAGAAGAACTGTAAATGTAAAGCAATTTTCCATTATTATTTTTTAAATATGCTAAAAGTTCTAATAAAATTCTGGCCAGTATTGGTTCCATTCATAATATTTGTCTACTGGTTTTTTAAGCATAAGAAAAAATATGCTGGTAGTAATTTAAATAAAAAAGTAAGGGATGAGCGGGTAAAGGCATTCACCATAGCCACTATAGCTTCATTTTTCATAGCCCTTATAATGATTGCGGTTGGAATGTTCACTTTAGAGAAAAATAAGGGCGAAAAATATATTCCAGCGAAGTTGCAAGATGGGGTGATAATACCGCCACATAAAGAATAAAAGACCCATGTCTAATTCTACTTCTATGGATTTTTATGCATGTGTTTGAGATGCTCAAATCCTCATTTACTTTCTGTAAACTCCGGTTTTCGCATCTGAAAACAAAAGCATAAAAATTTCATATAAGCGAATTATTCAAGGGTCTTACAGTAGCGTATGTTTGGGAATAACATTTGCTTTTTTATTTTAGATACCTATTCTATTAAACCCCAAAATAGAAAAATATGGTTGTTACCAAACTGGCAAATGTTCCAGAATCCCTTATAAAGCCCCTGCCTTCTAAT
>JBKCHH010000043.1:0-6545 GCA_046302855.1 Alphaproteobacteria bacterium
TGAGTGCCTTCTTCCACAATTTTGCCAGCATCAAATACTATTAGCCTATCTACGGTTTTCATGGTGGAAAGGCGGTGGGCTATTATAATTACCGTTTTGTTTTCCATTAAATTTTCAAGTGCCTGCTGAATTTGGCTTTCAGTTATACTATCTAGCGAACTGGTGGCTTCATCTAAAATTAAAATGGGGGAATTTTTAAGAATGGCTCTAGCAATAGCAATGCGCTGCCTTTGCCCGCCAGATAGCTTTATGCCCCGCTCACCCACCATTGTATCATACTTTTGCGGCAAGGTTTCAATAAATTCATGGGCAAAGGCTTTTTTGCTGGCCTCAATTATCTGCTCTTTTGATGCCGTAATATCACCATAAGCAATATTTTCTAAAAGGCTGCGGTGGAAAAGGGTAATATCTTGCGGAATAAGGGAAATGCTTTCCCGCAAGGAATCTTGGGTTACTTTGGCAATATCAAAACCATCAATTAAAATTTGCCCGCCTTTTAGTTCGTAATTGCGAAGAAGAAGGTTAACTAGAGTTGTTTTTCCCGCCCCGCTATGACCCACCAAGCCAATTTTTTCTTTTGGCTTAATGATAATGCTTTGCTTATCTAGCACTTTTTTGCCCTCATTATAATAAAAACTTACATCTTTAAATTCAATCTCCCCCTTATTAACAACCAGATTTTTAGCATTTTCTACATCTTTAATTTCATGGGGATTCACAATAAGGCTAAGTGCTTGCCTGCAAACTCCAAAAGATTCAAATAGTTTGGGTAGCATTATGCCACCATGCCAAACTAAGTGCATCGTCCAAAGGGAAAGTTGAATACAGTAAATTAAATCACCATTAGTAATTTGGTTTGCCTGCCAAGAAGAAATTATTAGATAAATCATAACTACTATCATAATTACTGATGGTATTTCAAAGATGCTTTTGGCGATGGTAATGCTCCAGAGGGATTTTTTGAATTTTTTAACCTCATCTTTTTGGTAAGATTCTAAATATGCTTGCTCAAAGTTGTTTCTGGCAAACATTTTCACAATTAAAATGTTGGTTAGCATATCTACAATTTTACCCTGCCTTGTGCTTCTAGCTTCAGTATGAACATGCGAGCGGTTGGTGCAAATAATTGCAAAATACCAGCTTAAAAGCCCGTGGATTAATAACCAAACTAAAACCACCACGCCAAATTCTATTTTTACTCTAGACATCATAAAAACCGCCAACATAACGCCAAATATTATGGGAATGAAGGTGCTTCTAATTAAAAACAAAATTTCCTGCGAAGAATTGGCTAAATCTGAAATTTTATTGGCAATGCTACCAGCAAAATTATCGCTAAAATAGCTGTAAGAATGTGCCTTTACATAATCGCTGGCAGAAAGCCTAATTTCTGCCATAAATTTTGGAATGGTGTAGATTTCTAAAATATCACTGGCACGATAGCAGGTTATTAAAAACAGCCAAAAGCCAAGCATTAGCATTAAAGGCAAGTGAAGTTGGCTAAAAATCTCACTTCTATTATTAATATTTTGCGTTGCAGTATCTATTATTATTTTATTGAAATAGGGAAAGAAGTTTTGCTCTAAAGCAATGCTTAAAGGGAAAAGAAACAACAACAAAAACCGCCACTTTCTTTTTTTTACAAAAAACCACAAAAATGCACCAATGGTTTTGGGAATGGTTTCTTTATTTGCATTAATTTGCATCTTTAACTATTATAATTTTGGTAAGGAGATATAATGCAAATTTCGCAAAATAAAATTAAAGATTTAGAAAAATTTTCTTTATTGTTTGCTAAAAAACAGCCTCAAATTCTATTCACAGAACTAAATGCAGATTTGCACACTATAATTTCTGTAGCCTTAAAGTTAGAAAAACATTATCCCCAGCATATAATTTTAGAATCGGTTGAAAAGGGCGAAAGAAAGGGCAGATATAGCCTTATTGCCTTTGATTTTGATAAAACTTTTGAAGTAGAAAAAATTTCCGCCAAAACTAAAATTAGCCAAATAAAAGATTTTGTAAATTCCGCCAAGTTTAAAATTCCTGATGAGCTACCATCAATCGCAACTGGCGTATATGGCTATTTTGGGTTTGATGCGGTAAATTTAAGCGAAAAAATTACCAATTCAATTGAAAAGGATGAAATTGGCGTGCCTTTAATAAGGCTTGTTCGCCCAACGGCATCTATTGTGTTTGATCACTTGAAAGAAAAAATTTTTATATCAGCCATTAATTATAATGAAAAAACAAATGATAGTTTTAACCAGCTGTATGAAAAAATTAGCAAAATAACGCAAATTATTAATGAATCGGTAGAGTTTTCTGGTTTGTTAGATAGCCAAATTAGCAACACGCAAACTAATTTTAATCAATCCCAATTTGCAAAAATAGTGGCAAAAGCCAAGCAGTATATTATTGAGGGCGATATTTTCCAAGTGGTTTTAAGCAGAAGAATAGTGGGCGATTTTTCTGGCAAGGTTATAGATTTTTATAGAAAGTTAAGGCGAATTAACCCCTCACCCTATTTGTTCTTGCTAAAATTTGCCGATTTTTCGCTAGTTGGTTCAAGCCCAGAAATTCTAGTTGGTTTGAAAGGAAGCAAACTAACGCTAAGACCCATAGCCGGCACTAGAAAAAGGGGCAGTAATGAGCAGGAAGATGAGATGCTCGCAAAAGATTTACTTAAAGATGAAAAAGAAATAGCCGAACACCTAATGCTGCTTGATTTAGGGCGGAACGACCTTTCTAAAATTGCCAAAAAAAATTCAGTAAAGGTTTTAGATAAAATGTTCATAGAAAAATATTCGCATGTAATGCATATGGTTTCAAATATAGAGGCAGAAATTGATGAAAAGTATGATGCGGTAGATGCCATATTTGCCACTTTCCCCGCCGGCACGGTTAGTGGCGCGCCCAAAATTAGGGCAATTGAAATTATTAATGAGCTAGAAAATGTAAACCGCAGTTTTTACGCCGGCATTGTTGCCTATTTTTCTTCTAATGGAGACATGGTAAGTGCCATAACCCTTCGAACCGCCTTAATTAAAGGCAAAAAAATCTACATTCAAGCCGGTGGTGGCAATGTATACGATTCCATTGCCGAAAAAGAATTTGAAGAAACCGAAAATAAAATGAAGGCCTTGTTTGGGTAGGAAGTATACCAATCCCCTAAAATAACTTTACAACTAGCTTTAAGAAATTTGTTATAACCTAAGGAAAATCCACTACCCCAAAAAGGCATCAAGCATCCATAGGTTTTTTTCAATGGCTTCTAGCTGACCAGTTGCCTTATCGGCAGTAACATTATCTTCTAGCTTTAATGATTTTTCTAGTAGAGTGGCAATTAGCTTTTTGTAAGCACTATACTGCTGTTTTATAAACTTTGCACTTGCAGTATCTGAAAAATCGCCGGTTTTGGTATTTTTTAGAGTGTCAGCAACTAGGCTTGGGGTATCCTTTACCACCTCTCCTAAGGCACGCAACCTTTCAGCATTATCATCTGCCTGTTCTATTAGGCTGGCATAGATTTCGTCATAAAACTTGTGTAGAACAAAAAAGTTCTGCCCCTTTACATTCCAGTGGTGCGTTTTTACTATTAAGGCGGTAGCGTAAGCAGTGGCAACCGCATTGTTTATAACAGAAATTAACTCTTTATTATTTGGCATATTTTTACCCTATTTCTATATAGATAGGGCGAAATTTTACATTTACAAGATGTATGCCACCAACAGCCCATCGTGCGTGTTTAAAATGGTGGTGAAGTATTTTTTTTGAGAAAGTTGTTTGTTAAATTCCCGCATAACCTGCACTGATTTTTCTTTGGAAGACTCATCAAACACCCTACCCTTTTGAAACACATTATCGGCTACAATTAGCCCGCCCTTTTTAACCAGTTTTTTGGCAAATTCTAGATAGGTTAAGTAGCCAGATTTTTCAGCATCGATAAAAATCATATCCCACTTGCCCCTTATTGTTGCCAGATTTTCTTTGGCATCGCCAACTTTTAAACTGATAATTTTCTCTAGCCCCGCTTTTTTAAAGTTTGCTTCCGCTATGGAAGCATTTTCAGCCTCTTTTTCAAAGGTTATAATCTTGCCTTTTTTGCCAACCGCCCTTGCCAGCCATATGGTGGAATAGCCATACAGGGTGCCAATTTCTAAAATAGACTTGGTGTTAGAAATTTTTACTAGAAGTTGCAGTAGCTTGCCTTCATCCGCCCCAATATTTATTGCCTTATTATCTTTTTCTAGCTCTTGCCTTATTTCTTTTAGAATATCATCTTCTTTGGCGTAAAGATTTGACACATAATTATACTTTTCATCAAATAATCTCATAAAGACCCCTGAATAATTCGCTTATATTAGGTTTTTATCCGTTAGCCTCGAAACGGAAAACCGCAGTTTACTAAATGTAAATGAGGATTTGAGTATTCGCAAGCTAACGGATAAAAAGCAATAGAAGTTAGAGTTAGGCAGGGGTCTTTCATAGAGGCATTTTGCGTATTTCGTCTAGTGCCGAAACCATTTTTTCTAGCAACTTAACCATAGTGGTAAGTTCGGTTTGAGCATCCCCTAGCTTAGTAACTAGGTCTGAAACGCTTGCCTGCCCTGCCACAAATTTTAATGAGGTCTGCTCTGCCCCCTCTAAAGAAGATTGCACATTTTCACCATAGTTTTTTACTAAATTTGCAAAACCACCACCCGTTTCTTCCGATAAACCAGTTTCTTTAGTTTTATTTAATAACTGGCTGGCTTGATTGTAGGCACTTAGTGCCTTTATGTTGCTTATCATATTTTGTATTTTTAGGGATTAACAACATATAAAAAAAACCACTCAACTCAAATGATAATTATTGCCTTTTTTATAATTTTTTACTTGCAATTTAGACTTCATCTAGCACCTTCGAATAAAGACTTTATAAGCTATGGCAAACTTACCACTATCAGTTTTTATAATCGCTAAGAATGAGGCTGATAGAATACCAAAGGCAATTACCTCCGCCAAAAAACTAACTAGCGAAATATTGGTGATAGTGGATAATGAAAAGGATGACACTATAAAAATCGCCAAGTCTCTAAAAGCAAAGGTTCTAATAAATAAGTGGGATGGCTACGGCAAGCAAAAGTCTTTTGGTGAAAAAAACTGCACCCATAATTGGATTTTAAACCTAGATGCGGATGAAGAATTAAGTGCTAAGCTAATAGAAGAAATCACCACCCTATTTAAAACTGGCAAGATAGAAGAATTTAGTGCCTTTATTCTAAAGGTAAAAATCTCTATGAATGGTGAAAAACCAAGATGGCTAGCAGATTACACCAAGACCGTTCGCCTTTACAACAAACTAAAGGGTGGCTTTTCTATAAGCCCTGTGCATGATTCTGTGATAGTAAAAGAGGGCAAAATTGGCTATTTAAAAAACATTGTTAATCATCATTGTTTTAGAAACCTTGCCCACTGGGTAGAAAAAATTAACTTCTACTCTAGCCTGCAGGCAAAAGACTATGTGGCGAAAAAAAGAAAAATTCCCCGCCTAAGAATTTTATTTGAGCCTTTCTTTTCTTTTTTAAAAGCCTATATAATTAGGCGATATTTCATCTATGGTTTTGATGGAATTATTTACGCAGGCCTTTATGTTCACGCTAGAATGCTAAGGCTTGGCAAAATTAGGGAGGAATATTTTTTTCAAACAAATGCCCAAAAAAACAGTAATAAATAAATTAATAAAATCTGGCATAGAGATTGAGGTTAAAAAAAGTAAGCTAGCGAAAAGGCAAAGAATAACAATTTCTGCAAAAGGGGTTAAGGTGGTTGCCCCGTACCTTGCCCCTAATCATCATATTAATAGCTTTATTGATAGTAATTTAGATTGGATTAAAAAAAAATATAGCGAACTGGGGCAGGTAAAAAAGCAAAGGCTAGAGCTGGTTGATAATGGCAAATTGCAGCTTTTTGGTGAAGATTTAACCATAAAAATTTCCCCTCAAACTGCCAAAAAACCTAGTTTTTTGGTGAATGGTTCTTACCTGTATATAACTGCAAATCCAAACCTTACCCAAAAAGAGCTTTTAAACAAGTTTATCAACTGGCTTAAGGAAGAGCTTGAAGTTTACCTAGATTATAAAATTAATATTTTCGCAAAAGAGTTAAAACTTACGCCAAAGAGAATTTTTATCAAAAGGCAAAAAAGCCTGTGGGGAAGTTGTAGCCATCAAGGGAATTTAAACTTTAACCTAGCCCTAATTTTTTGCAAAAAAGAACTTATCGATTATGTTATAGTCCACGAAATGTGCCACCTAAAGCACCTAAACCACTCTTCTAAATTTTGGAAGCTAGTAGAATCAATCATTCCAGATTATAAGTTGAAGAGAAAAAAACTAAAGGGTTCTGGGAAGATTGATTACCTATGAAGCTGTCATTGCGAACGAGAGCTTTGCTTAGAAAGAGGCAATCCAGTTTATAAATACAATATTTTTGGCATATTTTTTTGAATTTTATTTGCTGGATTGCCACGCAACCCGCCTACGCTAAGGCTTCGGCGAGGT
>JBKCHH010000044.1:0-5094 GCA_046302855.1 Alphaproteobacteria bacterium
AAAGATTACAAAAAGCTATTTGATAAGTGTCGCAGTGTGGTTAGAAAAAAGGTGGAAGACCTAACTGGTAAAACTCCACTAATTGAATTTCAAATTTTAAGAGTGTAGAATAGAGCTAGACACTCTCAATAATTTATTAATTTTTATTACCGTGCCAAGCCAACTATTCACGCAAGATATTAATTTTGAGCGGTTAATTGTTTCCTCCCAAATTCTAGCTGATTTTTTGGAAACAAAAAAGCCACTTGATTTTTATGATGGCGTTATGCAGGGCTATGAGCGGTTTTTATCTAGCCAATATGTTCCCATACGCCCCATTTGCCCAAAAATAATCTTTAGCATACAAAATACTAATTTAGAGTATTATGAAGGGGGGGATGAGATAATATTATTAATCCCCTCTTTAATTAATAAATCATATATTTTTAACCTAAGCGAATATAATTCCCTTGCAAAAGACCTGGTGGAAAAGGGTAAGAGCGTTTTATTAGTAAATTGGGGTGAAAAACCTTATAACTATTCTTTTGATGAATATTTAACCCAAATTCTGCACCCAATAGTTAATTTTATAAAAAAAGAATTTGTGGAGGCTAATATCCACACCGTTGGCTATTGTATGGGGGCAATTTTCGCCCTAAAACTATCTAATTATTTTAATTTTATAAAAACTACCCTTATTGCGCCCATTCTTGATTTTAGCCATTTTAACCTATCTAAAACTAATAATTTGCTAGAAAAACAATATATTACCGGCAGTGAAATCAATAGCTTTTTTAGCAACCTTTTCGCTAAGGATATTGCCGAAAAATACTATCGCTTTTCCTTTTTAAAAGAAGGCACAAGGCAATATTACAGCTTTTTAGATAAGGAATATTGGTTGCATGATTCTATTGGCGTTTCAAGCAGGGCTTTAAAAGATTTAATAAGTGGTGTAAATTTGGGTGTAAGTCTAGAGGGGTTAAATTTTAATAATCTTAATCTTATTACAGGGAAATTCGATAAAATTGCCCCAAAAGAATCTTACAAGCCTTTACACAAAGCAAGCCTTACAGAGTTAGCCACTGGGCATTTAGGGCTGGTAGTTGGCTTAAATCCAAAATTTTTAATTGGTTAAGGTTTTATTAACCAATTGGTTATACTAATGAATGCTAACCAAATTTTTCTATATGAAAAATCATAATGAACCTTTGCAAATTGGCGCTAGTGTTTCTAGCGTTCAAGCAATAGAAAATCAGGCAGAACTAAATGATAAGATGAAAAATAGGCTTAAAAGGCTAATTACAATAGTAGCGGTTTTTGTTAAGGATTTAGTAAAAATCTCTAATCAAAAACTAGATTATTTTGTGCAAGCCCATTTTTTCAGCCAAGAACTAAAGTTTGTAAAGGTTGAGGCTTTTCACAAGAAGGGAAAGAAACGATAAGTAAAATATCTGTATATTTAGGAATATTGGGTTTATGGTTTTCTATGCAACTTTGCTAAAAAGAAACCAGTAGAACTTGAATGCTTAAGATATTTTTTAGAGCCTTTGCTATTGTTTTAGTTATCTATACGATAATTTTTTCTTCCGTTTACTTTTTTCTATCCCACACACCTAGAAAAATTACTAAAGATGGCATAGTGTTTAAATATGCAGTGGATATTTTGGGTGGAATAGACATAGATTATGATGAAATTACTGTTTTTATTCCCAAAAAATCCCTCTCCATTGATTTTGCTGCCAAGAATTTAAAAATCACCTCTAAAAAAGAGAGTTTTTTAATTAATAGCTTTTCAAGCAGTATAGACCTAAAAAGGCTTTTTATCGGCAAGATTTATATGGATAGTGCCGTTGCCGATAATATTGCCATAAGCTATTATAAGGATGAAGATTTATATGATTTAGATAGTTTGCAGGCCGAAAACTTTTTTGATTATAGAAAAAAAATCAGCGTTATTTTAGATGTTTTTTTCCTAAGAAAATCGCAATTGGAAATAAATAATATTTTTATAAAAAACATGCGTCTATCGCAGTTAGAGGGGGGCAACAACAAAACTAATTTCTTAATAAAATCAATTAAGGCAGAGAAAATTAGAAAAAATGGACTCATTAATTTTGCAGCCGATGCCGAATTGTTTTATCAAAATGAAAATATGAGTTTTAAAATCATTAATTTTAAAGATAAAAACGGCCTAACTAGCGTTCAGATGGATTTTATTAACTTTGATATGAAGTTAATTTCCAAAATTACCGGCATTACCTTTGGCGATAAAAACAGAAAAAACATTGATGCCAACTTTTTTACTCTGGTGGATAATCAAGGTGTTATTCGTGAGGCTAATTTTAATATCTCCAGAATTGGTGATAAAAACAAAAAAATTACCTTTTCTAGCAAAACTAGCGATGTTTTAGAAAAAAATAAGCCCAATAAAATTAAGATAGAGGTAGAGAGTAAAAACATAGATATCAAAGATTTAATTGAATTTTGGCCAGGTGGCTATGCCCTTTCTTATAAAAAACTACTAGAGCTTTATTTAAAAGATTTTTTTAGCCAAAAGGTTAATGTAGTTCTAATCACAGAGCCAAAAAACTTAAAAAATCCCGAATTTTTACAAAAAGAAATAATCAAAAACTTGGAAATAAAACTACTTTTTAAAGATGTGGTGTTAAAATTAGATAAGCATTTAACTCTAAAAAACGCTAGTGGCATTATTTACCTTAAAGAAGAAAAGATTTTAATTTCAGTTGAAAATGGCTTGCTAGAAAACTCTAAGCTGGTTAACTCTCTTGCCACTATTTTTGAAAATACCGATGATAAAAAATTCTACATTAAATTAGATTTAAACATTGTTGGCCCCATAAAAGATTTATTTCTTTTTATTCAAGATGATAAAAATTCCTTTAGTAAAACAATAGCTAAATATAAGAACCTAACTAGTGGGCAGGCTAAGTCTATTATTTCATCTTATTTTAGGCTGGAGGATGAAAATTTAAACTATAGTAATTCTAAAATAAATATTCAGTTAGACAATTTAAAGGTGAGCAAGGCTTTAGGCGATAATGCTATATCTGGCGATAATATCTATTTAGCATCAGAAGGGCTTGGGCTTAATATTAAAGGGGTGGTAAAGCTAGATAATATCAAGGCTGATACCGAATTTAAAAGAACCTATAGTGGTGATATTAATCAACCTATAAAAGATACTCAATTTTATAATGAAATAAAAATACTCTCCAAAACCAACAATCAAGAAATATATGATTTCTTAGAAAAAAGCTCGCTCGATTTTGCTGAATTTAACGGGATAAAAGAGCTTTTTCAAAATAGTATTCTAGGCGAAATTGTTCTACAGCTTAAAGTTTTTGATAAGAAAAATAGCAGAAAAATTATTGGCGATATAGATTTTACCAATGCAGAAATCTATTACCCATTAATTAATATGCAAAAAAACAATAAGGCTCCTTTAAGCGTTAGTTTTTCAATAGATAAAAAAACCAGCATAGTGAATAAAACTAGAGTCTATCAATATTCTCTTAGCGATTTTAAAATTTTAGGCGAAAAGACGCTGGCTAAAATCTATGGCAATTTAGAAATAATGAATCCCTTTTCCAAAAACAAAAAAACTAAAGGCTGGTTTAAAATTAGTGATTTAACCATTGGTAAGAATGATTTTAACCTTGTTTACGAAGAAGATGGTAATAACAGCTTTATTAACTTAAAAGGCAATAGTTTAGACCTCTCTAAACTGCCAGATGTTATAAGAAGGTTTAAATTCCATAAATCACAAAGAGAATCTTTGGCAATTGATTATAATATTAATCTAAAAAATTTGTTTTTAGCTAATGAGATAAGGTTTTATAATTTGGAGGGTTTTGTATCCTGCACGAAAGAGGAATGTAAAAAGGCAAACTTTAAAACAACTAATGAAAGTAAAAAATCCCTAGAAATAGAATACAAAAACAATAAGTTTTTTTTGTACAGTGATGCTGCCACCGAGCTAATTAAGGGTTTGGGTATTTCTAATAATATTGTAGCCAAAAAAATCTCGGTAGTGGCGGTAAAGGCAATAGATAAAAAGGATGATGAACCCTATATGAGCGGGGAGCTAGAAATTAATTCGGTGCGAATAATAGAATCACCCATTTTAGGCAAGATACTTTCCTTTACCTCTTTCAAAGGTTTAAACAATACCTTAAAGGGTGAAGGCTTGCAGTTTGATAAAATAGTGGCCGATTTTAGTTATAAGAATAACATTATATCTGTAAAAAGGCTAAAATTTTTAGGCGGACCCTTTGGGCTAACCACCTACGGCACTATAGACATAAATAAAAATGAGCTTGATTTAACTGGGGCAATTACGCCAGCCATTGGTATTAATAATTTTATTGGTAAAATTCCACTAATTGGTGAAGTAATAACTGGGGGTGAGGGCGAAGGGCTTATTGCCACGCAATACCATATAAAGGGCGGTGTTGATGATCCAAAAATTACCATTAATCCATTATCTAACCTAACCCCTGGTTTTTTAAGGAGAATATGGCAATAGTATGAACTACGAGTTTCAACAATTATATGCTAGGCATTTGTGTTTACCTGAAGTTGGGAAAATAGGGCAAGAAAAGCTCCTACAATCAAAAGTGCTGGTAATTGGGGCAGGTGGCATTGGTTCAGCTAGCCTTTTTTATCTAACTGCCAGTGGTATTGGGGAAATTGGCATAATCGACCAAGATAAAATAACCCTCTCCAACCTTTCTCGCCAAATTCTATTTGAAAGGGCAGATGTCGGCATCGCAAAAGTAGATGCCGCTAAGCAATCTTTAAGCGATTTAAACCCCAATACTAAAATTAATCTATATGGGGAGCGGTTTTCTGAAACCAATGCAAAAAAGCTAGTTTCTAAATATGATATAATTTTAGATGGGAGCGATAATATAAAAACCAGATACCTTGCCAACCTTACCTGCTTTAAGGCAAAAAAAACCCTTATTTCTGCCTCTTGTGAGAGGTTTAGAGCCCATATTTATATTTTCCGCTATCAAAAAAACACTGGTTGCTATAACTGCCTTTATCCAAACCTTTCTTATAAAGATACCTTCTTACAAAACTGCGAACAAA
>JBKCHH010000045.1:0-17137 GCA_046302855.1 Alphaproteobacteria bacterium
CTTTTATATATATCAAAAATTTAAATTGAAAAGATAAAAGCCATTTTGGCAGTTGTATCTTTAAAAAATGCTTCTAGGATGAATTTATGCTTAAAATATTCTTAATAACTGCACTTCTTGTTGTTTCTTCCTGCTCCATTGCCACAAAGGCACTTTATAAGGCACCAGACGCAAGGGTTGAGAGTGTAAAAAATGGCAATTACACTTTAGATAAAAGCCACGCCAGCATAATATTTAAAATCAAGCATTTAGGTTTTTCTAACTACACTGGCAGATTCAATAATTTTGATGCGAGCCTAAATTTTGATGAGAAAAATCCGCTAAAAAGCGAAGTAACCGCTAAAATAGACATAACCAGTGTTGATAGTAATAATGATGAATTAAAACAAAAACTGCTAGGCAAAGAGTTCTTCTATTCTAAAACCTTGCCCTATGCCTATTTTAAATCCACCAAAATTGAAAAGACCGGTGAAAATAGAGGCAAAATCTATGGTGATTTAACCTTAGTAGGGGTAAAAAAACCAATAGTTTTGGATACAAAATTTAATGCAAGTGGCATTCACCCCATAACAAAAGAAACCATTGCAGGGTTTAGTGCTAAGGCGAAAATTAAAAGATCAGACTTTGGCGTAAATGCCTTTATCCCAGCCGTTGCCGATGAGGTTATTTTAGATATTGAAGTTGAGTTTATTAAAAAGAAGTAGTTAGAACTTTAAATTCTCTCACCCCTTATCATTTCTTCTATTCCCTGCCCTTTTCTAACTATCTTGAATTTATTACCACTAACTAAAATTTCTGCTACTAAACCCCTTGAATTATAGTTTGAACTCATGGAAGAGCCATAGGCACCAGCAGATTTTATGGCAAGCAAATCCCCTTCATTTACCTTTTGTATTTTATAGTCGCGTAAGAAAATATCAGAGGTTTCACAAATTGGCCCTACAATATCATAGGTTTGTTTTTTGCTATCAGAATTTATAACTGGCACTATTTCGTGATAGGCATCATATATGGCTGGCCTTATTAAATCGTTCATACCGGCATCTATTATTATAAAGTTTTTCTCTGGCGTATGTTTTACCAAAATTACTTTTGTGATTAAAATTCCAGCATTTCCAACAATTTTTCTGCCCGGTTCTACAATAATTTTTGCCTCAACATCGGCAAAATACTTTGCAACTAGTAAACCATAATCTTGAATATTAATGGTTTTATTGTTGTTATAATTAATGCCAATACCGCCACCTATATCTATTACGGCAAACTTCACCCCTTTTTTTAGGTAAGAAAGATATAGTTTTTTTATAACCTTAAATGCCCCCTCATAAACCTTAATATCAGTAATTTGCGAGCCTATATGGCAAGAGATTCCAACAAAATTTAAGTTTTTTAGACCCTTTAATTTGCCAAACACTTCATCGAATATATCCACATCTATACCAAACTTATCGCACTTTCTACCTGTAGTGATTTTGCCATGCGTTTTTGCATCCACATTTGGATTAATGCGAATGGCAATATTTGCCTTTTTCTTTATTCTGCCAGCCTCTTCATTTATAACTTCTAGCTCTTCAACTGATTCCACATTAAACTGCATTATGCCTTTTTTTAATGCAAAGATAATCTCCTGCCTTGTTTTTCCCACACCTGAAAAAACTATTTTTTTTGGCGAAATTCCAGCCCTTATACTTCTAAATATTTCACCTTTAGAAACTGTATCTGCCCCACTGCCCAGTGTGGAGAGCAGATGCAAAACCCCAAGATTTGGGTTTGCCTTTACCGCATAGCAAATCTGCAGATTTTTTATTGCCTTAAGCGAGGTTGCGAATTCATTATAATTATCAGTTATTTCTTTAGCGGAATATAAATAAAAAGGAGTGGCGTTTTTTTTGGAGATAGTTTCAACCGCAATATTTTCTACAAACAGGTGAGAGTTTTTGTGAGTAATGTTCATTTTGGCAATAAATTTAATGTTTTTTAATATATCTAGAGCATTTTTAAAACTAAATTTTATTTATTATTTTTATGGAGCCGATAACTGCAAGTGTTGTTAACTGCAATGACGACTAAGCTAAAAAAAACCTAAAACTTATCGCCAATTAAAAAAGCTAGTTCTAGGCTTTGGGTGGCGTTAAGGCGGGGGTCGCAGTGGGTGTGATAGCGGTTTTGCAGGTCTAGATCGGTAATATTTTGCGTGCCACCTACACATTCAGTCACATCTTTTCCAGTTAGTTCCAAATGAATTCCGCCAGCGTGGGTGCCAAGTTGCTTGTGAACATTAAAGAAGGATTTTATTTCGCTTAAAATATCATCAAAAGGTCTAGTCTTATAGCCACTAGCAGATTTAATAGTATTGCCGTGCATTGGGTCGCAACTCCAAATTACATTCTTGACCTCTTTTTTTACTCTTGCCACTAGCCTTGATAGGTTTTCTTCCACCTTTCCCGCCCCCATTCTTGAAATTAGCGTTAGGCGGCCGTGTTCGTTGGCTGGATTTAAGGCATCAATTAATTTTAGCAACTCATCTTCCTTCATAGAGGCCCCCACCTTGCAACCAATAGGGTTAGAAATACCACGGAAGAATTCTATATGGGCTTCATCTAAACTTCTGGTTCGCTCACCAATCCACAAAAAGTGGGCGGAGCAGGCATAGTTTTTTCCAGTTTTGTCATCCCGCAATACAAAGGCCTCTTCATATGGTAAAAGCAAACCTTCGTGCGAGATGTAAAATGAAGCAGATTTAAACTCCTCAACTGAATTGGTATCTAGCCCGCAAGAATTAATAAATTTTAGCGAATTATTGATATTTTCTACCACCTCCGCAAATTTCTTTTTAAAACTGGCATCCTTAATAAAATTTTCATTTAGGCGATTAACATTTTCAAGGCTGGCAGAGCCACCCTTCGCCATGGATCTTAAAAAATTTAAGGCACTGGCAGATTGAAAATAGGCCTTAACCAAGTTTTCTGGGTTTGGCCTTCTACCATCAGATTCAAAATCTATATTATTGATAATATCGCCACGATAGGCAGGCATGGTTTTGCCATCCTTTTCTTCAAAATCTTGCGACCTTGGCTTGGCGAATTGCCCTGCAATTCTGCCAATTTTAACTACCGGCTTTTTTAGCCCATACATTAAAACAATGGTCATTTGCAAAATTAAATTGAAGTAAAGCTCTAGATTTTCCCTAGAAAATTCAGCGAAACTTTCGGCACAATCACCCCCTTGTAGTAAAAACGCCTCACCTTTACTCACCAAAGCCAATTCTTTTTTTAAGCCCTCAATCTCATCAAACAAAACCAGCGGAGGTAGGCTATTTAATTGATTTAGCGTGTGGGATAACTGCTTACTATCATCATAATTTGGCTGTTGCTTGGCGGGGAAATTACGCCAAGAGGATTTGCTCCAGTTATTTAGATTTATATTTTTCATAGCCACTATTTTATCAACAAAGTTAATAATGGAAAGACCTTTTGTTAAACTTTATGTTTGGAGAAAATACTTTATGTTTAGGTTTTCCTAATTTAAACTATTGGCTATGCTAGAAATATTAATTCTATTAACCTTTGTTGTTTTCTCTCTTGGCTTTGCCGCCTTTAACACCACCCTATATTATCGCTTGCCGAATAATATTCCATTGGCTGGAAAGTGGAGTGGTAAAAAGCCCTACTGCGAAAAATGTGGTTATATTTTAAAGCCGCTTGACTATTTCCCACTTGTTAATTGGCTGGTTCACAGTGGCAAATGCAGGGGATGCAAAAAAAAGCTAGACCTTAATTACTTTTATTTAGAACTTTCAACCTTTGTTGTTTATCTATCCATTTTCTTCATTTTTAATCAAACCCTTAATGATAGGCTAATAATAGTAATAGCCAGTATTAATTTTTTGATAGTGGCGTTTTTTTGTGAAAAGACCTATAAAAAAATTCCAGAAAAGTTGTTATTATCACTACTAATTTGTGGGATTATTTTTAGAATTTTAAAAGATGCCGAGCTTTTCCCCCTTATTTCCTCTCTAGCATTCAGTTTGGTGGTGAGTTTTTTTGTGCTAAAAAAGATGTTTTATAGGTTTAACTTTCCCCTATATTATTATCAGCTTACGGCAATTTCTGGAGCCTATTTTTCAACAATTGAATTTATGCTATTGATAATTAGCACCTTTTGGTTGGTTTTTTTGCTAAAAATTGTTAATTTCTTCTTGCAAAAGACAGGTTTTAAACTAATAAGACCCTATCTTTTTAGTCTGCTTACCAGTTTTGCTATTCTTATTATATTTGTCAGCCAAAAAATCTAATGAAAAAGAAACGAATTGTAGTTGCCATGAGCGGTGGTGTAGATAGTTCTACCGTTGCAGGGCTTATGAAAGAAGCAGGGCATGAGGTTATAGGCATAACCTTGCAACTGTATGATTATGGTGAAGCATTGAAGAAAAAAGGTGCTTGTTGTGCCGGGCAAGATATTGCCGATGCTAGAGAAGTGGCAGAAAAGCTAGACATTCCCCATTATATTCTAAATTACGAAAGCTTGTTTAAAGAATCAGTAATGGATGAATTTGCAGAAAGCTATATGAATGGCGAAACGCCAATTCCCTGCGTTAGGTGCAATCAATCAGTTAAGTTCAAAGATTTATTAAAGGTCGCTAAAGATTTAGAGGCAGATAGGCTAGTTACTGGGCATTATGTAAAAAAAATTACCACAAAAAAAGGCAATCAGCTTCATATGGGGCGGGATGAAAATAAAGATCAATCCTATTTTCTTTTCACCACCACTAAAGAGCAACTGGATTTTGTGGATTTTCCATTGGGCGATATGTCTAAGGCGGAAACCAGAAAACTAGCAGAAAAGTTTGGGCTACCCGTTTACGATAAGCCAGATAGCCAAGATATCTGCTTTGTTCCAAATGGCAAATATGCAGAGGTGGTGGCAAAACTCCGTCCAGAATCTTTATCAACCGGAGTTATAAAACATATTGATGGCACAGTTTTAGGAAGCCACAATGGTATCATCAACTACACCATTGGGCAAAGGCGTGGGCTTGGCATTTCAAACGAAAACCCTTTGTATGTGGTAAAAATTGATCCTATAAAAAAAATAGTTTTTGTGGGGGAAGAAAAATATCTATATAAAACCAGCTTTTTTATTAATGATATCAATTGGTTAAGTGATGATGAAATTCCCAAAGATGGCATTGAATTAAAGGTAAAGCTCCGCTCTGGGCATCAAGGAGCCTTGGCAAAACTTTATCCAGCTGACGATTTGGGGGTGGCGATGGTTGAATTAATTTCCGCCGAAAGGGCGGTAACGCCGGGGCAGGCTTGCGTTTTTTATCAAGGAACTAGGCTACTTGGCGGTGGGTGGATAATGCGAAATAACCAAAATAATAATGATGGGGCCTAATGCATTTTTCAATCCTCACCCTTTTTCCAAGTGTTTTTCCGCCATATTTGCATGAATCTATACTGGGGCAGGCATTAGAGAAAAAACTATGGAGCTATGATTTAATTAATATAAGAGATTTTTCTGACAATAAACATAATAAGGTGGATGATACTCCCTTTGGTGGCGGGGCTGGAATGGTGCTAAAGCCAGAGGTGGTGGCAAAGGCGGTGGAATCTATAAACTTGAAGCAAAAAATTATTTACCTTTCGCCAAAGGGCAAGGTGTTTAATCAAAAAATGGCAGTTGAATTAGCTAAAGAACCAAACCTTACCTTGCTAAGTGGCAGGTATGAAGGGGTGGATGAAAGGGTAATAGATTATTTTCAAATGGAAGAAGTTTCCGTTGGTGATTATATTCTAACGGGGGGCGAACTTCCAGCCCTTATCTTAATAGATGCCATTGTTAGAAATATTAAGGGCGTGCTTGGAAATGATGAATCTTTGAAGGAAGAAAGTTTTTCAATAAATAATTCTTGCAAATTGCTAGAATACCCCATATATACCAAACCCCAAATTTGGCGTGGCGTTAAAGTGCCAGATGAGTTATTAACTGGCAACCACCAGTTAATAAAAGAGTGGCGTTTAAAACAATCTTTACAAGAAACTTTAAAAAAAAGACCAGACCTTAAAACAAAATAATATGAACAAGCTACAAACTTTCGAAAAACAGCAGGTTGAAAAATTAGCTCAACTAAAAACCATTCCACAATATAGGGCGGGTGATACTCTAAAGGTTGGTATTAAGGTAATAGAAGTTAAGGCAGATGATGCTAAAGATAAAAAGAAAAAAACCGATAAAAAGGCAGAGGCTCAAGCTAAAGAAAGAATCCAGTATTTTGAAGGGGTGCTTATTGCTAAAAAGAATCGTGGTGTAAATAGTTCAGTAGTGCTTCGTAAAATTTCTAATGGCGAAGGTGTAGAAAGGCTATTTAAAATCTATTCTCCAAGCGTTGTTTCTATAGAAGTTATTAAAAGGGGCGTGGTAAAAAGAGCAAAACTTTACTATTTGAGAGATTTAAAAGGTAAAAAAGCCAGAATTAAAGAAAAACTGGTTGGCTTATTCGGTTCGGAAGTAGTTGCCAAACCAGAAGTGAAGCAAGAAGCTAATCAGCCAAGTGAATAGTTACTATGAATGAAAAGGCTACTAGTGGTGTTTTAGGAGTTTTTGAAAAATTCTTTACCAAATACCTACTTGGCTTTTTATTCACAATAATAGTCGGTCTATTTAAAACAGTCGTAAAAACCATTGAATTTTTGTTCCAAAAAATTGGTGCCATTAGATACCAAAGCCTTGCCAATAATTTTTTTCTAACATTACTATCTCTATTTATTTTTGGGCTTGCCACCTTTTGGATAAAGGATTTTTTATATACTAATTCCACTCTAGAACCCTATATAAAAGTGAGCCTATTTGTTGCCTATAAGGTTTTATTCTTGGCATATGCCTTTGCAATCATTTTGTTCTTTTTAACAATTCTAGGGTTTCTAGCAGAAATCGCCTCTAAACAGCTAAATAAAAAGAATCTGATTTCTTTTTATAACAGTTCAAAAAAGCAAATAAATACGCTTGGGATTTTTTTGCAAAAAAACTGGCTATATAACCTAGTTGGGTTTTTTTCCTCTTGGCTTTTGTTAGAGATGATAAAAAACTCAATCGCCAATTTAAGTTCTGGTTTTCCATTTTCTTTGTATGTGGCAAGTGTGCTATTTTTATCACAGGATTTACTCTATGCTATTAATGTGATTCTTTCCATTAGCTTCATTTGGTTTTTGGTGTGGGGAATTGTTTATTATTCCTTATGGAAACAGGGGTTTAACTATGTAAGATCAGGCTTTTTTAAAGCAATCGCCCTGCATAAATCTTTACAACAAAAAGAGAATTTTTGGTACGGAGTAATTGCTATTTTTGTGAGCCTTGCCCTTTTACTTACCTTTTTAATTCTGTTCCTTACCTTTGGGGCTATAGGATTTTACGGGGATGGCTTAACCCATCTTTCCCTACTTGCAATTTCGCTCGCTTTTTTGCCATTAATTTACTATCGCTGGCTTAAAAAATAGGGATAGGGCTTGACTTATGCTATCAAAAGCACTAGTAAACTTGCCTTCCTAAACTTAAACTTAAAAAAACATCATAATGCAAATTACGGTTAAAGAAAACAATGTAGAACAGGCCATTAAGGTTCTAAAAAAGAAACTACAAAAAGAAGGTCTGTTTAAAGAAATTAAAGAGAGAAGATTCTTCGAAAAGCCATCTGAAACCAGAGCCAAAGAAGTAAAAGAAATCAAAAAAAGAATTAAGAAGTTTAGAAGAAGCTACATGTATTAGTTTTTAAGCTAATCAAAGCTTTTTGCTTCAAAGAATTTTAAAAACCCAGCAATAGTAATAAAGTTAATTAGGGTATAGATAAGGGCTATATCTATATAGTTTTTGTCTTCCTTTATTAAGCCTATTAGAATAATTGCTAGAACGGTTTTTGTGCCAAAACTATTCATAGCTAGAATTCTATCCATTATCGTAGCCCCCTCTAACGCCCTAAAAATAAGTAGTATCATTGAGAAAAAAATAATTGCGGTGAGGATTTGTAGTATCATGCCAATTTATATATTTGAAATTACTGAATTAATTGCATATTCGTCATTGCGAGGAGCGAAGCGACAAAGCAATCCACAAACAAGGCAGAGCTCGAGTATCAGATATTTTTTCAAGAAAGACCTTTGTTGTGGATTGCCACGCTTAGAGCGAAGCTCTCGCTCGCAATGACGGCTTTCCTTATTTACTATTTTCATAGGCTAAAAATTTTATTATCCATTGTGTTTAACCCCTCAATTGAAGCCTTTTCTAAAGAGTGGATTTGTAAATTATTACCTTCCAAGTCTATTGCAAGGGTGCCAGGGGTTAGGATAATAGAATTGGCGAAAATCACCTGCTTGCTGTTTAAATTATTTGAAGTTTTTATAGTTGCAAAGGTGGGGGAAATTTTATCCATCCCAAACCACACAAGCCTTGCAACTCTTATTGATGATACAATAATTTCCTTTCCCAGCCACAGGCAATAAAAAAGAAATTTAGTTTTAGTAAAAATAGAGAGCTTTTCTTGATTTTCACTCGCTTCAAAAATAACTAATTTTATCGCTAAAAATACGGTGAAGATTGAGCAAAAAATAGCAATAACAACCATATACCAATTAAATTTGCCAGATAATGCCAGCCAAAATAACAATATTACCGAAAAAAGAATTACAGAATTTTTTTTCATTTATTTAATAATTACTTACTAATTATAGGGTCTTTAAAGCCAAGTCTAATAAAGTTATCCAGCACTTCCTTTTCATTTTCTTGATAAAATGGCCCCGCCCTTAAACGATACAGAACCAGCTTATCATTAATTTTGGTGGTCACTTCAAAATTACAAAAACCGTGGAACTTTTTTACTATGCCACTTACACTATCTAAATCTTTAAACACGCCTAGCTGAACAAAAAAGCGATTTTTTTCTTCAAGATTCGGTGAAAAAAACCTATCCTCATCATTTAAATCGCCAAATAAATTATTAGATGTGGCTTGTGGAGATGAAACCTTGCCTATTTCTACAGCTTTATCCTCAGTTTTCTCTACCTTTTTTTCTGGCTTTGCCTCTGCAGGTTTGGTTTTTTCTATATTGTTTAGGCTAGCAAACTTATCCTTATACTTTTGATGGCTTGGGTGAAGGAGCATTTTTGTGGTTTCTTTTTCATCAAATTCAATCTTTACTTGTGATAAGCCAAACTCATCAATACCCAGTATTTTTCCTGCCGACTCAGTCAATATAATAGATTTTCCTTCTGAAAAAGGCCCCCTATCATTTATGCGAACAAAAGCGGTTTTGTTATTTTCTAAATTTGTTATCTTAACTATTGCAGGAAGGGGCAGAGTCTTATGCCCGCCCGCAATGGCAGCCGAAGAAAATTTCTCACCATTAGCGGTAAAAGCTGGGATATTAGAGCCATCATAAATAGTTGCCAAGCCTGTTTCGGTATAGTTATTATCAATTTTGGGAACATAATTGGTTTTGCCAACCTTATAAGCCTCCCCCACCTTGTATTGCCCTGAAAAAACCGTATTGTTGTTGTATAGCGAGGCAGGTGAATTTTCTGCCGCTATTACTTTCAAGGGCAGAAGCAAAACAAGAATAAGAAGTATTTTTTTCATATTAACTAGATTAATTATTAAAATGCGTTATTTTCAATATAATTTTTTTGATAATATGCACAGTAAAAAATCTATAGATAAGTTTATACCTTATTTTTTTATTATATTTTTTGTTTTGATTTTTATCAAATCAATTCACACGGTTATTTTAGCCAATAGAAGTTTTTCTGGGCTAGTAAACAGCAACGCTTATGAGGCTGGGCTTTCTTACAACAAGGCAATTGATGAAAGTGATAGAATAAAAAACCTTGGATTTGTTAGCGAAGTTTTTTTCAAAAATAATCAGCTAGAATTTGTTTTAAAGCAAAAGGGCAATATTATAAAAGATGCTAGCGTTATTGCCGTTGTTGAAAACCATGGCAAATACATTAATTCTTTTACTGAAAACTTACCCTTTAAAGATGATAAATATGTGGCAAAAATCTCCGTTCCGCAATTTGGTAGGTGGCAGGTTAGAATTTTGGCAAAAACCAAAGACGGGGTTGAAATAAGGGATAAAAAAGATTTTATTATCAAGGAGTAGTATTATGAGCCTATCTTTTACTGAAATTATTAAAACCTTAGAAAGCTTTTGGGAAGAGCAGGGTTGCCTTATAATAGAGCCACTTGATATGGAAATAGGGGCTGGCACTTCGCACCCTGCTACCTTAATTAAGGCCCTTGGTAAAAAGCCTTGGAGTGTTGCCTATCCGCAAAGTTGTAGAAGGCCAAAGGATGGCAGATATGGCGAAAATCCAAACCGCTTGCAACAATATTATCAGTTTCAAGTAATCATCAAACCTTCACCCAGCAATATTCAAGAACTCTACCTACAAAGTTTAGAAAAGGTGGGGATTGATACTAAAAAAAATGATATTCGTTTTGTGGAAGATGATTGGGAAAATCCAACCCTAGGGGCTTCAGGTCTTGGGTGGGAGGTATGGTGCAATGGTATGGAAATTACCCAGTTTACCTATTTTCAACAGGTGGGTGGTATAGAGCTAGAGGTGGTTTCAGCCGAAATTACCTATGGGCTGGAAAGAATTGCTATGTATATTCAAAATATAGAGAGTGTTTATGATATTAAATTTTCAAAAAATAACCCTGCCACTTATGGCGATATTTTTAAAGAAAATGAAAAACAGCAATCTGCCTATAATCTTGAATATGCCAACAGTGAAAATCTGCTAAGGCATTTTGCCGATTATGAAAGCGAGGCAAAATTTATGCTAGAAAAGCAACTATATATTCCAGCTTATGAACTATGCCTTAAGGCAAACCACGCCTTTAACCTGCTAGATGCAAGGGGGGTAATTTCAGTTACTGAAAGGGCTTCTTACATTCTTAGAATCCGTGAAATTGTAAAGCAGTGTTGTGAGTTGTATTTAAGGCTTGAAACGAGTTTATAAATTCAAAAAAGTAAACCTATCCCTAGAGGCAGGGGTGGCTTTTATTGCTTCCTTCAGCTGATTTTGCGAGATTTCATTTAAGTTATAATCAATTTTTAGATTATCAAAAATTTTAGTTAGCTTTTTTATGCCTAAATAATCTTTTAGAATTTCTTGTCTCGCACTGGTTTGTGGAATTAGCTTTTCTTGAATATGGGCTGTAATCATTAGGCATTTAGCAATAATTTCCCCATGCAGAAGGTTTTTGAATTCCTTTGGGTAGGTTTCTTCTAGTAAGTGGGCTAGCATATGTTCGCTTTGTGAGGCTGGGTAAGAACCGCGACTAAGGGTCATACCCAATCCTGAAAGTAAAATAAACTGGGTAGTTAGAAGAATAGCTTTTTGTGAAAGGGTGGGGCTTTTTAGCAACAGCTCTACTAATTTATCCTCAATTTCTTTGGTGAGCAAAAAAGGCGTTTCATCATAAAAGGTGTTTTTTATTGCCTTAGATAAAAGCCAATCTGCCCGGGCGAAACTTCTTACCAAACAATCAGCAATGCCAGCCTTAATAAAGCGAGGGTTAGCTTTGGCTAGAACCGTTAAATCACAAAAAAGCATTAGGGGTAATTTTGCCCCCACTGATTTTTTCTTACCATCAAAAATAATCGAGGCAGCAGAAGATAAATAACCATTCATCGATAGGGCTGTTGCAAAAAAGAGATAGTTTTTTTCTAAATTATAGCTGGCTAGTTTGCAAATATCGTTAATTGTGCCACTGCCAATGCCTAAAATTATATCTACCTTTTTTGCTAGTTTTTCTACCTCAAAAACTGTTTCAATATTTGGTTTTACTGCATCTGCTTGGCTAAAAAATAGTGATAAATTACAATATGAAAGGTTGAAATTTGGGCTTAGTAAATTAATTATTTTTTCGCCTATAAAGGCTTGGCTATTTTTATCAAACACCAGCAAAATAGTGGTTGGATGCAGGTGCTTTTGGATAGTTTTATTTAGGTTTTTTAAGATATCATCCTCTATAAACACCTTAGTATTTTCAGTCTTTTGTGCGAAATTGCTTGACCCTATGTTTACTAAACTTAGAAATGTATTTGATGGATCATTGGATAAATTTTTATTTTTGTTAACTATTTGTTTAACAATTTGTTCCATAGGTTGCAGGTAATTAACCTTTTATATATGAAAAAAACTATAAAAACTCTAACTTTATTTTTACTTTTATTTGGCTCTTTCAATGTTTTCGCCAGCAATGGTTTTGAAGACTATAACCTAGCCCTGCTTGATGATGGCAAGTTTGTCCCCTTCGCTCAAGTTGCATTAGCAACTGAGAAAAAACCAGAAATTAAAAAAACTGAACAAAAACCTACAGAAATTTCTAAAGAAGAAAAAAAGCTAGAAGAAGATGCACAAAAAAAGTTTGATGAGTGGAAAAATCTATTTATCAAAAAGGCCTTAACGCAAGGCATTACTAAAGAAACTATCGATAAGGTATTTGCCAGAATCTATTATTCGCCAAAAATTATTAGTCATGATAAAAACCAGCCAGAGGTGAAATTTACCTTTGATAAGTATAAAAACCGTATGATTAATGATTATCGCATCAATCAAGGCTTAATCTATTATAATAAAAATAGGGCATTAATAGATAAAATTGCCGGTGAATATCGTGTTCAAGCAAGGTTTATAGTTGCCCTTTGGGGTTTGGAGACCTCTTATGGCTACAATATTGGTAATCACTTTGTGCCAAAAGTGTTGGCAACCCTTGCCTTTGAGGGTAGAAGGAGAGATTATTTTGAATCGGAACTTATTACCGCCCTTAAAATTATTCAAAATGGTATGATAGATATTGAGCAATTTAATGGCTCTTGGGCGGGTGCCTTTGGTCAATCGCAATTTATGCCAAATACCTACTTTGCATATGCTAAAGATTACAATAAGGATGGCAAGGTTGATTTATACAATACCCCAGAAGATATTTTTGCTTCCATTGCCAATTACCTTCGCTTTTTAGGGTGGGATAATGAATCCACTTGGGGTAGAAAGGTTCGCCTGCCAGATAATTTCGATTTAAAGGCTAACAATAAACAAATTAAGGCAATTACTGAATGGCGTGCTATGGGCGTGTTAAAGGATGATGGCAAAAAGTTGCCCCGCACTATTCAAGCAGCCCGCATGATTATTTTTGATGAGGATAAAAACAACGCCTTCATCACCTATGATAACTTTAAACTAACTAAAAGGTGGAACAATTCTGATAGTTTTGCCACCGTGGTTGGCTTACTTTCTGATGCTATAGAAAATAAAGATAAGGAAGAACAAAAGCAAAAGAAAGAGCAAGCAAAGCTAGAGGCTGAAAAGAAGAAGGCTGAAGCCAAAATTGCTAGTGAGAAGGCTAAAGAATCTTCTAAAAACCCAGCCAAATAAGGAAAGCCGTCATTGCGAGGAGAGCAAAGCTCGACGCGGCAATCCACAACAATGGCTTGTCTTGAAAAAAATACCTGAAACCCAAGTTCTGCCTTGTTTATGGATCGCTTTGTCGGGCTTTGCCCTCCTCGCAATGACTTTGCACAATTTCTAACAAAATCTTTCAAGTTTTTGATGACTTATTCAACAAGTTGATTTATGTGCAATGCTCTTAGCTTAAACTTTAACTATTTTAGCCGTTATAGCTCAGAGGTAGAGCACCACCTTGGTAAGGTGGTGGCCGAGGGTTCGATTCCCTCTAACGGCACCAGTTTTGGGTTTATCTTTCTGCTTGTTCATCACGGCCGTACAATTTAATTAAATCAATATGAAGTGGGTGGTTATCAGCGAATTCTTCAAATCCAGGTCTCGCACTTAGTTCATAAATTAAACTAATAAGCAAAGGATTTGTAATATGAACACCTGGCACTAAATTTTCTTTTTCTTCTTGAATTATTACTACTGGTATTTTATTTCTCTCACTTTTATCTTGTAAATTTAGTCTTTCTAGCCCTTTTTTAACCTTTTCTCCATCACTATAATTGATAATAGTATTATTAATCTCTTCACCATCATCAGCATAAAGTATAACTCTTAAAGATGGTTTTTGAATTCTATGGTTACCTGTTCTATATACGGTAAGTTCAGGAACAATTTCAAAAGAGGTTGCTAGTTCCTCTGAATTTGCAATAAAGGCTCTAAGATTTAATCCTAACTCCCCCCCCCCCCGCATCATTTTTGTTTTGTTCATCTGGTTTGTTTGTCATAATATTAAAAAATTGGCTGTTGAACCCTTGTTAAATACCTTTTTTATTAAAGTTTTGTTAAACTTGCGAAAAAATATTACAACTAATCAAAAACCTACCCAAAAGTCTCTACCCTGTGGTCATCTCGAAGGAGTCTTTTTAGATACCTGCCCGTAATGCTTTCTTCTACCTTGGTAATATCTTCTGGTGTGCCAAAGGCAACTATTCTGCCACCCTTATCGCCCCCACCTGGGCCTATATCTATTACCCAATCAGAGGTTTTGATAACATCCAAATTATGTTCTATCACTAAAACCGTATTGCCAGCCTCTACTAGTTTATGCAGAACCCTGAGTAGCTTATAAATATCATCACTATGTAGGCCAGTTGTGGGTTCATCTAAAATATAAAGCGTTCTGCCAGTTGATTTTTTAGAAAGCTCCTTGGCAAGTTTTACCCTTTGAGCCTCCCCACCAGATAAGGTAGTAGCAGATTGCCCAATTTTTATATAGCCCAAACCAACCTCTTTTAAACAGGCTAGCTTTTCATAGATTACTGGGATTTTTGCAAAAAACTGCTCACCTTCTTCAACCGTCATTTCTAATATATCAGAGATGGTTTTGCCCTTGTATTTTATCTCCAAAGTTTCACGATTATATCTTTTGCCATTACATTCTTCACACACCACATAAACATCTGGCAGAAAGTGCATTTCTACCAAAATCATGCCATCACCTTGACAGGTTTCGCACCTACCCCCCTTTACATTAAAAGAAAATCTACCTGGCTTATAACCCCTTGCCTTAGATTCAGGTAGTAGAGTATATAAATCCCTCACATGGTTAAACACGCCCACATAAGTAGCAGGGTTAGATCTAGGGGTTTTGCCAATGGGAGATTGGTCTATATCTATTACCTTATCTAAATGCTCCAACCCCTCTAAACCTTTGTAGGGCCCAGGCAAGGCCTTAGTGCCATTATATAGTTTAGATAGGGCCTTTTGTAGCGTGTGGATAATAAGGCTAGACTTCCCCCCGCCTGATACCCCAGTTATGGAGGTAAATGCCTTTAGCGGAATTTCTGCCGTTACATTTTGCAAATTATTAGTAGTAACGCCTGAAATTTTTAACACTCTTTTACTATTAAATGGTCTTTTTTGCGGAATGGGGATAAATTTTCTACCACTTAAATAGGCACCAGTTATACTCTCTTTACTATTTGCTACATCATCTGGCTTGCCTTCTGCAATAATATGCCCACCGTGGATACCAGCCCCTAAGCCCATATCTATTAGATAATCAGCTGAACGCATAGTATCTTCATCATGCTCTACCACAATTACTGTGTTGTTTAGATCTCTTAAATCCCGCAAGGTGGTAAGGAGCTTATCGTTATCACACTGATGCAAGCCAATAGATGGCTCATCTAGCACATACAAAACGCCACTTAAACCAGAGCCAATTTGGGAAGCCAGCCTTATTCTTTGCGATTCGCCACCAGATAAGGTTCCAGATTTTCTTGCCAAGGTAATATAATCTAGCCCAACATTTTTTAAAAACTGCGTTCTTCTAGATAGTTCTTGCAGAATTTTTTCCGCAATTTGATTTTGCGTTTTGTTGAATTTTTCTGGCAGGGTGGCAAGCCAATCTAAAAACTTATCCACCGTTAGTTTGCACACCTCACCAATATGCAGCATATCAATTTTAACGCACAGGGTTTCTGGCTTTAGGCGATAACCATTGCAAGATAGGCAATCAGATAGGTTTTGATATTTCTCTAGCAGTTCACGCACGGAATCATTTTCTGCCTCTTTCCATTTGCGATTCAAATAATTAACTATCCCCTCAAAAGGTTTGTTGGAACGCAAGATTTTAAAACCATCTTCATATTCAAACTGCACCTTTTCTTCACCGCTGCCAAATAAAATTAGCTGTTTTACCTCATTTGATAATTCACGATATTTTTTCGTAGCATCAAAATTAAACTGCTTACTGAGTGCAAGTAGCATCTGTTCAAAAAACTTGCTCTTAGAGTTGCTCCAAGGCTTTATAGCACCTTGTATAAGCGATAAATTTTCATCTGGAATAATTAGCTTGGTATCAAAGGCAAGTTGCGTTCCAAGCCCATTACAAGTTGGGCAGGCACCATATGGGCTGTTAAAAGAAAAAATGCGTGGCTCAATTTTAGGTAGCTGAAAGCCAGATACTGGGCAAGAATAATGTTCTGAAAATAACAACACATCACCCTTTTTATACTCCGTGCTTGGAAATTCATCATCAAGGGCAACAATTTCAACCGCTAGCAAGCCTTTAGAAAGCTCTAATGCCGTTTCAACTGAACTTGCCAAACGATTGCCAGGCGTGGGTGATACAACCAGCCTATCTATCACCACCGAAATATCGTGCTTTTTGTTCTTATCGAACTCTGGAATCTTATCAATTTCGTAGAGGTTATTATCAATTTTTATACGATTATAACCATCCTTCTCTAACTGCTCAATTTCACTTCTATGCTCGCCCTTGCCACCCCGCACAATGGGGGAAAGTAGGTATATTTTTGCCTTTTCTGGTAGGGAGCAAATTTTTTCCACCATTTGCGAAACTGATTGCCTTTCAATTGGCTTGCCTGTTGCAGGTGAGTAGGGAACGCCAACCCTTGCATATAAAAGCCGCAAATAATCATAAATTTCTGTAATAGTAGCAACGGTTGAACGGGGGTTTTTAGAGGTGGTTTTTTGATCAATCGCAATGGCAGGTGAAAGCCCAGTTATAGATTCAACATCTGGCTTATTTTGCATTTCTAGAAACTGCCGTGCGTAGGCAGAAAGAGATTCCACATACCTTCTTTGCCCTTCCGCATAAACCGTATCAAAGGCAAGGGAAGATTTTCCACTGCCACTTAGGCCAGTAATTACTA
>JBKCHH010000046.1:0-7352 GCA_046302855.1 Alphaproteobacteria bacterium
TAACGTTACTGCCTATACCTTCACCGTAACTGCAACCAATGCTGTAGGTACTGGCCCTGCCTCAACTGCTAGCAGTGCCGTTACTCCGGCAACTGTTCCAGGGGCGCCAACTGCAGCATCGGCGGTAGCGGGTAATGCACAAGCCACAGTTAGCTGGACCGCCCCTGCAAGTGATGGTGGTAGCGCCATAACATCTTATACGGCAACCTCATCACCTGGAGGACTCACCTGCACCTCAGCCTCTTCTCCTTGCACCGTAACTGGCCTAACCAATGGCACTTCCTACACCTTCACCGTAACTGCTAGAAATGCCATCGGCACCGGAGCTGCCTCAAGTGCCACAGCTTCCGTTAAGCCGGGAATCTTGGTATTACAAGGTACAATTGCCACAGGGTCAACTCCAATTGGCATTACCATCTCTGCGGATGGCACCTCTTTCTATGTTGCTAATTGGAATTCTCACACCGTCTCGATTTACAGTCGCAACACCTCAACCGGGGCTTTGACCTCACAAGGCACAATTGCTACTGGGTCATATCCATATGGCATTACCATCTCTGCAGATGGCACCTCTGTCTATGTTGCTAATCACAATTCTAACACCGTCTCTAGGTACAGTCGCAACACCTCAACGGGGGCCTTGACCTCACAAGGCACAATTGCCACAGGGACAAATCCATATGGCATTACCATCTCTGCAGATGGCACCTCTGTCTATGTTGCTAATCACGTTGGTAGAACCGTCTCGATTTACAGTCGCAACACCTCAACCGGGGCCTTGACCTCACAAGGCACAATTGCCACAGGGTCAAGTCCAATTGGCATTACCATCTCTGCGGATGGCACCTCTGTCTATGTTGCTAATCAAACTTCTAACACCGTCTCGATTTACAGTCGTAACACCTCAACCGGGGCTTTGACCTCACAAGGCACAATTGCCACAGGGTCAAGTCCATATAATATTACCATCTCTGCGGATGGCACCTCTGTATATGTTAATAATTACGGGTCTAGCACCGTCTCGATTTACAGTCGCAACACTTCAACCGGGGCTTTAACATCGCAAGGCACAATTGCCACAGGGGCAAATCCATTTGATGTTACCATCTCTGCAGATGGCACCTCTGTCTATGTTACTAATCAAGTTGGTAGAACCGTCTCAATTTACAGTCGCAACACCTCAACCGGGGCCTTGACCTCACAAGGCACAATTGCCACAGGGGTAAATCCACGGTATGTTACCATCTCTGCGGATGGCACCTCTGTATATGTTACTAATTCCAGTTCTAACACCGTCTCTATATACAGTCGATAGAGAGTACTGCAAATGTCTTTAACCGTGATTTAAGAGCCCCAAGCTTACCAAATAAAGGCTGGTGCTTCAACCTTACATCAGGAACACCTGAACCAGGCTTTTCTTCAGGGGCTGGTTTTTCCCCTGCTACCTACAAACCAGTATTTCCTGCCCAATGCCCAACCCCTTAAATCCCTAGCCCACCAACTAGCCTTTATTGACAATTTGTATAAATGTGGGTTATTTAGGGATAGCTTTATTTCCAACTCTTATCCACCCCAAGCCACAAATTCCTTACCTTTATAAACAGAATAATAGAGGCCAAAAATATGGTAATGGAGTTAAGAATAATAATGGGTAGTTTATCAATAAAAATGCCATAAACCAGCCACAAGGCAACCCCAACAATAAAAAGCAGATACATATACAAAGAAATGGAGGCGGTGTTTTTTGTTTTAACCACCATAATTACCTGCGGAATAAAGGCAGAAGAGGTAAGGGTGCCGGCTATAAAGCCAATTATATCTGGGTTCATATCTTTCCCTTTATTTTTTCATTGAGTTTTTTTAGTCTTTTGCGTTTTTTCCTTTTTTTGCCAGCTAAAATATTAGATATTTTTATGTATAAAATAGTGCTGGTTAAGAAAAAGGGCAGAATATTAGAAACTATAATGGGCATTTGCCCCTTTAGCACGCCGTAAGTAAACCACAAAATAATATTGATAAAAAATATCACATAGGTAACTAGCGAAATTCCAATAGTATTTCTAGTTTTTATGGTTTGAATTGCCTGTGGAAGTAGCGAAAAAGAGCTAAGAGTGGCCGCCACGTAGCCAAGTATATCTGGGTTAAAATCACTCATAATAATTCCTTTATTACTTCTTCTATTGAAGCTGTATCTAGCCCTGCATCTGCATATGCCTGCTTCATAGATTGATGATTAATAAACCTATCTGGTAAAGAAATGGTTTTGATTGTTTTATTGTGATGCAGATTTTCGCCAACTATATATTCTAGCACCTTTGCCCCAAAGCCACCATCACTACCATCTTCGGCAATGATAATTTTACTACAAGATTTTACTGCCAATTCAACTGCATTTTTATCAAAAGGTTTGGCGAACCTTGCATCAATTAATAACAGCTGATATTTTTCTGCTAAGGGCAAAAAGTGGCTAACCATAATTCCAAGGGCGATTACAGCAATTTTTGGTTTTATGGGGCTATGAACAATATTTGCCTTGCCCAGTTCTATTTTAGAAGAAGTATCTGCGGTGTTAAATACTTCAGATTTAGGAAAGCGGATTGCAACTGGGTTGTTTTTTAGCAAAAGAGAAAATTCTAGCATTTTTTGTAGCTCAAATTCATTACTTGGTGCCATAACAATAAAGTTTGGCAGGCAGGTAAGATAGCTTAAATCGAAGGCGCCTTGATGAGTTTCGCCATCTTCACCCACCAAGCCTGCCCTATCTATAATAAATTTTACTGGTAAAGATTGCAGTGCAATATCGTGAATTACTTGATCATAAGCCCGTTGCAAAAAGGTGGAATAGATGCAAACAAAGGGAATAAAGCCCTGCACCGCAAGCCCGCCAGCAAAGGTAACGGAGTGTTGCTCGGCAATGCCAGTATCAAAAAATCTAGTGGGAAATAGTTTTGCAAAGTTGTTCAAACCAGTTCCACTTTTCATCGCGGCTGTTATGGCGATAATTTTATCATTATTTTTTGCTATAAGGGTTAGAGTTTCCGCAAAAACATCGGTAAAGGTTTTGTTGGCTGATGTGGCAATTGGTTTTAGGGTGTTATAATCAAATTTTTTTACGGAGTGATAATTTTCTTCCCCAGAAAAATTAGCATTGAATCCTTTGCCCTTTTCAGTTTTTATGTGGATTATATGGGGCTTATTTTGCTTGTTGTTTTTAGCATTTTCTAGGGCTTTTATAAGCAGGGGTAAATTATGCCCATCTAGCACGCCGGTATATTCAAAGCCAAGTTGCGTGAAAATATTATTTTGAGTGGGAATTTCATTTAGGTATTTATTTAAACCACCCACCGCCTTTGATATACTCATTTCATTATCATTTAGAATAATAATAATTTTGCTGTTGCTAATGCTTATGTTGTTTAAAGCCTCAAACGCCATGCCGGCACTTAAAGCACCATCACCAATTACGGCAACTATTTCAAAATGCTCCTTTTGCAAATCTCTAGCTACGGCAATACCAAGTGAGGCAGAAAGGCTAGTAGAACTATGCCCTGCACCAAACACATCATATTCGCTCTCACTTCTTTTTAAAAAGCCACTTAAGCCATTTTTTTGCTTCAGCGTGCCAATCTTATCTTTTCTACCAGTTAGAATCTTGTGTGGGTGGGCTTGATGTCCAACATCAAAAATAATTTTATCTTTAGGAGCATTAAACACATAGTGCAAGGCAACTGTTAGTTCACACACACCTAAGGCCGCACCTAAATGCCCACCAATTTTAGATAGGGCAAAAATAATTTCTTGCCTAATTTCTTCGGCCAAAATTTCTAGCTGTGAAGTAGAAAAGCCCTTTATGTCCTGTGGAAAATTTACCCTATCTAAACACGGCTGCTTTGTTGCTTTTTTATTGTTTGGAATTTTATGAACCAGTTTAGCCATGGCAATCAAATTACTGTAAAAAATAGTTTTATAAAATTTTAAAGCTCGTATATAATTTTATGCATTATAAGCAAATATTTAGATGGAAGGGAAGAATAAAATAGAATTACTAAATAATTTTCTTGCAAAAGAAAATCTTGATTGCCTGCTAATCCCTATGCGGGATGCCTTTAATAGCGAATATTTGCCCCCTTATTTTAATCGCATAAGGGCGGTTTCTAACTTTACTGGCTCTAATGGCTACATTGTTTTTTTGAAAAATCAAAAATCAGTGTTTTTTACCGATGGCAGATACACCCTACAAGCCAAGCAAGAGATAGACTTAAACCAGTTCTCTATTTATGATTTTGAAGAGCTAACTCCGCTAGCATTCCTAAAAGGAAAAAACTTGGGTGTAGGCTTTGATGGCAATTTGCATACTATTGATGAGGTTAGGAATTATCAAAGGCAAGGTATCAATTTAAAAGAAGTAGGTAGTGGGCTAGAAAAAATCTTTTCAGTCGCCCAGCCAAAGCCCAAAAAAATATTTGAAATCCCTTTAAGAGAGGCAGGGCTTTCTGCTACAGAAAAGTTTAAGCAGATTTTAGCAGAACTGGGGCAAGATTATCTGTTGTTAAACGACCCTACCTCAATCTGCTGGCTACTAAACATTAGGGGGGCAGATTTAGAACATACTCCTATAGTTTTTTCCTACGCCTTAGTTAGCAAAATAAAGGGTTTGGAGGTTTTTTTGGATATAAAAAAGCTAGAAATTGGTAAGGAGTATAATTTTGAAATAAACCCAATTCAAGAATTCGAGCAGTATTTGCCAAAGTTAAAATCTGTAAGGCTAAACCCAAAAACCACTAGTTTTAATCACTACAATTTAATTTCTGGAGAAAAGTTTGAGGCAAGTGATATTGTAACCGAGCTAAAATCAATTAAAAATGCTAGCGAAATTAAGAACATAAAAAAGGCTCATATAAGGGATGCTAAGGCTTTTAAGCTGTTTTTTGATTGGTTAAGTGAAGTTGAAAGCACCAGTGAAATTGAAGTGGCAGAAAAACTGCTGGAGTTTAGAAAAAAAGATAAAAACTTTGTTGGTCCATCTTTTGATACTATCGCCGGCTTTAATGAAAATGGGGCGATAGTGCATTATCACGCCACACCTAAAACCAATAAAAAAATTTCAGGCAATGGTTTATTACTGCTAGATAGTGGCGGGCAGTATAAATATGGCACTACCGATGTTACTAGAACCATAGCAATCGGCAGGCCAACGGCTGAACAAAAGGAACACTATACTCTGGTGCTAAAAGCCCATATTGCTTTGCTTCACGCTAACTTTCCTCAAGGCACTACTGGGGCTAGTTTAGATGGGATTGTAAGAAAGTTTTTTTGGGATAGGGGATTAGATTTTAACCATGGAACAGGGCATGGGGTGGGGTATTTTTTAAATGTGCACGAAGGGCCAGCTAGCATTTCTAAAAGGGGTTTTGCGGAAATAAAAGAGGGTATGGTTCTTTCTAACGAACCGGGGCTTTATTTTGAAAATAAATACGGCATCCGCATAGAAAATTTAGTGCAGGTAGTAAAAAGCTATAGAAAAGGCCTTTTAACCTTTAGAAACCTAACAATAGTTCCTTACGAAGAAAAGCTAATTAATTTCGATAGCTTAAATATGAAGGAGATGTCTTATTTAATGCACTATCACAGAAGTTTTAACTACCACACTACCGGAAATTCAGATGGTGCATAATTAAAGAAATGTGGGTTAAATAACCCACTACTCCTCAATAAAGTGCAGTGCAATAAGGGATTTATAAAAGGCGTTTTTGGTTAAAAGTTGTTTATGGGTGCCGATATCAATAATTTCGCCCTTATCCATTATTACAATCTTATCTGCCTTTAAAACAGTGGAAATTCTGTGGGCTATCACTAAAATAGTGGCTTTTTCCTTTAGGGAAAATAGTAGCTCTTTCACCCGCTCTTCTGTAATTAAATCTAGCGAAGCGGTGGGTTCATCTAGCAAAATAATTTCCGCCTTTTTAAAAATTGCCCTAGCGATTAGAATCCTTTGTCTTTCCCCGCCAGATAAACCTTTTGGCAGCTCTGCAAAGTTTTTAAGATGCTCCAAATCTAAACTTTTAATTAGCTCATCAACTTCACCTTCACGCCCTAAACAGATGTTTTCCTTCAAACTTTCACTAAAGATAATTTCATTTTGTGGCACTAGGGCTATTTTTTCTAGATAGTTGCTAACATTGGAAATATTTTCATTATTGATTAAAATTTCGCCCTCTTTTGCCTGTAAAAAGCCTAGAATTAAATTAAACAGGCTAGATTTTCCAGCCCCAGTTTGCCCAACAAAGGCAACAAAATCGCCACTATTTATAGTTAAATTGATAGATTTCAAAATGCCAAGATTATCACTAACATTTTTTAGCTCTAGTTTTTTAAAATTTTTAATTTCCACCGAACCTTTTTGATTGATAATTTTCAAATGGATGATTTCAAAAACCTTTTTTAACGCCGTTTTTAAATTGGCAGAGTTAGAGTAGCTATCTGCTAGGGATACAAAAGAGCTAGCCAGTAAAACTGAAAAAAATACCAGATAAGTTAGCTCGCCCAAAGAAATATTATTGTTAATAATCTCCAACCCCACCCGCCACAGTAAATACACCATGTAAGAAATCACCACAAAAATTACGAGTGATACTAAAGATGAGCGAAGCAGAGTTTTAGTAAAGCTAATTCTACGCAAGGTTTGTTCCTTATCTTCCAGCTTTTTTATTGCCAATTCTTCTGCCCCAAAAATCTGCAAAGACTTAAGTGCAGAAAAATTCTCAAACAAAAACTGCGAGAGGTTTTTTTTAATCTCCTTTTCTTTGCCAGCCTTCGCTTTTAACCTTCTGCCAAACAGAACTAAGGGGATAAAAATAAGGGGAATTATTAAAATTAGCTTTAGCAAAAAATGCGGGTTTTCAATATAGATAAGAATAAAGCTGGTGGTAAGTAAAATGGTGTTTCTAATGGCGAAAATTAGGGAGGTTGCGGTTAGGTTTTCAATAGCCCCTAAATTATGTTCAATTTCATAATGAAAGTTTTGGTTGGTGTTTTGCGTTAGAATAACCTTTTTAAAGGCTAAGACTCTAAGTTTTGATACTAGCTTTTGTGCTAAGGAATTTACAAAAAAACTCCTTATAAAAGAGCCAAAAGATAACAAAAACACCAAAAACAACAGGGCAATAATTTTATTTTCTAAAATAACCGTGCTTTTTTCATTATTTAATAACCCAGAATCCACAAAATGCCTAAGGCTATAGCCTATTAGCACAATACTTATCGATACCAAAACTATGCCAATGGTTATAAAAACCAGCTCCTTTTTAAAAGAGAACAAAACTTTAAAGAAGTTTTTTAGTGGATTTGTTTGG
>JBKCHH010000047.1:0-7395 GCA_046302855.1 Alphaproteobacteria bacterium
GATTAATATTGTTAATTCTTAATTTTATTTCTTCTCCTTTTTCTTTAGCCATATAAAGAGTGTTATAAAATTTCGTAATACTATCGTTAATTTCTTTTTTTATCACTTTATCGTTCTTATGTTTTTTTATATGCCCTTCTATACAAACAGATAGTTTATCTATTGTTTCAAGCAGTTGATTAATAACTGGCATAGCTACAGCTATTTGCTCTTCTCTATTTATAACCTTTTCTTTTTCTAAAATAGAAACAAGCCTTTCTGCATCACCATGCAAGGCAACAATTTTATGATAAAGTTTTTTTTCAAATTCTAGCATATACAATAAAAAACTATAGAGGCATTCTACAAAACAAAAGTTAATAAAGTATTAATAAAAAACAAATAACCCCAAATTTCTCCCCCATCCCCCAAATTCCTATCATAATAGTAGTAATTAGCAATTGCAAATTGGGTGGGGGGTGGTATAAGGCTCCCCAAAATAATAACTTTTAAGAAACTTTGGGGGCATTTTTTTAATACCAATTCCTATATTTGAAATTACTAAATTAATGGAATATCGTCATTGCGAGGAGCAAAGCGACAAAGCAATCCATAAACAAGATAGAGCTTTGGTTCTAGGTCTTTTATTTCAAGAAAGACCTTTGTTGTGGATTGCCGCGTCGGGCAAAGCCCTCCTCGCAATGACGGATTTCCTTGTTTGTTCTTTTATAAATGAGAATTGGTATAAGAAAATTACTATTAGGAAGAACTGTGTTAAGAAAATTGGATTTGTAAATATTATTTTTCTGCACTACTCTTCTGGATTGCCTAAAATCAGCTCTCAGCTGAGTATCCATAACTGCCCTAACTCTTAAATAAACAAAATACTCTATCAATGCCTAGCTTTACAAGAAATCTTAAGAACCCCTCTATAATTCCTGGGTTTCATTTAACCTTTTTCTTTACCCTGTTTTATTTAAGCCTTATTGTTATTATCCCCATTCTTGCCCTTATCTATAGGGGCTTTGAGGTTCCTTTAGAAGAGTTCTGGAAAAATATCTCTAGTAGCAGAATATTGTATTCCTTTTGGATTACCTTTTTATGCTCATTCATA
Source organism: Alphaproteobacteria bacterium (assembly GCA_046302855.1). GTDB lineage: Bacteria > Pseudomonadota > Alphaproteobacteria > Rickettsiales > UBA8987 > JBKCHH01. The sequence goes on from JBKCHH010000047.1 coordinate 1,094, forward strand.
GCTGTGGTGATAGATGTGTTCTTTGGGCTAATAATAGCTTGGGTGTTGGTTAGATACTCCTTTCCTTTTAAAAAACTATTAGATGCTATAATAGACCTGCCCTTTGCTCTACCCACCGCTGTGGCAGGCATTGCCCTTTCTGCCATCTACGCTCCAGATGGCGCAATAGGAAGGTTTTTTGCTGAATATGGCATAAAGATTTCCTACACTCCCCTTGGTATTATAGTTGCCCTAGTATTTATTGGGCTACCCTTTATTGTGCGTTCCCTGCAACCAGTTTTGAGTGATTTAGATAAGGAGTTTGAGGAGGCCTCTATAAGCCTAGGGGCAAGCAGGTGGCAAACTTTCGTGAGGGTAATTTTCCCCTATCTGTTCCCCGCCCTACTCACTGGCTTTACCATGGCCTTTGCTAGGTGCCTTGGTGAATATGGTTCGATAATTTTTATTGCTGGCAATGTGCCATTTGTGTCTGAAATTGTGCCATTAATAATTATCACCAAGCTAGAACAGTTCGATTATAATGGTGCTACCGTTGTTGCCCTAATGATGCTGACTGTTTCATTCTGCCTGCTGTTTTTAATTAACTCTATGCAGAAAAAACTATACAAAAAATTTAAGGATTAGAGGGGTAAATATGCAAAAAATTCATAATGACCCTATATGGGTGAAGATTCTACTAACCGCTACGGCAATAGCTTTTTTATTCGCCATAATCTTAATTCCGGTATCAGTAGTATTTGTAGAGGCGTTTTCTAAAGGATGGAATGTGTATTTTAGTAATATTTTAAGCGAAGATACTCTATTTGCCGTGGAACTCACGCTAATTATAGCCCTTGTTGCCGTTCCGCTAAATCTATTTTTTGGCATTATGGCAAGCTGGGCAATTACTAAATATGAATTTAGGGGAAAGCAGATTCTAATAACCCTAATAGACCTGCCCTTTTCCATCTCCCCTGTAGTAGTAGGTTTAATGTATATTTTGCTTCTAGGTAGCCACTCTGTAATTGGCGGATTTTTAGAAAATAACGGCATTAAAATTATTTTCCACCTAACGGGGTTAATAATAGTTAGCATTTTTGTAACCTTTCCCTTTGTAGCGCGCGAGCTTATTCCGCTGATGCAAGAGCAAGGCAAGGATGAAGAGGAAGCCAGCATTTTGCTAGGTGCCGGTGGGCTAAAAACCTTCTTCAAAATTACCTTGCCTAACATTAAATGGGCTTTACTTTATGGGGTTTTATTATGTAATGCTAGGGCAATGGGAGAATTTGGAGCAGTTTCAGTAGTATCTGGGCATATTAAGGGGCAAACCAACTCTTTACCACTGCATGTAGAAATGCTTTATAATGAGTATAATTTCTCTGCCTCATTTGCAGCTGCCTCTATATTAACTCTGCTGGCATTAATAACGCTACTGTTAAAAAATCTGGTAGAGAAAAAAACCGCTAAAAAAAATTAGATTATGGGAATTTCAATAGAAAATATAAACAAGAACTTTGGCTCTACTGGCGTTTTGCACAATATTAATCTAGAGGTAAAATCTGGCAAGCTAACGGCTTTGCTTGGGCCTTCAGGCAGTGGAAAAACTACTCTGCTTCGCGTTATTGCGGGGCTAGAAATTCCAGATAGTGGCAAAATTTTGCTAAATGGTAATAATACCGCCAAGCAAAGGGCGAAAGAAAGGCAGGTTGGCTTTGTTTTTCAGCACTACGCCCTGTTTAAACATATGAGCGTTTTTGAAAATGTTGCCTATGGACTAAGGGTTCGCAATAAAAAATTTAGGCCAAGTGAAAAAGAAATTGTGGATAAGGTAAATAAGCTCCTAAAGCTGGTTCATATGCATAATTTTGCCAACCGCTACCCAAGCCAGTTATCTGGCGGGCAAAGGCAAAGGGTAGCACTTGCCAGAGCCTTGGCTATTGAACCAAAACTGCTTCTTTTAGATGAGCCCTTTGGCGCCTTAGATGCTAAGGTGAGAAAAGAGCTAAGGCTATGGATGCGTAAGCTCCACAACGAAATCCACATAACCAGCATTTTTGTAACTCATGATCAAGAAGAGGCAATGGAAGTAGCCGATGAAATAGTTATAATGAGCAATGGCAAAATAGAGCAGGTTGGCACGCCGGATGAGGTTTATCACAACCCAGCTAATCTTTTTGTGTATGATTTTTTAGGCTCCTACACCTGTTTTAGTGGCGAGGTAGAAAAAAATGGCGAAATTACTCTAAATAATTCTGCCAAGGCTAAAAAACTATATTCAAGACCACATGAAATATATATTACCAAGAATAAGGATGAAAAATCTTACATAAAGGCAAGGGTTATCCATATAAACTATGCTGGCTCTTTAGTTAGGGTAGAAATGCTAGATGAACAAGATAATATCATTCAAGCAGAAGTGCCAAGAACTGCTATTGAAAATGAGGGGATAAAAACTGGTGATAAATTACTGGTTCGCCCAAAGTTTGTAAGGATTTTTTAAGTAATTTTATGCAGTATAAAATAGGGGCTATAGGTAGGCTAGCTAAAGAAAAGGGTTTTGATGTTTTACTGCAAGCCATGGCAATTTTGATTAAAGAGAATTTAGAAGTATCGCTAGTTATTGGTGGGGAGGGGGCAGAAGAGAAAAATCTTAAAAACCTTGCCCAAAGTTTAAACCTTTCTCAAAAAGTTGAATTCTTAGGCTGGGTGAATGATTTGCCCAGTTTTTTTGAAAAAATAGATATTTTTATCGTGCCATCTAAAACCGAACCTTTTGGACTAGTGTTTTTAGAGGCAATGCAATACAAAAAGCCAATTATTTCCTCCAACACCGATGGCGCTAATGATATTTTAGAAGATGGCAAAACGGCACTAATATTTAACAATGGCGATGCCAAAGATTTAGCTAATAAAATAAAACACCTGCTTTCTAATAAAAAACTTCAACAAAGTTTTATAAAAAACGCTAGCTTAAAACTGCGTGATTACAGTTTTAAAAAGGTACAATCTGAATTGCAAAAATATCTATCCATAAACTTTTCTAATTTAGATAAGGCTAGACCAGTTCTTAACATTACCTATAATAGTAGGCAGGGCGGGCTAGAAAAGGCTTTTTTAAACTATAATAGGCTGTTTGAAAGTTTAGAATTTCAAGTAATCAATCTAGTTCCTAAAAATGCTAAATTTATTAAGGTGTTAAAGCAAAAGCCAAAAAGCATTATTTATAGTAGATTTATTAATATCTCCTTTTGTTATTTTTTTTATAAATTTTATTTAAGAGGAAAATTCAAAAAAATAGCCCCAAGCCTTATTATTGCCCACAATGCAAGGTTTGCGAATCTATTGTTATCTGCTACCAATATTCCAATTATTTTCATTAATCACGGTGGCAGTGTAAAAAAAATGCTTAATGGAAAATACTTTTTTACAGTAAACAAAAGAACAGCTAAGGAACTAGAGGGTTTTGGCAAAGAACCAAGCAAAATAGCCTATATACCAAATTTTTTGGAATAGCTCTACTTATCAATTATACACTGTAATTTAGCTAGGCTAAACTGGGCGAAGTTAAGGCGATAATCGTTTAGAGCATTTTCTAAATCCAAATCTTTTTTAGTTTTAAGCAGATTAATTTGATCTAAATTAAACAACAGCAAAGGATTGCTTGGGTAGAATTCCTTTAACTGCAATGTTATTTTTTCAGCATCTGTGATTCTTTTTTGATTAATTAGAAAGTTAGCATAATCTAGCCTTGCATCTGGCGAATCTGGAAACTTGGTGATAAGCTCGCGATAGAGTTTTTCAGCATCTTCACTCAAGCCCTTTATTACATAGTTAGAAATAAGTAGTGATTCTTTATATTCATCTGACCCCCTAGCATAGGCACTTTTATAAGAGCATATATCATACTTTTCTTTTAAGTTTTGGCTTAAACTTTCTTTCGCCTTAGGTAGGCTGTTATTGTTTAATGAATCTAGCTTTTTTAAACCCTCTTCGGTATCTTTTATTTCAGAATTTAAATCTTTTAGCGAAGTATTTAGCACATTAAAGGAATAGTCTGCCACCCTTTTATCTATCTCAGCTGGGTTGGATAGCTTCTTTATTTCCTCTAGTTCTGCTTGTAATAATTTGCCATCTTTATTTTCAGGATTAATTTTTAACAGATGGTTATTTTGCTCCTCTGCCTTATCAAACTGTTTTAGGCTATAGAGTTCAAAGGCGTAGCGAAACCGGTTATCTTCATTATTTGGCTCTAGTTTAATTACCTTTTCATAAAAATCTTTTTTCTTATCATTAATTTCCGCCGAAAGGGCAAGGTGAGAGTAAAAAGAAAGCAATAATACACTTACTATTATTTTAAAAATGGATTTCATTCTATGAATATTTCTTAAACGAGTTTTAACTTTTTTTGATACTCCCTTCATTTATTATTTTATGTAATTTTAAATTACAAGTTGCAATTAAATGATTAAGGAAAGGTTAATTAGCCAACATTTATATTTTATTTAAATTATTAGCCCCTATATATAAGCCAAACAGAAGGTTAAATAACAAAAATTTAAATGCAGAAGAAAGAAAAAAATCCCCCAAAAAATAAGCAAGAATCATCTAAAACTAACCAAATAGACCTAGAAAACTCTACCGTTCATCATACTCACCAAAATGATTTGTTATTTTTGCCACTTGGTGGCTCTAATGAAATTGGCATGAATGTGAACTTGTATCGCTACAAGGGCAAATGGCTTATGGTAGATTTAGGCGCTGGCTTTGCGCATGATAGGCACCCGGGTTGCGATATGTTAGCTCCAGATTTATCTTTTATTAAGGAACATAAAAAAGATTTGGTTGGCATAGTATTCACCCACGCCCATGAAGATCACATAGGAAGTGTTGGTTATTTGTATAAGGAACTGGGTTGCACAATTTATGCCACGCCCTTTTCGGCGGAAGTGGCAAAATATAAACTGGCAGAAAATGGTCAGTTAGATAAGGCTAAAATAATTGAAATTCAGCCCAATTCTACCTTTAATGTGGGGCCTTTTGAGCTAGAATTTATTCAAATTACCCACTCAATTCCTGAAATGAATGCGGTTGTGATAAAAACTGAATATGGCAAGGTTTTGCATACGGGTGATTGGAAGTTTGATCCAGAACCAGTAGAAGGTCCACTTACCAACGAAAAGGCTCTAAAGGCTTTAGGTAAAGAAGGTGCCTTGGCAATAGTTTGTGATTCTACTAATGTTTTTAACCCCAAACATTCAGGCTCTGAAGGAGACCTAGAAGATAGTTTCTACCGCCTATTAAAGGGCAAAAAAGGCATGGTAGTGGTTTCAACCTTCGCCTCTAATGTGGCAAGAATGCACACAATTGCTAAGATTGCCAAAAAATTAAAGCGGAAGGTAGTAATTGCTGGTTGGAGTATGCGAAGGATTTCTACAATAGCTAAGCAAACTGGCTATCTAACCAATTTAGGTGATTTTCACAGTGATAAGGAACTAAAACATTTTAAAAGGGATGAGGTTTTGGTTCTATGCACTGGTTGCCAAGGTGAAACAAGGGCAGCGATGAGTAAAATTGCAAGGGGCGAACATCCAAACATTAAGCTCTCTAAGCAAGATACGGTTGTGTTTTCTTCTAAAATAATCCCCGGTAATGAGAGGAAAATTTTTGATTTATTCAATAAATTTGTTCATTTAGGCTGTGAGGTGGTAACGGAAAAAGATCACAAGGTGCATGTGTCTGGCCACCCATCAAGGGAAGAGCTAGCAAAAATGTATTCTATGGTTCGCCCAAATATTTCAATTCCTGTTCACGGTGAGCCGGTGCATTTAGCAGAGCATATAAGGTTTGCGAAAGAAATGGGTGTAAAGTTTGCGGTTCAAGTAAAAAATGGTGCGATGGTAAGAATTGCGCCGGGCAATCCACATGTTATCAAGCAGGTAAAAACTGGTTATTTAGCGGTAGATGGCAGAATTTTACAACCAGATGATGGCGAGGTTATGACACTTCGTCGCAGAATGCGTGATGAAGGCATAATATTTGTAACAATAGTTTTAGATAAGCAAGATGAGCTTATTGCAGAGCCAGCCGTTGCCATGCCGGGGGTTATAGACCACCATATTTATGAGAGCTTTTTAACCTCCCTTAGTAATGACCTTGCCATTACAGTGGATAATATGAGTCGCAAAGATTACAAAAAGCTATTTGATAAGTGTCGCAGTGTGGTTAGAAAAAAGGTGGAAGACCTAACTGGTAAAACTCCACTAATTGAATTTCAAATTTTAAGAGTGTAGAATAGAGCTAGACACTCTCAATAATTTATTAAT
>JBKCHH010000048.1:0-6102 GCA_046302855.1 Alphaproteobacteria bacterium
TATTGTAGAAGATGTTTTAAAACAGTTAAAGCCAAGCGTTTTTTTAAATGACCCAAAAGTTTGGCAAAAAATGTTTGTGAATTTTGATGTTGATGTTCATAAATATCAAAAGGGTGTTTGTATGGTGGTGGCAGGCGAGCAAGACTATATTGGGGCTAGCAAGCTAGCTTCCCTTTCAGCTGCTAGATCTGGCTGTGGCATGGTGAAATTGCTGGTTAATCGCAATGATTTCTTTTTGTTTTCCACTATTGACCCAAGCTTAATTATAAAATCTTATGATAATTTTTGGGGTATGGTTTCAATAATTGGGGATGATAAAATTAGCTCCTTTGTAGTAGGCCCAGGTCTTGGTATTAGTGATGACACTAGAAAAAAAGTAATAGAGGTTCTAAAAACCAAAAAACCAGTAGTAATAGATGCAGATGCCATTAGTACTTTTGCTAACAATCCTAAAGACCTATTTAAACATTTACATCAAAACTGTGTTTTAACCCCACATGCGGGTGAATTTCACAAGCTGTTTAAACTAGAGGGCAATAAGATAGAGCAGGCAATTAATGCCGCCAAACAAACTGGAACAGTAATAGTTTATAAGGGGAACGATACGGTTATTACTGATTCTAATAAGGTTATAATCAATGCCAATTCCTCTAACAACTTGGCTACGGCTGGCAGTGGCGATGTTCTATCTGGCATAATAGCAGGTTTACTAGCACAAGGGATGACGCCCTTTTACGCAGCTGCCGCTGGCGTATGGCTCCACGCAGAAACAGCAAGACCTTTAAAAATGGGCATGATAGCCTCTGATGTTATTTCTCATCTACCCAAAACTTTAAACAGTTTGGTAGGGTGATGATTAAGAAACTTTTACTGCTGGGTTTGCTTTTTTTAAATTCTGCCTGCACCCAGCTTGGCATTTTTGTTATTAATTTCCCCACCCTTTTCAGCAATCAAAAGATAGTAAGAAACTTAGACTTTGGCAGCAACTATGGCAGTAAGTTAGATTTATACTATCCTAAAAAAGCAGATAAGCCCTCCCCCGTTATTGTGTTTTTTCACGGTGGTAAGTGGATGAATGGCAAAAGGCAAGACTATAGATTTGTTGCCGATGCCTTTACCAAAAAAGGCTACATTGTAATAATACCAGATTATGTAAAATACCCTATGGTAAAATTCCCCACTTGGCAAGAAGACGGGGCAAAGGCGGTAGTTTGGGCCTACAATAATGTGAAAAGTTATAACGGTGATAAAAACAATCTATTTGTTATGGGCCATTCCGCCGGCGCTCATATAGGGGCGTTGCTTATAGCCAATAATGAATATTTGCTAAAACAAAAGGCTAGTAGAAGCTACATAAAAGCCTTTGTAGGCATTGCTGGGCCTTACAATTTTACTCCAGATGATAAAGATTTAGAAGCAATGTTTGCCCCCAAAGAAAACTATCCAAATATGCAGGTTTTAACCTATATTGATGGCAAACAAGCACCAATGCTTTTGCTTTGGGGCGAAAAAGATAAGGATGTTGGCAAAAGTAATTTAGATAAACTTGAAAAGACTTTAAAACAAAAAGGGGGTAAATATGAAATTAAAATATATCCCAATATTGACCATATAGATATAATAACCGCCCTTTCGCCCTTAAAACAAAACCTAGCCCCCGTTTTAAAAGATATTGATGGTTTTTTAAGGGCAAAGGTGGATTAGAGCGTTTGATGGCTTAAACTAATCTACCAACCCCGCTCTAGCACTAGCCAGCCTTGCGATGGGTACGCGGTAGGGCGAGCAGGAAACATAATTTAGCCCCACCTTGTGGAAAAATTCTATTGAGGCTGGGTCGCCACCATGTTCGCCACAAATTCCTAGTTTTAAGGTTGGTTTTACTTTTCTGCCCCGCTCAACAGCTATTTTTATTAGCTCACCTACCCCTTCTATATCTAGCGTGGCAAAGGGGTCTTTAGCAACAATGCCTTTGGCGATATATTCATTAATAAAATTGGCAGAATCATCACGAGAAATACCAAGGGTGGTTTGCGTTAAATCATTAGTGCCAAAGCTAAAAAAATCGGCAAAGCTAGCAATTTCACCTGCTTGCAGAGCAGCTCGAGGCAGTTCTATCATGGTGCCAATTTGATAATCTATCTTTACGCCACTTTTTGCTATTACCTCTTTCGCCACCGCTTCGGTTTGACTACGAAGAATTTCCAGCTCTTTTTTATTCATTACTATGGGAATCATAATTTCAGGTATTGCCTTAAAGCCTTTTTTGGCAACCTCGCAAGCAGCCTCCATTATTGCTTGCACCTGCATTTTGTATAGTTCTGGGTAAGTAATGCCAAGCCTGCAACCTCTATGCCCAAGCATCGGGTTTACTTCTTTTAACCCTTCAATTTTGCGATGGATTTTTTCTACACTAATGCCGGTAGTTTTAGAAATTTCTAAAACATCCTTTTCATTTTCTGGCAAGAACTCATGCAGTGGCGGGTCAAGCAGACGAATGTTTACAGGTAGCCCATCCATTACAGTAAAAATTTCTACAAAATCTTTGCGTTGAAAGGGTAGAAGTTTTGCTATTGCCCTGTTTCTAATCTCTTCATTTTCCGCAATTATTACTTCCCGCACTACATTAATGCGGTTTTCGTTAAAGAACATATGTTCTGTTCTACACAGGCCTATACCTTCTGCCCCAAATTCCCTTGCCACCTTGGCATCTTCTAAAGTTTCTGAATTGCACCTTACTTTTAACTGCCTAAATTCATCTGCCCAACGCATAAGGGTAGCAAAATCATTGCCAAGCTCAGGGGAGATGGTTGGAACCTTGCCTTCAAACACCTCGCCACTACCACCATCTATGGTAATAATTTCATTTTCTTTTATAATTTTGCTTCCAGCCCTTAATTCCTTTTTGTGATAATTAATTTCTATTGTAGATGCCCCGCTAACGCACGCCCTACCCATGCCTCTAGCCACAACCGCTGCGTGGGAGGTCATGCCCCCTCTTGCGGTTAGAATGCCCCTAGCCACGCTCATGCCATTAATATCTTCCGGGCTAGTTTCGGTGCGAACTAGAATCACATCTTCGCCCCGTGAGGCCAGTTCTTGAGCATCATGAGCCGAAAATACCACCTTGCCTGAAACCGCACCGGGTGAGGCTGGCAAGCCTTTTGCCAACAAAATCTTTTTAGCATTTTTATCTAAAGATGGGTGTAAGAGCTGATCAAGGCTTGAAGGCTCTACCCGCAAAATTGCCTCTTTTTTAGAAATTAGCCCCTCATTTACCATATCAATGGCAACCTTAACGGCAGATTTGGCCGTTCTTTTACCGTTTCTGGTTTGAAGCATCCATAATTTTTTATTCTGCACCGTAAATTCAATATCTTGCATATCACGGTAGTGATTTTCTAAAATCTTTTGAATGCGAAGAAGCTCCTTATAAACCTCTGGCATGGTTTCTTCCATAGATGGCAGGTCTGAACCCTGTTTTTTTCTACCTTCAATACTTATTTGCTGTGGCGTTCTAATGCCTGCCACCACATCTTCCCCTTGGGCATTTATTAAATATTCACCGTAAAATATTTTCTCACCCGTTGAAGGGTCGCGAGTAAAGGCAACGCCCGTGGCAGAAGCATCCCCCATATTACCAAAAACCATTGCCTGAACATTCACAGCCGTGCCCCATTGTGCAGGGATGTCATACATTTTGCGGTAGGTAATGGCTCTGTCGTTCATCCAAGATTTAAACACGGCAGAAATGGCGTTCCACAGTTGCTCTTCAACATCTTGCGGAAAGGGCTTGCCAGTTTCTTCTATAACCTTTTCAAGATACAGACCCACTATTTCTTTTAAATCTTCTGCATCTAAAGAGACATCGTCATAAACGCCCTTATCTTGCTTTTTGTAATCTAAAATTTCTTCGAAAAGATGTTTTTCAACGCCCAAAACCACATCGGAATACATTTGAATAAAGCGACGGTAGCTATCAAAAGCAAACCTTTCATTGTTTGATTTTTTTGCTAGGCCTAAAACGGTTTTATCGTTAAGCCCTAGGTTTAAAATAGTATCCATCATACCAGGCATTGAACTTCTAGCACCAGAGCGAACTGAAAGGAGCAAAGGATTAGAGCCATCGCCAAATTTTGTGCTAACTAGCTGTTCTATGTGGCGGATATTTTCTTTAACCTGTAATTCAAGATTTTTAGGATAGGTTCTTTTATTGGCATAGAAATAATTGCACACCTCAGTAGTAATGGTAAGCCCTGGCGGAACAGGCAGGCCAATAGAGCTCATTTCTGCCAAGTTTGCCCCCTTGCCACCAAGCAAGTTTTTCATAGCAGAACTGCCTTCTGCCTTACCATCCCCAAAAAAATATACCCATTTTTCTTGTGTCATTTTTACTCTTAAATTTTTTTTGATGCCCTTCAATAATATTTTAAGCCCTTTATTTCAAGGTATTTTAAGTTATAGATTTCACAAAATAACAAAATCTATGGAAAAAATTTTAGTATCAGGTGGCAATAAATTAAGTGGCGAAATTAAAATTTCTGGAGCTAAAAACTCTGCCCTACCCTTGCTTGCCGCCTCTATTTTAACTAAGGAAACTATCGAGCTACACAATGTGCCAGAATTAGCCGATATTAAAACCATGCTTGAACTTCTTTCAAGCCTTGGCGTAGTAATAAAAAAAGAGCATAATTTAAAAAGCCAAATTTTTAGCAATAGCGTTATTAGTTTAAGCGGAAAAGACATCAACAATCTAACCGCTATTTATGATATTGTAAGAAAAATGCGAGCCTCTGTAATAGTGTTAGGCCCTATGCTTGCCAGATTTGGTGAGGCAAAGGTTTCTTTACCGGGTGGCTGTGCCATTGGCACAAGACCAGTTGATATTCATCTAGAAGCGCTTGAAAAGATGGGGGCAGAAATTCAAATAGATGGCGGGTATATAATAGCTAAAACTAAAAAGGGGCATCTAACTGGGGCAGAGATTAATTTTCGCTTTCCTTCCGTTGGGGCAACAGAAAATATCTTAATGGCAGCTAGCCTTGCAAAAGGAAAAACAACCATCACTAATGCTGCCAAAGAGCCAGAGATTGTAGATTTAGCCAATCTTATAAACAAAATGGGGGCTAAAATTAAGGGGGCTGGCACTGCTACCATTATAATAGATGGGGTGGAACACTTAAGCGGGGCGGTGCATAATGTAATTGCCGATAGAATAGAGGCTGGCACCTTTGCAATTCTTGCCCAAATAACCAATAGTGATTTAACCTTACAAGACCTAGAGCCAAGCCATTTAGTAACGGTTTTTGAATCGCTAGAAAAAACGGGGGCAAAGGTAGAAATTGGGCAAAATACCGTATCCATAAAGGCTTCCAAAACCATTAAACCAGTATCTATAAAAACAGAGATATTTCCGGGCTTTCCAACCGATATGCAGGCACAATGGGTAGCCTTAATGTGTTTAGCTAAGGGGGTAAGCGAAATTACCGAAAATATTTTTGAAAATCGCTTCATGCATATTGCCGAACTTCGTCGCATGGGGGCAAAAATTGAAGAAAAGGGTGAGCTAGTTCACATAACAGGGGTGGAGCATTTAAAGCCAGCCCAAGTAATGGCAACTGATCTTAGAGCCTCTGTCTCCTTAATTCTAGCTGGGCTTGCCACAAAAGGGGAAACCATTATCGATAGGGTTTATCACCTAGATAGAGGTTATGAAAAAATTGAAGAAAAACTCTCCCTTGTGGGGGCTAAAATTAAGCGGATTGGTTAAAAAGACCTTGCCTGATTCTACTTTCTCAGTCATAAAGGAGGCAAGGTATGGCAAGTTTTTTTGAGCTGGGTTTACAAAAGCATTTGGGTTTTGAGAATCAGTTGGTTAAGCTAGATAGTTTGCTTGATTGGGGCAGGTTTTTGGATATTCTTAAAGGGGTGCACAAGGAAAGTGGTCCGACGGGATATTGTACACTGAAAATGTTTAAAGCGTTGCTGCTGGGGCAGTGGCATAGTTTGAGTGATCCTGCGTTAGAGCAAAGTTTATGCGTAAGGCTTGATTTTTTGCAGTTTACGGGATTTGCCTTAGGTGATGATTTGCCAGATGAAACCACT
>JBKCHH010000049.1:0-9860 GCA_046302855.1 Alphaproteobacteria bacterium
TAACAATATTAATCAATAAATATGTCAAAAATAACTTTAAATGAACCATACGGTCCTTTAAGAACAGGTCTTCTTGAATTAAAAAACACTTTAGAAGAATTAGGCGGGCAATTGTTTGATATGTTGCTAAATTTAGCTAATAAAGTGCTTGAGATAGCTTTGGATTTTGAAAAAATCAATCTTTGCGATACAGATATATGTATACCAAAAACATATTTTTCTATACTGATAAAAAGAAAAAAAAGAGAATTTAATAAAAATCAAGATAGTTTAACGGAAATGAAACATAATCAATCTTTAGTTATGGGGAAACTATAGGTTAAATTATGAATAAAAGATTGCCAGCAATAAAATTATGGCAAAGAGTTATTAATGAAGATGGTTCTTCAAGGTTGTTGGAAATTGAGAAAATACCTACAGACCTTCCAGTAATAATATGCTTGCCTGGTATAAGTACTACTCATAATTCGCCCAGAGAAATAAATGGATTTATGGGGCTGGCAGAAAAGAAGATGGGTGGTAGTGGTATTAATGGTAAAAATGTAAATTTTGTCTCAATATCTTACGACGACAGACAAGAAAATAATATATGGCTTTTTAATAATGATCCAACACATTTCTTTTCTGATGCTTCAAGAGATTTTTTTGAAAAAATAATTAAACCATTATTAGTTAATACCGACCTTGATGTTAATTTTTTTACAAAAAGCTATGGTTCTGTTTTTGCCAGAATGATGATTAATTCACAACAAGAGTTTAATACAGAATATTATAAAAGAATAAGAATACTTGCTACTGGGAATGTGGGTAGGCTCAACTATCCTTTACAAGATGATGTTACGGAAATTTATATAAACGGTACAGAGGATTCTAGGGCTTTATTCTATGATCCAAATAAATTACCAAAACCCATAAATCATAAAGATGGAATGACTATATTCCAAATATCTCCCACTAAAATAGTTATGTTTGCTGATATTCCTGAACAGATAGTATTTTTTGGAAAACAATTAATTGATGGTAGTTTTGAAATAAAAACAGTGGTTGACCCAAATAAACATACAACAAGATTATATAATCAACCTAGCTTAAATTTAAGTCAAAATGCTGTTGCACAGTTTACAACTTATATTTTGCAAAATATGATTACACGCACTGGTGAAGAATTTTCCATAGACAATTGCTATAATCCTAATAGAGGTTTTCTTCAATTGGAGGGTGATGCCCCCTCTAACATTTTATACGACGGAAAAATTAAAGCTGCCATTGCTCGTGGAAATGATAATATAGGGGTTTCAGCAGTTATTTTTGATTGGGATTTAACCCTAGCAGATTCTGAACAGGCTACGCTTATAGCATTAAATCATACTTTTGATGAGATGAAAAAAGCGGGATATACAGTTGAAGGTTTAGAAAATTGGAATAGTGAGGATCAAAAAAGTAAATTTTTTCCAACAGCTGAAAAATTTTTTACTAACCAATATTCGCAATATGGGGAAGAAGTTATAGAGAAAGCCATAAATTTATTTGTAGAAAAAAGAAAAGAAATAGAATTAGATTACCTAACACTTATGGAGGGAGCTGGAGACTTAATAAGTTTTCTCGAGAAAAAGAATATACCAATTGCTGTAGTAAGTAATAAGAATCAAGGTTCTCTAGATAGGCAAATAGAGGCTCTTTTCCCAGATAAAGATATTATAGCTATAGGGATAAATAAGGATAGGATTGGCAAACCTAACCCAGACACTCTTTTAGAGGCTATAAAAAGGTTGAGTTTAGACGGAACAGCGAGGGTTTATTATGTTGGTGATCAAGTTAGGACTGATGCAGTGGCATCTATAAATGCAGGCATAAAACCAATCATAGTCAGTAATATAAATGATTTAAGTGCGAACAAAGACTTAAGACCCATCCAAATTAATGATATTAGTATTTTTCAATTTAACGATAGTGGAATTCAGCTTAGACACTGTGGTAGCTTAAGAAGCGTTAAGTATCTCTTAACCTCAATACTAAACAATACTAAACCTTATATGGCTCTTTAAAACTAACCCCCACCCCACCAATTAAAATCCACTTAATTTGGTTGTTTTTTACCTTTTTATCCTTTTTTATATAGTCTATTAGCTCTTTTGTGAGGGTTGGGGGGGTTTTTAAGAATTCCGCCAAATCAGCCTCCAGCGGTGATTCTGGCTGGTAGTTGCTAGGTGCCTTCCATTCTTTAATAGAAAAAATATCACTTAATTTGGTGGGAAGTCCTTTCTGTTGCATAAAAGCCACAATACGATTATAATCAGCCTTTTTAATTAAACCCTGTTTAAAAGAAAGGTAGCTGGCAAATGCCATGCCGATGCTTACCGCCTCGCCATGAATGATTAATCCTTTTTTCCCAAACTTCCCCTCTAAAGCATGCCCTAGAGTGTGGCCAAAGTTAAGAAGTTCACGCAAGCCATTTTGCTCCTTTTCGTCCCCCTCCACCACTCTTGCCTTAATTTCGCAAGATTTTAGCACCATATAATCAAAGCCATCCTCTAGTTTTTTTAGCCCCTCTAAATACTCAAAAAAAGCCCTATCTAGAATAATACCGTATTTGGCCACTTCAGCAAAGCCAGCCATAACTTCTCTTTTAGGAAGGGTTGAAAGCAAATAAGTATCACACAAAACCAATTTTGGTTGGTTAAATAGCCCAACTAGATTCTTGCCCGCCCTAGCATTTATAGCTGTTTTGCCACCTACAGAACTATCTACCATAGCAAGTAGAGTGGTTGGTATTTGAATAAAATCTATGCCCCTTAATAAAATACCCGCCGCAAAGCCAGTAATATCGCCAATAACTCCGCCACCTAGGGCGATAAGGGTGGTTTTTCTATCAATACCAATGTTCAAAATATCTTCACAGAGTTCTCTCAAGTATTTGAAAGACTTGGTTTTTTCGCCACTTGGTAAAATAATATGAAAAACCTCCAAGCCCTTTAGTTGGTCCTTTAATGCCTTAAGGTAGAGTTTTTCAACTATACTATCGGTAATAATGATAACCTTGTTTGATTTTAGCAGGGGCTTAATGTGCTCGCCTGCATAAGAGAGTAGCTTTGAACCTATAATTATATTATAAGAATCCTCACCCAAATTTACCCTTATTTTTTCAACTTTCATTCGAAATAGTTTTGCGGTAAAATAGCCAAAACTATCAAAAAACACAAATGCTAATTGCGATAGATGGTCCAGCCGCTAGTGGCAAAGGCACAATTGCTTTAAAATTAGCCAATCACTATGGCTTAAAATATTTGGATACTGGCAAGCTCTACCGCCTAGTTGCCTATAATTTCTTGGCTACTGAACCAATGCCAAGCCTTATAGATGATTATATAATCCACAAGGCAACGGCTATTGCTAAAGATTTAGACTATAGGGCGATAGATAAAAACCTGCTGGAAGATGAAAGGGTAGGGAAGTGCGCCTCCATCCTTTCTGCCATTTTGCCAGTTAGAGAGGCATTGCACAGCTTTCAAATAGAATTCGCTAAAGCGGATGCTATTCTAGATGGGCGGGATATTGGCACAGTAATTTTGCCAGAAGCAGATTTTAAGTTCTTCATAACGGCAGATGTGGAAACTAGGGCTTTAAGGCGGTTTTCTCAAATTAAGGAAAAAAACCTCTTGCAAAAAAACAAAGAATCAATTACTTACGACCAGATTTTAAGAGATTTAAGGATGCGAGATAGGCAAGATACCCAAAGGAGTGTCGCCCCGCTTACTCCCGCACGCGATGCGCATATTATAGATACCACCCATCTTTCAATTGAAGATACGGTAGCAAAACTTGTTAGCATAATCAATTCGAAGTAAATTCGAATATCTTAAAAAAAGGAGATAAAAGTTAGATTTTAGCTAAAATTCGTCTTTCATTAACAACAACAATCAACAACAACCAAAAAACATATGAGTAAAAAATATAAAACTATTGAAAAATCAAAAAGAGTTTATCAAGAAATCCCAGCCGAAATGCCAGAAGTGTTCGCCAATGATGTGGGCGATTTTGATAAGCTGGTAGGAAACTATTCCAGCCCAAACCTACAAGAGGGTGAAATTTTAAAGGCAAGGGTTATAAACATTCTCAATGGCAATGTTATCCTAGATTTTGGCTATAAGAGCGAAGGCAGGGTAGATTTAAAAGAATTCCCAAAATTTGAACAAAAAGACCTTAAAATTGGTGATGAAATAGATGTTTATCTAGATAGACTAGAGAACAAAAAGGCAGAGCCAGTTCTTTCCCGTGAAAGGGCGGTGAAAGAGGCTTCTTGGACAAGGTTAAAAAGATTGCATGAAACTGGGGCTCACGCCAAGGGTGAAATTATTGCCCGTGTTAAGGGTGGTTTTGCGGTGGATTTAGGCGGTGCTACTGCCTTCTTACCGGGTTCTCAAGTAGATGTTAAGCCAATTAAAGATTCAACCCCGCTACTAAATGTGGTGCAACCATTCATTATTTTAAAAATGGATGAAAAAAGGGGCAATATCGTAGTTTCAAGAAGGGCAATCCTTGAGGAATCACTATCGGTAGAAAAGGGCGAGGCTCTTTCTAAAATCGCCACCGGCAACCGTATTGAAGGAACGGTTAAAAACATTACTGACTACGGTGCCTTCATAGATATGGGCGTTATTGATGGTTTGTTGCACTTAACTGATATTTCTTGGAAAAGGGTTTCTCACCCAAGTGAAGTATTAAAACTGGGGCAAAAGCTAGACTTAATTATTAAGCACTTTGATGAAAACACAAAAAGAATTTCTCTTTCTCTAAAACTGCTTGAGCCAAACCCATGGGAAGGCATTGCCGGCAAGTTCAAAAAAGGAGAGGTTTATACAGGCAATGTGGTAGCCGTGGGTGATTACGGTGCCTATATTGAAATTGAGGCGGGTGTAGAGGGTATAGTGCCAAGTAATGAGATTTCTTATGTGAAATCTAGCGTTCACCCAAGCAAGCTAGTAAAAGTTGGTGATGAGGTTAAGGCTAAAATCATTAATCTAGTAGAAAGCGAAGCCAAGATGGAGCTAAGTATTAAGCAATGCGGTGAAAACCCTTGGATTGATTTCGCCAAAAAGTATAAAATAGGCGATAAGGTTACAAAGGTTATTAAATCCGTAGCTGATTTTGGTCTATTTGTATCTTTCGAGCATGATATTGATGGTCTAATTCACGCTAACGAACTTTCTTGGACAGAAAAGGGCGATAAGGCGATAAAAAACTACAAGAAGGGTGATGAAATAGAGGCTAAAATTACTGAACTTGATATTGAAAAGGCAAAACTTCTCCTTTCTGTTAAGGCATTAACGCCTAAGCAAGCGGGTGTTGAAGAAGAGCCAAAATCTTCGCACGCAAGGTTAGAAGTGGGGCAAATTGCAACATTTGTAGTAAGTAAGGTTGAAGATGGCGGGCTTGAAGTTAAATATCAAGATAAGATAACCACCTACATTAAAAGAAATGAACTTTCTAAAGATAAGGTGGAATGTCGCCCAGAACGCTTTGCTTTAAACGATAAGGTAGATGCCAAAGTAGTTGCTTACGATAAGGCAAGCAACAGCTACCGTGTTTCTATTAAAGCCAAAGAGCAAGATGAAGAAAGGTCAATAATCGCCGAATATGGCAGTGTTGATAGCGGTGCTTCTTTAGGTGATATTCTAGGCGTTGCCTTGGATAAGAATAAGAAGAAGTGATGATAGCCGTCATGAGCCGAGCGGAAGCGAAGCAATCCAGTTCATAAATAGGCATAATTAAATAAGTGTGGTGCTAATTTTGAGATTTTTTTGAGTTTTTTTACTGGACCGACACAACAAAAAATGATTTTCCTATGTCAATCCCTATAAAGTTATTGTATTTTTTCATATGGTTTTTAGTATTTAATGGTTTATTTTTGTTTAGGATTGTAAACGGGAGAGCGAAAGCTTCCCAAGCAACTATCCAAACGACTAAAGAGTAGGGCTAGAGTAAGATGATCCAGACGGCTGTTTAAAACCAATTGCCACGCGTTCGCTCTATACCCGCAATTCCACCCATTCTAGAATGGGTGGAATTTACTCTCCTAATAATATTATATATACTATTCTAACTTACAATTGCCACGCAACTCGCCTAAGCCAAGGCTTCGAGCGAAGCTGCTCGGCTTATGACGACTTTCCTTAATTTGTTTTTAAATCAGTTAACTTAAACTCTTTAAACACGCCATTATTCTTAGTTTGGCTAGTTTCATAAACAAGGGTGGCTTTTAAGGGCTTGTTTTCATCTAGCTTTTTAAACTTTTGCTCAAAAGGAATTGTAAGCCTGTTATTTGCCTGTTCCCATTTAGGCATTAAGAATTTTAAATTATCATCACCGGTTATAAAAGCGTCAATTTCCTTAATTTTTTCATGATAGGGATTGTAAGAAATGGTGAGTTCTTTTTTTGTTAGGTCTTTTTTGATTTCAACTATTTTTACATTGCTAATTTCATTGGCTTTTGGAATTTGGGCAAGCCACATTTCTAGTAACTTTAAACCCTGCTCATTACTATAGTTTTGCGGTATTATATGTTTAAAAGGTGCTTCTTCAAATAAACAAATTTCATTACAGATGGCAAACTTGGCTTTGAAGGAAAAATCCACCTGTGGTTTTTTGTTTTCACCCTCTTCTAGCTTAATGGAGAAGGGAAAAATCACCTGCTTTTTATAGCCAAAACTTTGCACCACCTCAAAATCTATGAATCTTTTAGGTGAGGGGAAAAGGATTTTGCTTTCTTTTACCTGTTCTTTTTTGCTAGGCTCAATAACAATGCCAATGCCTGCGTCCCCTGGATTTTCCCAGTAGGTTTTCCATTTATCTGCCATTTTAAGCTCTATACCGCCTAAAATTTCCTTATCTGTTCTAGAAACAATAAAGGAGCGGATTTTATATTCATCCTTTTCTATCCATTTAGAAAATAGCTCTTCTGCTAGTAGGTTAGAGGGTAAAAGAAATAGAATTAGTAGGAAAATTTTAAAATTCATTTTTACAAGTAGGTTAGTTTTTGTTAAATATTTTTTATACGAGCCTTCTATACCAGCAGAGTCTAAAATACAAAATGTTTTATAAAAAAATAAGGTCTACCCAGCTAATGGGAATAATTAATCTAACACCAGATTCCTTTTCAGATGGTGGGGTTAATTTCGAACCAAATCAGGCAATAAAAACCGCTATTTCTCTAATAGAAAATGGGGCAGAAATTATAGATGTAGGGGCAGAATCTACAAGACCTAATGCCACAAAAATTTCTGAAAATGAAGAGTGGCAAAGGCTAAAAGAATTCTTGAGTAAACTAATTGCCTTAAAGCAAACGCATAGTTTTAAAATTTCTATAGATAGTTATAAGCCAGCAATAATAGCTAAGGCTCTTGCAATGGGGGTAGATATTGTAAATGATGTGAGCGGGCTAAAGAATTTAGAAGTGATCCCTATTCTAAAAAAATATAATTGTGATTATGTTTTAATGCACTCGCTTACCATTCCAGCTAATAAGGATGTGGTTTTAAGTGAGGGGGTAAATGTTGTGGAAGAGCTTTTTAACTTTGCCAAGCAAAAAATTAAGTTTCTAGAAAAAAATGGTATTAGTAAAAAAAGAATAGTTTTTGATGTAGGAATTGGCTTTGGTAAAAGTGCTAAACAAAATATTGAACTAATAAAAAATATAGAGTTTTTTCATAAGCTAAACTGTAGGCTTATGGTGGGCCATTCCAGAAAATCTTTTTTGAATTACTTTGGAAATGTAGATAGTATAGAGAAAAAAGACCTTGCCACCAATATAATTTCTGAATTCTTAGAAGGTAAGGTAGATTATTTAAGAGTGCATAACCTTAAATAAGGCCTTCCCTTAAATAATAGGCCTTCTATCTAATGGGAAGAAGTCTTTATAGAACTGTTTATCAAGAACTTCAACTTCTTTACCCCTGTTGATGGTGGCTTTTAAGAAAATAACTGTTTCTACAACGGATGATGTCTTGGCCACATTTTTAAATAAATTACCTACAAATGGTATTTTTGATAAGCCCGGCGTGCCTCTATCGACATTTTGCACCTCTTCCCGCATTAAACCACCAATTACTACTGCTTGACCATCATTAACCCGCATTACGGTATCTAGCTCACGCACTTCAACTACTGGAATGGTTGAGGCGGCTATATCAACTCCACTTGAATTTGGTTGTGCTTTTAGCTGTGCTATGGCATAATCACTAGCTGGGTCTGTAAAGTAGCTAATGATTCTAGTTAAGGTTGGCCTAATGCTTAGCACTACTTCGTTTCTATTTAAATCAATTGATGGTTGCAGGTTTAAAATTACCCCAATTGGAACCGATCTTATTTCGCTAGTAATGGTTAATGGGCCCTGCGTTGTAGCGCCAGTTACTGAATTGGTAAGGGTTTCACTTTTTATATCAAGCAGGGCGTAAACTTGGTTTTCAGCAAAGGTAAGTATGGCTGGTTGATTATTCATGGCATTAATGCGTGGGCTAGATAAGGTTCTAGTAGTGCCAAATTCTTGCACCAAATTTACAAGGGAAGAAAGTTCAAAGTTTTTTATTCCCAAATCAGTAGCTAAATTTATCGCCAAAGCACTGGCTGAACCAGTGGCAGCTGCAGGAGTAGTAAAATCATTATTAACATTCAATTTACTATTAGCCCCTATCTTTTTAAAATCAGCCTCCCACTTAATACCACTTTTATACTCATCTTTTAATTTTACCTCTACTACCTTTGCCTCTATTAAAACTTGTGAGGTGTTAGAAAGGTTAATGTAATCTAAATATGCCTTAATTTCTTTGTGTTGCCTCTCAGTTGCTAAAATTGAAACTATCCCTGTTTTTTTATTAATAGAAAGAACGGAAGACCTATACCCACTAGCAGAGGCGCCCTTTAATAAATCACTACTACTACCAGTAGAAGCAGAACCTGCTGGCTTATCCTTATCATCATCTTGTTTTGGCTTACTAACAAAGGCACCTTGCGTTAAATTATATTCATTAATTAGATTTTTTAAACCATCCTCTATAACCTTCCATACATCTTCATTTATAGAATCTATCTGCAAAGTACTTTTAGAGCCAGAAGAAAAAGAGCCAGCTGAACCTTGATTTGCCGCCCCACCACTTCCACCACCACCACCGGAATCTTCAAAGCCAATTTGTGTGTTGGAGCTAATGGTAGTTTTTACATCTCTATTAACATTAATTAAGTTTAAGCGGTAGTTTACAACAGACGGCACATCGCGGGTAATTTTCAACACCCCATCATTATATTCATAAACAAGCCCCGCTAAATCGCAAATTCGGCTAATTACTTGAGAAAAGGGCTGATCTATAGCTGTTAGAATAATACCGCCAGTTATGCCAGAATCCATTTCTAGGTTTACATTTGCTTTTCTTGCAATTTCAAGCAGAACCTCTTTAATGGGGATTTCTTCCGTTACAGAAACAGAAATTAATACATCTTTCGCCTGTTTTGGCAAATCTTCCCCCTCTACAAAATTTAGCAAGCTTGGAATTGGTGGGCGGGAAAGAAACCTTTTATCTAAGGGCTTATTTGGCGAATCTTTTTTAAACCCATCTGAATATAAACTATCTAAATAATCTTGCCTAGTTTTGCTAACCAGAGGATCAAAATAATCTTTATAGGTTTTGCCACAACACCCAGCACCTTGTCCTAAGCCCTGTTTATCGGTAACAATTTCATTATCTTCTAACTTTTGTAAAGAGCAGGCAGAAACAAACCCCATAAATAGGAGCAATAAAATTAAACATCTACCTGAAATTCTTAACATAAAACAATATTTATAAAAATATTTTTAAAAAACTACTATATAT
>JBKCHH010000050.1:0-12484 GCA_046302855.1 Alphaproteobacteria bacterium
TGTGGAGCTTAAAAGCAAAAGGTAAAAACTGTTTTACTAGAGCGATAATTTTGTTCTTTTCTTTGTTAACCTCTTCGCTTTGTGGCTTGGTAAGGCTTTCTTCTAAGCGACGGGTAGCATCATCTAGTATTAGATTTAAAAGATATTCGGCTTTTTGTAATAGGGTTTTATTTTCCATAAGGGTTTTAGGGGTTGGTTATATTTTTACAATATTTCACCTTTTAAAACTGCGGAAGGGGGTTTTTTAATAAATTTTTAAGAAATTCTGGCAATTCACGATAAAGCTATTATAATAAACCTATGAGCTATTCTCCCTATATTTTACTACTATTTTTCTTTGCCTTTGTTTTGGTAACGGCTTGGCTGTATCTGCCAAGTAATAAGAAAAAACTAGAGCAGAATGCCAAGAAGATTTTGAAAGACTAAAAAGACCATGCCTAATTGGTTTTATACCAAGTTTTAGGCTTTATTATTTTTGTCGTCATTGCGATGAGCGAAGCGAAGAAGCAATCCATAAACAAGATAGGGCTTGGGTTTCAGATGTTTTTCAAGAAAAGCCATTTTTGTGGATTGCTTTGCCAAAAATAAATTTTTGGCTCGCAATGACTGGGAAAGTAGAATTATCCATAGGTCTTTTAAACATTTTAATTGACTTGCTTAACCCAATACTTTAAATACAGCCCTCCCAAAAGGAAAAATTAAAAAGAAGAAACCTAAAAAAGATTTTTATGAAAAGACCATATCAGGCATCTAGATTAGTTAGAAAAAGAAGGCACGGTTTTAGGGCAAGAATGGCCACTAAAAACGGTAGAAGAGTTATAAATGCAAGAAGAGCGCAGGGTAGAAGAAAGCTATCGGCTTAAAAACTTTAGTATTTTAATTGTTCACCTCCCTAAAAAATAGCAAATCCTTTGGCAAAATACTAAAAGAGGGCGAGGTAGTGTTTGGCAGATACTTAGTTTTCCGCCATATTAAAAGTGAAGAAGAAATTTTAAAAATAGGCATAATAACCAGTAAAAAGCTAGGTAATGCCGTTACAAGAAACAAAATCCGTCGCAGAATTAAGGCAAGTTTTATAAGACTTTCTTTTGATAGAGAAAACTTCCCCAAAAACCTAGAAATAGTAATATTGCCAAAAAAAAACATCGCTGAGGCAGATTTCTTAAAAATAAAAGAGGATGTGAAAAAATTTCTAGGGAATTTTAATAAAACTACTTAATCTCTATTAGTCTAGCTTTGCTAACAGGGGTTTTAACCTTGCCCACCTTAACCTCTAAAATGCCATTCTTATATTCAGCTGATAGGCTATTTTCATCCGCATCTTCTGGTAAAGAAACTATCTTTTTTATAGAGTTAGAAAAAAACTCTTGGCGGTGAAAGGTTTTATCCCTTTTTTTCTCTTCTTGTTTACGATTGGCAGTTAATACCAAATTTTCCTTCTCTAAACTTAAAGAAAGTTCATTTTTTTCAAAACCAGGTATTGCAAATTGAAATAGATAGAAGCTTTCTTCTTCTAAAATATTTATCTTGGTAATATCGCCGTAATAGCTTCCCCTAAAAGGAAATGAGGAGTAAAAAAACTCATCATTTAAAATATCATCTATAGGATCTTTTAACCTATCATTTGCCCTATACCACTTTACTTCGTTTTTTGAAGGTTCTTTTGATTCTTTAGTATTTTCTTTTACAACATCGTCTGGAGTTATGTTTATCACCGGCTTTAAACTATCAGTCGCAAAACCAATTGCAGGAGCAGAAATAGCCACAAATAAAAATAAAGAGAGAAGTTTTATCATAATAGAATAAATTTATTGTCGCAAATATAGTGTTTTTTAAAGAAAATTAAAGAGTGAAATTTTAAGATTTTAGCTCTCCCAACAAAAACTCTTCTAAATAATTGCCCCCATTATCTACCCAGCTACCCTCTAAATAATTAAACCTTCTAGCCCCACTAATGGTAGAGGAATACCAAATTTGCTTAGAGGGCTCATGCTTATTAATAACAAATTTGTTTTTGCCAGAAGTTATTTCCAAAACCCCATCCCGAAGTTCTGCATCTATATTAGGGTATTTATCTTCCAGTAATTCATAAAGCCTTTCTAAAGTAGATAGGCAGGTTTGCGTAAATTCGCTAGAAGCAAGGCTACTCATAACTATAAACTAAGTTGCCAGCAACAAAGGTTTTGATAGCCCTACCCTTTACCTTTCTATCATTAAAGGGGGAGTTTTTAGACTTGGAGTGGAATTTGCTTGTATCTATTTTCCAAGTGGCATCTAGGTCTATTAGGGTTAAATCTGCGATTCTGCCCTTTTTTATCTCCCCCCTTTCCCGTCTAATAATACGGGCTGGCTTATAAGTTAGTTTTGAAAATAGGTCTATTAGGGATAGCTTTTTGCTATAATAAAGCTCCAAAGAAATAGGGAGTAGAGTTTCTAAGCCAACCAGTCCAAAACTTGCCTCTTCTAAAGGCTTGTTTTTAGATTCTGGATCATGCGGGGCGTGATCGGTAGCAATGGCATCTATCGTGCCATCAATTAAGCCCTCTATTAAGGCCTGTCTATCTTCCTCTGTGCGAAGGGGTGGGTTCATTTTTGATAGGGTGCCGTTTTTTATAACATCTGCTTCAGTTAACATAAAATGATGGGGAGCTACCTCTGCTGTAGCCTTAAGCCCCAGTTTTTTTGCCCGCCTTATTAATTCGACCGATTCTTTAGTTGAAGCATGTAGTAAATGATAATTACCATTGGTTAGTTTTAAAAGCTCAATATCTCTAGCTACAATTATAGATTCAGAAGCATTTGGAATGCCCCGTACGCCAAGTTCATAAGAAACCCTACCTTCGTTAATAGCACCCTTATTAGTTAGGTTTAAATCTTCCGCATGTTGAGCCACCACCAAATCTAGCTCAGCGGAATATTCAAAAGCCTTTCTCATTAAAAAAGCGTTCATTACCGGCAAACCATCATCAGTAAAGCCACAAACACCTGCCTGCTTTAATAGAGATAGGGGGGAAAGCTGCTTTCCTTCCATATTTTTGCTAACTGCCCCATAAATATCTAAATGACAGTAAGATTCATTCTTTGCCTTGTTTAGCAAATATTCTATCATAAAGGGTTCATCTAATACTGGCTTAGTGTTTGGCATACATACCACACTAGTTACCCCACCCGCCACTGCACTTTTGCTACCAGTTTCTATAGTTTCTTTAAACTCAAAACCAGGCGTTCTAAAGTGAACTTGAATGTCTAAAAGACCAGGAACCAATAAATGCCCTTTACAATCTATCCTTTCAAAATCTTTTGATACTTGCTTTTCTTTGATATGAGGGCCAAAATCAGCAATTTTGCCATTTTCTATTATTAAGCTACCCTTCTCATCAAATTTAGAAAGGGGGTCTAGAATTCTAGCATTGAATAATAGTTTATTAGAGGGTTTTTCTTTCGAGAGAGTAAAATTTTCTTTCATAATTTTTTTGTTATCCTATCTTTTTTTCCAAGCAAATAACCAATAATAATACCTAGCACCAATATTAATACAAATAATAGTTGTACCGATATAGAAACATGCAAAAAAAGCAAATTTAAATCAACAAAACTTCCATTAGTAATTAAAAATAACAACAAAAAAATAAAAAGGGCTATTTTTAAAAGGGTGTAAGCTATTCGCCTTAATCGGTTCATTTTTACAATAATATTTTAGCGTTTTTTAGTTTCTATTTTATTTCTTGTCTAGCTTAGAGTTTCTAACCCAGAGTTTTTGGTATTGCTTTTTTGTAAACACTTGTATATAGGCTCTTTTCTTGTATCTCATAACAATAATTTATAAGGTAGTAATCTTATGGCTAAGGCATCTATACTTGGGTTTCCTAGAATTGGAAAAAACAGAGAATTAAAAACAGCCGTGGAATCTTTCTGGAAAGGCGAGAGTTCATTTAAAGATTTAGAAGAAAAGGCAAAAATAATTCGCCAAAACAACTGGCAAATGCAGGTTGATGCTGGGATGAGCACCTTACCAGTAAATGATTTTTCTTATTACGATCATATTTTAGATACCTGTATTACTTTTAACATCATTCCAACTCGCTTTAAAAGCTTGGTGAATGACCCAGCCAAACTCTACTTTGCCTGTGCAAGGGGCCTACAAGAAGGTGATCTAGATTTGCAAGCAATGGAGATGACCAAGTGGTTTGATACTAATTATCATTATATCGTGCCAGAACTAGAAGTTGATCAAGTTTTTTCCCTTAATTTTGATAAGATAAGAAAAGAGGTATTAGAAGCAAAGCAGTTTAATAGGGAGCTAAGGCTAGTTTTAGTTGGCCCCATTACCTTGCTCCATCTTTCTAAAATAAGAAGTGGAATGATTTCTGCTACTTCTTTTTTAAACAAAATTATTCCGCTTTATTTGCGACTTTTTGATTTGGTTGCTGAATATGGCGTGAAAATTATTCAAATGGATGAGCCTGTTTTAGCAATGGATCTAAAGGGTTCCGAGAAAGAAGCATTCATTGCTGCTTATGAAATGATTGATAAGGATAATTTTAAACAAAAAATTATTTTAACCTCTTATTTTGGGGAGGTTGCCGAAAATATCTCTATAATTTCGGAATTGCCAGTTGCAGGCTTTCACTTCGATTTAGTTAGGGGTGAAAAGGATGTTGATAAAATAATCACTAATATTGCTCAAAATAAGTATATATCTAGGTTTACACCTAATTACCTATCACTTGGTTTAGTGGATGGTAGAAATATTTGGATAAATGATTTTACCAAATCGGCACAAATTATCGATAAGTTTTTAATGGCCTTGCCTAGTTACACGATGTTTATTTCATCATCCTGTTCCTTGCTACATTGCCCGGTTGATTTAGATTCCGAGAAGAAAATTGATCCAGAAATTAGACCTTGGCTAGCATTTGCTAAGCAAAAAATGGAAGAGATTAAAATTCTAGCGGAATATGCCAACAAAAACGATGTTTCAGAAGCCTTTTCTAATAACAGAAGGGCGCTAATTGATAGAAAACGCTCTGCAAGGGTTCATAATGGGGGTGTTAAAGAAAGGGTGGCTAGAATTAACGAATCTTTATTAAACAGAAAATCCCCTTTTGCCAAAAGAATAGAAAAGCAGATTAAAGCTTTGAATTTGCCACTATTTCCCACTACTACTATTGGTTCTTTCCCACAAACGGCCGATGTTAGAAAGGCTAGGGCAAAGTTTAAAAAGGGCGAGCTTTCCACAACAGAATATAATCAATTTATTGAGCATTTAACCGTTGATGCCATAAGAAGGCAAGAAAATATAGGGATAGATGTTTTAGTTCACGGTGAATTTGAAAGAAATGACATGGTGGAGTATTTTGGTGAACAGCTAGAAGGGTTTATTTTTACCGAATACGGCTGGGTTCAGGGTTATGGTTCAAGATGCGTTAAGCCACCAATAATTTTTGGCGATGTTTCTAGACCCCACCCAATGACGGTTGATTGGATGGGTTTTGCCCAAAAACAGACAAAAAAAATAATGAAGGGTATGTTAACTGGCCCAATCACTATTTTACAATGGTCTTTTGTTAGGGATGATCAACCAAGGGAAACAACCTGTAAGCAAATAGCCTTAGCTATTCGAGATGAGGTTGTAGATTTAGAAAAGGCTGGAATCAAAATTATTCAAATAGATGAGCCTGCCATTCGTGAGGGCTTGCCACTACTTCAAAAAGATAAAAAGGCTTATTTAAAATGGGCGGTGGATAGTTTTAGAATTTCTGCCAGTGGCGTTCAAGATGAAACGCAAATTCATACCCATATGTGCTATTCTGAATTTAACGATATTATCGACTCAATAGCCAATATGGATGCAGATGTGGTTTCTATAGAAACATCAAGGTCGAACATGGAACTTTTAGATGCCTTTGAAAAATTTAAGTATCCAAACCAAATAGGGCCCGGTGTTTATGATATTCACTCTCCGCGTATTCCAACCAAGCAAGAAATGGTGGATTTACTAAAAAGAGCAACCAAACTTTTATCGAAAGATCAAATTTGGGTGAACCCCGACTGCGGTTTAAAAACTAGAAACTGGAAAGAGGTTGAAGCCTCCCTGTTAAACATGGTAGCTGCAACCGAAGAGATGAGGAAGCAGGAGCAGGGTAAAAAATCTGGTTGGTTTTAGTTGTTCGTGGAAGAATATTTAAAAGAATTCGATTTTGTTTTACCAGAAGGCCAAATTGCCCTGCATCCACAAAATCCAAGGGATACAAGTAGGTTGCTATTTATAAATTCTAGTAGCAATCCAAAAACCCACAAATTTACCGATATCATTGATAAGATGCAGGCGGGTGATGTTCTGGTATTAAATAACAGCAAAGTTATTAAGGCTAGGCTTTTTGCCACGCATAATAATAGAAAACTAGAGGTTCTTATAAATAAGCCCTTCAAGGCGCCAAACCAAAAGAATTTCTATGAAGCCCTCATAAAAAACTCTGCTAAACTAAAATTAGGCGATATTTTAATTTTTAGCCCAGAACTAAAAGCAAAAATCATAGAAAAAAATATAGATGGAACTATAATTATAGAATTTATCTTTGATGCAAATCTAGAACTACTAGATCTAATAAATAATATCGGGCAAACACCCCTGCCACCATATATTTTAAAAAAAAGAAAACTGCTGGAAACAGATGAGGCTAACTACCAATCAATCTTTGCCAAAGAATATGGCTCGGTTGCCTCTTCCACGGCAAGCCTTCACTTTACAAAAGAACTGATAGAAAAAATAGAAGACAAGGGAATTATTATTACCTTTATTACTCTACATATTGGTCTTGGAACCTTTAAGCCACTGATTCAAGAAAATTTTACACAAAACAAATTGCATAGCGAAACATATAGTATTTCTAAAGAAGCAGTTTCAATAATAAATAAAGCAAAAAAGGAGGGGGGAAAAATTATAGCAGTTGGCACCTCTGTTTTAAGATGCCTAGAATCTGCCACAGAAGAAAGTGGGTTAATAGAGCCTAAAAATCAAAAAGAAACCTCGCTTTTTATTCAACAAGGCTTTAAATTTAAAATGGTTGATAGGCTAATAACCAATTTTCATTTGCCAAAATCCAGCCTTTTTATACTGGTTTGTGCCTTTTTAGGCGATACAGAAAAAATGAAAAGAGCTTATAAATTTGCCATAGATAATAATTTTCGCTTTTATTCCTATGGCGATGCTTGTTTTATAGAAAGAAATAAAGGTAATGTATGAAAAATTTAATTATAGGTTCAGATCACGGCGGTTTTGAGCTAAAAGAAAGAGTAAAAAAACATCTGTTAAAAAAAGGCTATCAGGTAGAGGATGTTGGCACCTTTTCTAAAGAGGCGGTGGATTATCCAGATATTGCCAAAAAACTAACAAAAAAAGTGCTAGAAAAAGATGGGGTTGGTATTATATTTTGCGGTAGCGGAATAGGAGTGTCAATAGCCTGTAATCGTAATCCCAAAATTAGATGTGCCTTGGTTTACGACAAGAAATCCGCTAGCCTATCAAGAAAGCACAATGATGCTAATGTAATAGCCTTAGCTGGCAGAGTGCTTGGTTTCAGAAGGGCAAAAATTATCCTAAATATTTTTCTAAATACTGAATTTGAGGGCGAAAGGCACACAAAAAGAGTAGAAAAACTATCAAAAATGTAAATTGTTCCACATGGAACATTTCTATAAATCCTATGAATAGAGATACAATATATGCACTTGCTACCCCTTATGGAATTTCTGGTGTAGCAATAGTTAGAATTTCTGGCGAGGGGGCAGGGGATGCCTATAAGAAATTTTCTCTAAAAAACGCCCCAAAAACAAAAATTGTTCCACATAGAACAATTTATAGCAAAATTCACTCCTTAGATGGCGAGGTTTTTGATGAGGGGCTTTTTACCTTTTTTAAATCGCCAAAATCCTTTACGGGGGAGGATGTTTTAGAAATAGGAATCCATGGCAGTTTAGCCGTTATAGAAAAAACACTAGAGGAACTTGGCAAAATGCCGAATTTTCGTTTGGCGGAAAAGGGCGAGTTTTTAAGAAGGGGTCTAGAAAACAACAAATATGGCCTAACCTATATTGAGGCGGTTGATAGTTTGCTTAATTCCAAAACGGATAAGCAAAGAAAGGTAAGTATAAAAAACCTAAATGAGCAGGGGCAAGAATGTGGCTTAATTTTTGAAGAGTTAAAAAACGCCCTATCTATACTAGAAGCCAATATAGATTTTGCTGATGAGGTGGATTTTAATTCTTTAAATCTAGCAAAACAAAATATAGTAAAAATTCTAAAAAGGGTGGATGGTTATTTAGAGGCGGGGTTAGAGGAAATTATAGAAGGTATAAGGGTGGCGATAATAGGTAGCCCAAATTCTGGCAAGTCTAGTTTATTAAACTTAATAGCTAAAAAACCAGTCGCTATAGTTTCAAACATAGCCGGAACCACCAGAGATTTAATTGAAGTTCCTATTCAATTAGATGGCTATTTAGTTAAGTTAATAGATATGGCGGGTATTAGAAACTCTGCCAACAAAATAGAAAAACTCGGTATAAAAAAAGCAAAACAGGTTGCAAGCAAAGCCAATATAAAAATTTGCCTCTATGATATTTCCGCACAAAAACAAAAGGAAATTACTAAGTATGAAGATGAAAATGCAATTATAGTTTATAACAAGATAGATAAATATAAAAAGGAATTTAAGAAAGACTGCTTATATATTTCTGCAAAAACAGGGCAGGGGGTGGAAGAGCTAATATCTGTTCTAAAAGAAAAAATCTCTAAGAAATATAACAAGATAGATAATAAAATTTTATTTAATCAAAGGCAAAGGAAGGAACTTCTTGTTGTAAAAAACAGTCTTTCTAACTTTTTAACAAACTATAATCTAAATAATCTAAGGCTTGAATTAATGGTTGAAGAAATTAGAATTGCAGTTTCTGCCATGGGGAAAATTATGGGAAAGATGGATGTTGATGAAGAGATTTTAGGAAAAATCTTCTCAAACTTTTGCATAGGTAAATAATAAGCTTATGAAAATAAAAGATTTTTTAAAAGCCTGCTATAAGGCAGCTGATAACTTGGTGGAGCATGATGGGGTAGAGCATGCCGGCTACATAACCTTTCTAATTATTATCTCCATCTTTCCATTTATTTTGTTTCTAATAGCCCTAACTGGTTTTTTAGGTGAAAGTGAGGCGGGGGCAGTATTTATAAAAAACATGCTAAGTCTAATGCCAAAAGAATTTTTACCCGCCATAATACCAAGGATTCAAGAAATTATTTCTGGTCCGCCACAAAGCTTTGTAGCCATTGCTTTTTTAAGCCTTATTTGGACGGCCTCTTCTTTTTTCCAAGGACTGAGAAATATTTTAAATAGGGTTTACCGGGTTGAATCGCCCCCTTCTTATTTGCTTAGAAGAATTGGCACCATGGTTTATTTTCTAATAATTGCCTTGATAATAGCTATTATAATATTTTTCTCTTTCTTTGGTGAGGTTATATATTTAAAACTACTCTTGGTATTAAAAAAAGAAATTAGCCTATTTTCTTCGCTAGATTTTCTTTTTGTGAATAAGGTTTTTGCCTTTATTTCAACCACACTAATAGTTTATTTAAGCTATTACACTCTGCCAGATTTGAAAAAGAAGAAATTCGCCAATTTTTTACCAGGCACTATTTTTGTTTTAATCTGTTGGTTTTTAGTTACCAAGGCCTTTGCCATTTATTTGGAAAGTTTTAATCAGGTTTATGTGGTTTATGGCAGTATTGCAGGCTTTGTGGTTAGTATGTTTTATCTATATATTATAGTGATGATTTACATTTTCGGAGCAGAATTTAATTATGAATATGCCAAATTAAAAAACAAAAAACGCATTGCAAATTAATAGACAAATTAGTAGATTTTATAATAGAAATAATCTATATTTTGTAGAAGCCTTCTTATAAAAATCATCATATAGTAGATATGCCCCTAAAAAACATAGCAAACTTTTCGAAAAACCTTTCCCTTTCAGTATTTGCCATAAGTGTTTTATCAAGTGGCGTGGCATTCGCCTCTAGCATTCCAAAGGTGAGAAATGATTTTACCTTTGGCACCGAAGAACATTCAAAAGAAGCAGATAGCAGATTAATTTTAAAGGCAATTTATGAAGATGATGTAGCCCTTGGTGCAAAAATTATCAAAGATATAGACGCATCTAAATTAAATAAGGATGGGGTGGGGCTAATCCATTTGGCATCTTCGCTTGGTTCGCTAAAATTTATTTATTTACTAGTTGATAATGGGGCTGAAATTAACCAGAGGGATTTTCAAGGAAAAACCCCGCTAATTTATGCGGTAGAAAATAACAAGATAGAGGCAATAGCTGTTCTACTGGATTTAGGGGCAGACATAAATGCTGAGGATATTACAAAAGAAACTGCCCTTTGGAAGGCGGTAAAACAAGAAAATGAAAATATCGTAAAGCTACTCCTTAATGGCGGTGCTAATGCTTACGCCGAAAATAATGATGGTATAACGCCCATCTATTTTGCCAAAAGAAAAAGGCTGGATAATATCTTATCGCTACTAAAAAACACCTCTACTGAAATTCAAGCCAATAGAAGGTTGCCAGAAGAAAATAAAAAGGTAATTAGCTCTTTGGATGAAAGCTCCGCCTATCAGGGGCAGCTTGGAATCATTCCGCCACAGCCAGTGTTTCAACCAAATAGTGGCATAAGTTCTGGTAATGACTATGCGAATAGTAATGATGGGTATGGGAATGAGAATGGATTTGGGCAACAGTTTGCATCTGTAAATACTCCGCCAATTCAAAACTTATCGCAAAACACCCCGCAAGGTTATGGCTATAGCCAAAATTACCAGCAACCAATGCAACCACCAATGCAAGAAAGGCCTAAATCTATCAAGATAGATTTGCAAAAGTATCAGGCAAAAGCCCCGCAAGATAATTTTAGCTATTCAAATGTTAAGTTTGACCCTACCAAGCCCTCTGCCCAAACGCCAAGACTAACTACACCAAAAACTGCGGAAAAAACTGCTCAAAAAACCACTGAAAAGACAAACCTTGCCATAGCGGTTGATAAGATTTCTTCTAAGGAGTCTAAAAAAATTATAGATAGCAAAAATAAAGAATTGGCCAAATTTTCTGCAATAGAAAAAAACAATGATTTAATAAACCTTCTAAACCAAAAGCTAGAAGATAGAAAAAAAGAAGTAGCCTTTGAAATTGAAAAGATGGAGAAGGAAAAGAACCGTATTTTAACCGAGGTAGAAATTGCCAAGGACAAAAAAGATAGAATCTATTCAAAACTAGGGCAAATAGAATATAAGCTAAAAGATTTGGCCAATGCAAAACTAAAGCAAATTCTGGATGAAAAGGTGGCAGAAGCGCAAGATAGGGCAAAAAAAACCATTGAAGAGGCAGAAGCCATTGGTAGCAAAATTAAGCTAGATTTAAGTTCAGATATAGAGCAGGCAAAAAAAGAACTTAATAACATAAATTTTGCCAAGCACGAAACCTATCAAGAGCTAAGCAGCCTAAAGGAAAAAAGAGAATCTTTATCTAGCGAGCTTGCCTTGGCTGAAAAGAAAAACCGCCAACTTAAAGAAAAAATAGCCGTGTTGGAGAAGGATTTGCAAACAACCGGCATTATTCTTACCCAAAAGCTAATTGATCAAAAGCTTGGCAAAGAAACTTCTAATGCAGAGGATTTTGTTTTAATAGAAACTAATGGCAATCTTTCTACGAATTCAGCCAATTCCTCATTGGGGGGGCAAAGGGAAAGAATTCTAAAGGCAGTAATTGGCAATAAGCCCAAAAATGAGGGCAGGGGGCTAGTGGTAGAAGAAAATAGGCCAGTTTTAGCAGAACCTAGTATAAAAGAAGATGCAAAAGTTGCTATAGAAGAAATAATTACCGAAAAACCAACCATTCAAAGCAAAGAAGAGGCTAAAACTACAGAAGCTCCAGAACAACAACAGTTTGAAGCCCAAGAATTTTCAAGCCCCAAAAACATTCCAGTTGAAATAGGCAATGCCAAAACGCAGGATTTAAACTCCTCTAATTACTTTGGCATAAGCTCATTCTTGGTAGAAGATAATGATTATGATGTAAGTGCCGATATAGTAGATGGCACCCTTTCCCTTCCAGAAAGAAATAACAAGAAATCCGAAGCTCTAAGCGATGCTGAGAGTGCAAACGAGGGCTACTACTTTCCAGAGCAACAGTAGGGTAGGGTGTATATTAAAGGTTTAAGATATGTATAGAAAATGACCCAAAACTCTCTTTACACCAAACTAAAAACTGCCAAAACCGAAGAAGATGTTAAGGATATCTATATAAAAGCCTTAGGCTTAAAAAGCTATACCAAAGGCTTAATTGATATTCGCACCGATGAAATTTGGTTTGAAGCAAAAGAAAAGCCTACTTCTAGCTATTCCATGTTCACGCAACTACTGCATTATGTGCA
>JBKCHH010000051.1:0-3718 GCA_046302855.1 Alphaproteobacteria bacterium
CATATAGATTGGTAAAAATTCTATCTTTTTGAGAAAGCATTTTTCTACTTGAGTTATAGTTGGTGGCAGAATATAATTCTAAACATTATATAAAAGAGATTTTTTTATGTCGCAACTAAAAGTAAATATTATTACGCCTGAAGGTGAAGTTGAAAATAGTGATTACTATATGGCGGTAATCTGTGCCAAAGAAGGCGAAATGGGCATAATGGAAAATCACGCCCCGCTTTTAACTCTTTTAAAGGAAGGTGACATTAATTTGTATGAATCTGAAGGTAAAATTGCCAAAACAATAAAAATAACGGGTGGCTTTGCGGAAGTTTCTAACAATGAGTGCAATATTTTGGCGGATAAAATAGCTTCAGAATAGATATAAATTTCAAAAATAATCTTGTATTTTTCTATTCCATTTCATATATAATTTTAAACAAATAAGGTATTATTTTGCAAAAATTTTCTAAAAATCTTCTCCTGTGGTTGGCTATTTCTTTTGGTTTTGGATTAATTTACAACGCCATTTTGGCACCTAAAGCTAGTAAAAAACTAGCATTTTCTGAATTCTTACAAGCAGTTGATAGTGGGGAGGTGCAAGAGGTTAGCCTGCAGGGTAAAAATGTTATTGGCTCCCTATCTAACGGGGATAAATTTATTTCTTTTGTGCCAGATTATCCAAACCTTGTCGATAGGCTAGAAAAGGCAAATGTTAAAATTAACGCCGAGCCAGTTGATAGAACAATGGATTCTCTACTCGCCGTTATTTTAAGCTGGTTGCCAATGATTTTATTGGTGGGTGTGTGGATATTTTTTATGCGTCAAATGCAAGGTGGAAAGGGTGGCGGAGCTATGGGTTTTGGTAAATCTAAGGCAAGGCTAATTTCTGAAAAAAACTTAAAACTAACATTTGCCGATATTGCAGGAATTGATGAAGCAAAGGAAGAGTTAGAGGAAATTGTAGAGTTCTTAAAAAACCCCGCCAAGTTTCAAGATTTAGGCGGCAAAATTCCAAAGGGCTGTTTGTTAGTTGGCCCTCCGGGAACTGGTAAAACCTTACTGGCTAAGGCAATAGCAGGGGAAGCTAAGGTTCCATTCTTTACCATTTCTGGCTCTGACTTTGTGGAAATGTTTGTAGGCGTTGGTGCAAGCAGGGTTAGGGATATGTTCGATCAAGCCAGAAAAAGTGCACCTTGTATAGTATTCATAGATGAAATAGACGCAGTGGGAAGGCACAGAGGGCTTGGCATTGGTGGCGGAAATGATGAAAGGGAGCAGACCTTAAACCAGCTTTTAGTTGAAATGGATGGTTTTGAATCTTCTTCTGGAGTAATAATTATTGCGGCTACCAATAGGCCAGATGTGCTAGACCCCGCCCTTCTTCGCCCCGGTAGGTTCGATAGGCAAATAGTTGTTTCTAACCCAGATATTGTTGGGCGGAAGAAAATTTTAGAAATTCACCTAAAAAAGGTAAAGTTTTCATCTGATGTTGATACAGAGGTAATTGCGCGTGGCACACCCGGTTTTTCAGGGGCAGACCTAGCTAATTTGGTAAATGAAGCCGCCCTGCTTGCCGCCAGAAGGGGTAAAAAGTTAGTTACTATGAAGGAGATGGAAGAGGCAAAGGATAAGGTTATGATGGGTGCGGAGCGAAAATCTATGGTAATTCGTGATGATGAGAAAAAACTCACTGCCTATCACGAGGCTGGGCATGCGGTTGTAACCATTAATTCTTTGGCGAGCGACCCCATTCACAAGGCAACCATTATCCCCCGTGGCAGGGCTTTAGGTATGGTAATGCGTTTACCAGAACATGATAAACTTTCTTATACCAGGGCACAATGTAGGGCAGATTTAGCCGTAGCCTTTGGTGGCAGGGTGGCAGAAGAAATAATCTTTGGCGAAGAAAAGGTAACAAGCGGTGCTTCAAGTGATATAAAATTTGCTACCAAACTTGCCACCGCAATGGTTAGAGAATGGGGCATGAGCGATAAGGTGGGCCCAATTTTCCACGACAAGGAAAACAAAGAAAAGGAATCTGTTTCAACCTCTGATATAATAGATTTAGAGATAAAAAGGCTGGTGGGTGAGGCTCATAAAGAGGCAACAAAAATTTTAAAAGATAAAATTGATGATCTTCACTTGATTGCCAAGGCCTTGCTTGAGTATGAAACTTTAAGTGGCGATGAGATTAAAGATTTAATCGCTGGCAAAAAAATCCGCACCGTAAAAAATACTGATAAAAAAGATGGACCCAAAAAATCACTAATTCCTAAAGCTATTTAACTAGAGGCTATTTAGCATGACAAAGTTTAGACAAGTTTCAGATTCCTTCGGCAACCTTCAAGTGCCAGAAAATAGCCTTTATGATGCACAAACGCAGCGCTCACTCATATTCTTTAAAATTGGGGAAGAAAAAATGCCTCTGCCATTAATTCGCGGCCTTGGCATTGTTAAAAAATGCGCATCTGAAGTAAACTTGCAACTGGGGCTTTTAGATAAAAAACTAGCAGACGCAATATCAAAAGCATCTGATAAGGTTATAAACCTAGAAGTGGCTGATCAATTTCCGTTATCTGTTTGGCAGACTGGCTCTGGCACGCAAAGTAATATGAATGCTAATGAGGTTATTTCAAACATCGCCATTGAACTTTTGGGCGGCGTTAGGGGTAGCAAAAAACCCGTTCACCCTAATGATCATGTGAATATGGGGCAATCTTCCAATGATAGCTTTCCAACCGCTATGCATATTGCCGCTGTGGAAGAAATTACCCACAAGTTAATTCCAGCCTTGCAGCACCTACACAAGCACTTAAAGGCAAAGGAAGATGAATTTAAAGACATTATAAAAATTGGCAGAACCCACACGCAAGATGCAACGCCCATAACATTAGGGCAAGAATTTTCAGGCTATAGAATGCAAATAGAATTTGGTTTACAAAGGGTAAAAGAAAGCCTGCAAGGTTTGTATCTTCTAGCACAGGGCGGAACTGCGGTTGGCACTGGAATTAATTCGCACATTAAATTCCCAGAACTTTTTGCTAAAGCTGCGGCAAGTTTTACAAAACTGCCCTTTAAAACTGCTCCTAACAAATTTGAGGCACTGGCAAGTAATGATGCTTTAGTGCAAGCACACGGGGCTTTAAATACTCTGGCAGTATCATTAATGAAGATAGCCAATGACATTCGCTTTTTAGCAAGCGGGCCAAGAAGTGGGCTGGGCGAACTTTCACTTCCTGAAAATGAACCGGGTTCTTCCATAATGCCAGGCAAAGTAAACCCCACCCAGTGTGAGGCTATAACAATGGTTGCCACCCAAGTTATGGGCAATAACACCACCATTTCAATAGCTGGTAGCAATGGACACTTTGAACTAAATGTGTTCAAACCCGTTATTATCTATAACTTTTTGCAATCTGTAAGGCTACTTGCTGATAGTATAAATAGCTTTACCGATAACTGCCTTGTTGGCATTAAGCCTAATTTGCCACGAATTGATGAGCTTCTTAAAAATTCGCTAATGCTGGTTACCGCCCTAAACCCGCAAATTGGTTATGATAACGCCGCCAAAATTGCCAAAAACGCCCACAAAAAAGGCATAACCCTAAAACAATCTGCCCTAGAACTTGGCCTTGTTAGTGAAAAAGACTTCGACAAATGGGTAGTTGCAAGTGATATGGTAAGTGCTAAGGGGTAGGGTTTGGAAAGTATAGAATAAAATTTTATT
>JBKCHH010000052.1:0-13115 GCA_046302855.1 Alphaproteobacteria bacterium
GATATTTTCCTCGCCTGCCTCTGGTCTTACCATTTATGTTAAAGGTGTAGTTAATAATCAATATCAAGGCATTTTAATTCACGATGCTAGAAAAGATACCGCCGTTACCATGATGGCAGAAAAGGGTGAGCTAGAAAAAACCTCATCTGGACCAAAATTAATTCTGTATAATGGTAGCAGGCAAGAGGTAAAGTTGGAATCAAAAGAATTTTCTTTACTAAAGTTTGAAAGGTATTTGTTTGATTTAAATGATTTTCAAAATAAAAATAATCTAATTCGCACCAAGCAACCAGATGAAAAATATCTTGGCGGTTTGTTAAAAGATGCCTTTGGCTTTTCAACCATTGAAGGGAAACCAAAAAGCAATTCAAGGGCTAGGGCAATAGCAGAAGCCTTCCACCGCCTTACTTGGCCACTATATTGCATAATTTTAACCCTGCTTGCCACCCTACCTTTTTTCCACTCTCTATATACTAGAGGGGGTTTTGGAAGGGCAATTTTAATAAACTCAATAATAGCTTTTTTACTAATAATTTTTGCCTTTATAATGAAAAATTCCGCCGGCAAAGGTCTATTCATAGCCTTATTTTTTGTTCTACTAGTAATTATGCAGTATCTAGTTGTAAGAAGATTGGCTTTGAGAGAAAATACTATCGGCTAGGGTTTATTCTATTGTGAATTGATTTTTTTTCTCGCTCCTTTTCCTTTTCAGTAATGCTAGTAATTATACTTATTAGCTTTAAATGAACCTCATCCATTTGGTATTTTATCGCTTCAATTTTGGTGATGAAAATATGGCGGGCGATTATAGCAATTATGGCTATAACAATGCCAGCTATTGCACTTACCAAAACCATCCATATACCACTTAAAGTATAGGCAAGGTTTATTTGATCTAAATTCTGTTCAAGGCTAGCAAAAATTTTGCTTAAACCCACAAGAGTTGCAACCACGCCAAGTAGAGGGGCTATTTTTATAGATAGATTTAACCCAGCAATAAATAGCTCCAGCCTTTTTATGGTTAGGTGCCTAATAATTTTAACCTCTTCTTCTAACTGCACAAAACTATGTTTTTTTACTAGCCAACTATTAATTGTTGCCAAAACTATTTTTCCAACGGGAATATTATTTATATTAGTATGTTTTAGCTCATCGGCAATTTTTAGTAGCTCG
Source organism: Alphaproteobacteria bacterium (assembly GCA_046302855.1). Lineage (GTDB taxonomy): Bacteria > Pseudomonadota > Alphaproteobacteria > Rickettsiales > UBA8987 > JBKCHH01. The sequence goes on from JBKCHH010000052.1 coordinate 1,174, forward strand.
CTTTTGTGGCTTGCCCTTTCTAGCCAAGTGGTATTAAAGTTTTTTAAGATGCTAAACTGAAAGATTTTATAAAAAATAATGGTGGTAATATAAAGAGAAACAAAAATAAGCCCATAAAAGGCAACGCCACCCTTGTTTATAATTTCTAGTATGTCTGCAGGCGTATCCATAGAAAAAAAATTTCCTTACCCACACGCTAATTTAAGATTTTAATTAATACAAGTGCCAAGTTTTCTTTATGCCTAGTCATAAACAGTGTAAAGCTCCCCTGCCCTCTTTTCAAAAGCATTCATCATAGAATTAACTGCCTTTGAAAAAACTACTCCCATCATTCTTTGCAGAAGAAAATTGTTGAATTGAAAGTCTATAAAAAAATGCACATTGGTGCCTTGCCCATCTTTCAAAGGTTCAAACTTCCAATCATTTTTTAGATATTTAAATGGCCCTTCTAAGCAAATAACTTTAATTTCGCTAATTTCTTTAGAAAAATCTTTTGCGGGAAATAGCATTACCTTCGATGTATAATGGCTGTTAAATGCCTTAAAATCAGCCGTGAGCTTAGCGATAATTTCAGTATTGTTTTTGGATATAATTTTTGCATCACCAATCCAAGGCAAAAATTGTGGATATTTTTCTATATCAAGCACTAGATTATATAAATCTTCTGCCTTAAAATTTAGCCTTTTAGTTTGAATGTGCTTTAGCATAAGATTTGCTTGTTGCTTCGCCTTCTATAACTTCTTTTGGCAGTTTAAACTTCACACTTTCATTAATGCCATCCATTGTTTCTACCGCTACATTTAGATGTTTTTGTAGGAAACTAACCACCTCTTCCACCAAGATTTCTGGGGCAGAGGCACCAGCAGTTAAGCCAATGTGAGTGGCTTTTTTAAACCAGTTTAAATCTATTTCAGAGGCATTATTTATAAGATAAGACTTGGCACCGCTTTCTTCCCCTAAATCTTTTAAGCGGTTAGAATTTGAGCTATTTTTTGCCCCAACTACCAAAATTACCTGGGCAACCTTTGCTAGCTCCATGACCGCATTTTGCCTATTTTGCGTAGCGTAGCAGATGTCTTTTAATTCTGGCCCCTCAATTAATGGAAATCTTTGCTTTAAAACCTTGATAATTTCTGCTGTATCCCTAACGCTTAAAGTAGTTTGGGTTACATAGGCAAGGTTATTGGCATTATTCACTTTCACATTTTTTGCCTCTTCAATGGAACCTACAATTTTTACTGTTTGCTTAACTCTGCCACTGGTGCCTTCTACCTCTGGGTGGTAATGATGCCCAATAACAATAAGTTCCTTATGTTGTTTTTCAAAATTTACCGCCTGTTTGTGAACCTTAGTAACTAACGGACAGGTTGCATCTATAATTTTTAGCTCTCTATTTTTAGCGTTTTTTTCTACAATTTCTGCTACCCCATGGGCAGAAAATATTATAATTGACCCGGCCGGAACCTCATCTACCTCACTTACAAACACCGCCCCCTTGGCTTTTAAATCTTCCACCACATATTTATTATGCACAATTTCATGACGGACAAAAATGGGCGTTCCGTATAGCTCAATTGCCTTTTCTACTATCTCTATTGCCCTATCCACCCCCGCACAAAAGCCCCTAGGTTTGGCAAGTATTAGTTTTACTGGTTTCATACTAAATTTTTATTCCTTTTACCTAAAGTGTAGAAATATAACAACTTGAAAGTTTGCAAAACCTTACGATGTAATTGACGAAAGGGTAAATTTTTTCTATCAAATATACTATAAATTTCATAGGTAATGAGTTCTTTAAACAAAAAAATTAGCCAAGTTTTGCAGTTCTTTTATAGATGGTGGCGGAGCATTGATAGAATTACCTTTGTTGCCCTGCTTCTGTTAATTTTGCTTGGAATGGTACTACTAATGGCTTCTAGTCCCGCTATTGCAGAAAGGCTTGGCAAGGATGGGTTTTTCTTTTTAAAAAGGCAGGTCATTTATTTGGTTTTTGGACTGGTTGTAATGATTTTTCTTTCTTCCTTAAGTAAAGAAATGAATATTTTTTTGTGCCTAGTTGGCTATGTGCTAGTAATTTTGGCTCTTGTTTTTGTTGCTCTATTTGGCATGGAGCTAAATGGGGCTAAAAGCTGGATATCTTTAGGGGCAATTGCCCTGCAACCCTCTGAATTCATTAAACCGATACTAGCCGTTGTGGTGGCTTGGCTACTAGCAAACCAAAATAGAAACTATTGGAAAAATCTATTATATAGTTTTATTGCCTTCGCCATCCCCTTAAGCCTTATTATCACCCAGCCAGATTTTGGAATGAGCGTTTTGCTTGCCGGCATTTGGTCCATTCAAATTTTTTTATCGCAAGTACCATTTTACTGGATAATTTTAGCGGGGTTTGGAATTTTATTAATGGGGGTAGTTGGCTATCTAACCATTGTCCATGTGGCAAGCCGTATTGATAAGTTTATTGATCCAAGTAGTGGTATTAATGAACAAAATACTAAATCTTTAGATGCCTTTATAAGTGGTGGATTTTTTGGTAAGGGGCCGGGGGAAGGGGTGATAAAAAGTTTTCTGCCAGATTCGCACACAGATTTTATTTTCGCCGTAGCGGGTGAAGAACTGGGAATAATAGTTTGCCTATTAATAGTGGCAATTTTTTGCTTTATTATCTTTAGAGTTTTTAAAAGATTGTTGCTTTTAGATTCGCAATTTTTAATTATTGCTATTGTTGGTTTAATCAGCCAATTTGCTCTGCAGGCAATTATAAATATGAGTGTTTCTTTAAACATTTTACCAAATACTGGTATGACCTTACCCTTTGTTAGCTATGGTGGCTCTTCTTTACTTTCACTTGCCATTGCCTTTGGCTTAATTTTTTCTTTCAACAAAATTAAATATATAGCCAGATGACAAATAAAATAATTATAGCAAGTGGCGGCACGGGTGGGCACATCTTCCCCTCTATTGCCGTGGCAAAAAGGCTAGAAGAACTAGGCTATGAGGTAATTTATTTTACCGATATAAGGGGGCTAAAATATTTAAATGAGGAGAAAAATCAAAAAATAGTTTTAAATGTGCAAGGTTTAAGTGGTGGATTAATAAATAAAATTAAGGCATTGTTTTTAATAGCTATTTCAATTTTTAAAACCCTGTGGTTAGTAAGAAAAATAAGACCTAAATTTATTATTGGCTTTGGTGGTTATGCTAGTTTTTCTGCCCTAATGGCTGGAATTATTTTAAGAAAAAAAACCATCATTCACGAACAAAATGCCGTGCTTGGCGAAGCAAATGAGTTTTTAGCCAAATTTGTTGATAAGATTTTGATTTCCTTTCCCATTCAAAAAAAGTTAATGAAAAAATTTGTAAAAAAAATCTATTTTACTGGCATTCCTTTAAGAGCAGAAATTTTGCAGATAAAAAGAGATAAGGTTAATTATGATGTTTTAAAAATTCTAATAACCGGTGGCAGCCAAGCGACCAAAGCCTTTAATAAAATTATTCCCCTTGCAATTATTAACCTATCTAAAAAAATAAAAACAAAGATTGAAGTGCATCATCAGGCAAGGGAAGAGGATGTAAAAGAAATAGAAAGCCTATACATAAACAATCATATAAAAGCCATGGTGAAAAGTTTTTTTAATAATATAAATCAATTGCTTGAAGAAAATAGCTTACTTATTGGTAGAAGTGGCGCTTCAACCATTGCAGAGGTTGCCTATACTAAAATTCCAGCCATTTTGGTGCCACTTAAAAATTCTAAAAGAAATCATCAATTAGAAAATGCTTATAGCTTTCAAAAAACTTGCATTAATGGCGAATTTATAAGAATAATTCAGGAGGATAATTTTTCAGTAGAAAACCTTACAAAAGTTTTAGAGGAATTTATTGAAAATCATAACCGGCCCTTAAGTGTTGATGCAAAAAAAGAAGATATTTTGGGGCGTTTAATAGATATTGTGCTTGCCTAAAAATTCTTTATGAAAATTCTTATAAGAATAATAATTCTGCTCCTTTTTACGCCAAGCCTAATTAATGCCCAAACTAAAGACCCAAAAGAAAACCCCATAGAGCTAGAAAAGCAAATTACCTTCCTCCCAGCAGTTAAAAAAGTAGGTGATAAAATTAGAATAGAGCTTTACAGCAAAGAGGAAGACCTAACCCTAGATTTCTATAAAAACTATAAAATAGTTTCAGATGATCAAGAGGTTAGCATTAGCTTCCCTAGAAAAGTTTTTATAGATGTAGATTATATTCGCAATAATTTACCAAATGAACTGGTGGCGATTGATCTTATCAATAGAGATACTTTGGTAATGATTTTTAAAAAACCCTACAATTTTTATCATTACATAAGCACCAATTCTTTGGGGCTTGATATTTCAGAAAAAACTCTAAGGCCAATATTAGATGTAGCCAAAAAAGCAAAGTCTGAACAAAAGCCGGAACTGGTAAAAACTAAAGATGAAGATGAATTTAAAATTTCTGCCGAAGAAGATTTTGTTTCTACTAGCACTTTAAAATTTGATAACCTTCGCGTAAAAAGTGATAAGATTTTAAAACCCATAATTTCTTCTTCACCAGAAGGTTTTAGCATTAACTTTCCCATTAGTGAAAATGTGGGTACCGCAATTTATGAAAGGGGCGATAAGATATTTTTTCTGTTGGATAAGCTAATAAAATTAGAAACACAGGATTTATCAAAAGACCCTAATTTAAAATCTATAAAACCCTATTATAGTAATGATAATATCTTAATGGAAATTACTCCTAATGAAGAATATCTAAAATCCATAAAGCATGATTATATAGAGGTAAAGGAAAGAAAAACAGAAGGCGAAACTTGGGTTTTAGACTTTTTTTATCGCAACAATACCGCTACAAATATTTCTAATAAATTCATTAAAATTACCACTAATAAAAATCTTGAAATAACGCCAGAAATGGTAAAAAAACGCCCGCAAATTTCAGTAAAATATAAGGGTGGAGACATTTTTCCTAACCAGAAATCATATATTATAGAAGATAAAGAGTTTGAAGATGAACTTATAATTGTTCCCACCTTTAATGATATTCCATCTGGCGTTCCACTTTATAGGAAATTTATTAATTTTGATATTTTGCCCTCTTTGCAGGGTTTAGCGATTCGTAAAAAAGGCGATACGCTTTTTGTTTCAGTAAATAAAAAAAGGGTAAATATTACTGAAAATGAGAAGGTAAATTTAGTTATAAAATCTAAAGATGATGAGCTAAAGGCTTTGCAAGCAGAGCTAGAAAAAAAGAAAAGGGCTTTAAAAAAGGCATTTCTTCCTACCAACTTTGCCAAAAGCATCTTCCCTTTTAAAATACATTTTGAAAAAAGCGATGATGATTCAACTAATAAATTAGATGACTTGGGCTTTATGGATGCCCTTGGTATCTTGTATCAAAACCTGTATCAAGCACCTGAAAAAGAAAGGGAAAAGGTTAAGGCAAACATTATAAGATACATGTTTTATCGTGGTGCTTATGATTTTTCTTTAGCTACTATAGATGCCAGAAAACAAGACGAGATAAATGATTTCGACTTAAATTTAGAGATGCAGTTAATTAAAGCGGCCTCCTACTTCATGCTAGGTAGGTACGAAGAGGCAAGTGGTGAATTTGAAAAGCTATTAAAGCAGGTTGATAATGATGAACTAAAATTTTGGCTGTGGGCAAGTAAATATAATCAAGAGAGGCTAAATTTAAGCAGTAGAAGATCTGATATTAATTCAGACCTATTCTTAGTGAAGCTAAAATCATTTTTTGATGATTATCCAAAAGATTTAATGGAGAGTTTTGGGCTATCTTTAGCAGAATACGAAATTTATAAATCTAACCCCATAAAGGCCATAAAAATATTAGATGCCTTAGAAAATATCTCTGATGAACACAGAAATATGAAGCAGTATCTATTTGCCACTGCTCTGCTAAAAAAATCGCAAATGGGTTCAAAAACTCAAAAAGAAGAAGAGGATGAAGCCTTAAGAACTTGGAAAAAATTATCAAAAGAAGAAGATGATAGGCTAATTCGCTATCTATCTAATCTTGCAATTATTAGGTTTAAAATAGCTGAAGGGGCAATGAAATATGATGAGGCGATAGATGCCCTTGAAAAAAATCAAATTCTATGGCGTGGCGATACAAATGAAATTGAAGGAATAAGGCTTTTAGCCGAAGTTTACTTTGCTAACAAACAATATAGCAAAGGTTTTAGAACTCTTGCTCTTGTAAAAGAATCCTTTCCAGATACAGAAGAGGCACTAATAATAAATGGTGAGATTCAAAGGAAACTAACCGAACTATTTGCCCCAAATGGCAAGATTTTTGAACTACCAAATATAAAAATTCTTGGGTTATATTTTGATACTTATAATCTAATGCCCATTGGCGAAGCGGGCGATAAAATTATCCAAAGGCTAATTGATAAATTCATTGAAAGTGATTTGTTTAATGAATCGGTAGCATTACTTCAGCACCAAATAAACTTTAGAACTGATAATTTAAACAGAGGCGAACTTATATTTAAATTAACCAAATTATATCTAGAAAATAAAATGCCAGAAAAGGCTTTAGAAACTTTAGATCAACTTCAACCCACCAATCTAAACGAAAAATTAAAAGAGGAAGAAAGGCTACTTCGTGCTAGAGCCTATATAGATTTAAAAAGAAGTTTCGATTTCATTCGTGTTTTAAGTAATGATTATCGCACAGAGGCAGATTTGCTAAGAATTGATCTATTGTGGAAAAACAACAACTGGAATAACTACTCCAATGTTTTAGAATCCCTAATAAAAAAACTGGGCAAAGATGCTGAGAAGTTAGATCTTGATAAAAACATTTTATATCTAGCCTTCGCCTATTATCATTTAAATGAGCCAGCCAATTTAGAAAATTTAATAAAGGATAAAAACAAATTTATTACCAATCCAGAAACCAGAAAAAAAATTGAGATAATTTCCCAAACCTCGCCTGCAATTAATTCAAAAAATTTGGATGATAGTATTCCAATAGGCTATTTTGAAAAGGTTATGTATGATAATATCTACTCGCCTAACCGCAACTGGAAAAAAATTGCTAAGTTCTTAAAAACAAACGCTGAAAACCTAATAGAATCAAGAAGAAAAGACCTAAGAAAACAGCAAGAAATGGATATTATTAGTTATCTCATCGCCCTAAACGAAATAACTTTACGCACGGAAATGAAGCAAAAGTTAGAAGATGTATTTAAAAAAACTAACCTTGAAATTACGCCGAATAATTTTTCTGCCTTTGAGATTTTAGATACCAAGGCATCTGAAAAAATTAATGATAAAAAATTTACTGGCAAATATCCAATAACTAAACTTATGGAATTTATAGATTTTTACAAGTCATCATCTTCCATTTCCGCCCTTACTAACCTACTGGATAACAATACTAAACCAATTAAATAGTATGGTAAATAATAAGAAAATCCGTCATTACGAGGAGGACAAAAGCCCGACAAAGCAATCCATACGCAAGATTGGATTTAGACAACACAATAGTTATTACAAGAAAAACCATTTTTATGGCCGTATACGAGGTGGATAAATGTTCATAATCTCCCCCTTAAAAAACCCATTAAGGGTAAAAAAGATAAGAATTTTATTGGTAATGGGGTTTTTCCTTTTTTGCTTCACGGTAATATCTCTGCGGTTAATTGATTTAGGGGTTAATAGCGAAAGAAAGCACACAAAAATAAAAAACAATAGCTCTGCCATTAAAACAAATAGTTCTGGCATTAAAGTTTCTAGAAAAGATATAACCGATAGATACGGAGTAATTATTGCTACCAACATTGCCTCATATTCTTTTTTTGCGAACCCTCAAAAGATATTAGATGCGAAAAAGGCTGCTATGGCAGTTATAAAAATATTTCCAGATTTAAAAAAGCAAGAGGTGCTAGAAAAACTCTCACAAAAAAACACTAGTTTTGTTTGGTTAAAAAGAAGAATTACGCCAAATAAAATAAAGGATATAGACAAAATTGGTGAACCGGGGCTTAGCTATAAGCAGGAAGATATTAGAATATATCCGCACGGCAATCTTTTTTCGCATCTGCTTGGCTTTACTAATATAGATGGCAATGGCATTGCTGGGCTAGAAAAGGCATATGATGATTTTCTAAAAAATCAAGATGAAGAAAATTTGAGGCTAACTTTAGATACTAGAATTCAAGAAGTTCTACATCAAGAACTGCAAGAGGGGCTAATCAAATATAAGGCAAGCGGGGCAGCTGGCATTATTTTAGATATTGAAAATAATGATGTTATAGCCTCTGTAAGCCTGCCAGACTTTAACCCGAATGAATTTGCTAAGGCTAGAGAGAATTCATTATTTAATATTATCACAAGTAGTGTTTATGAAATGGGCTCTACCATTAAGGCTTTAACCTTCGCCAATGCTTATGAAGAAAAGAAAATAAAAAATACTGAACTTATAGATGTTTCAAAACCAATTAGGGTAGGTAGGTTTTTGATTAATGATCATAAACCTAGAACTGAGCCAATTACGCCAGAAGAGGCATTTGAAATATCTTCAAATATTGCCACTATAAAAATAGCTAACAGAATAGATATAGATACAAAATATGAATTCTTAAAAAAGTTTGGGTTATTTGATGCAGTTATTACGGAACTGCCAGAAAGGGCAAAACCAATTCCGCCTAGACCTTGGGATGAAAATAAGGCAGTTTCTTCATCATTTGGTTATGGTTTTGCCGTAACCCCAATCCACATAATAACCGCCATTACCGCCATTATAAATGATGGTATTTATCAAGTGCCAAATTTTGTTTTATCGCCCAAAAGCCAAAATGCTACAACTCGTCTAATTTCTTCGCAGACATCAACCCAGATGAGGAAATTAATGCGTAAGGTAATAGAAGTTGGCACTGGAAAAGAAGCAGATATAAAAGGAATAACCATTATAGGTAAAACTGGCACAGCCGAAAAAATTGTCGATGGCAAATATAATCGCAAAAAGATGATTTCGTCCTTTTATTCCGCCTTCCCTATGGAAAGGCCAAAATACGCCATTTTTGTTCTATTAGATGAACCTCAAGGAATAAAAGAAACCTTTTTACTAGCTACCGCTAGTATGAACGCTGTTCCTATTACCAAAAAAATTATTCAAAAAATATACCCAATTTTGGGCTTTTCACCAGATAAAGAATAGGTTTTGCGCGTTTTTTGGGAGTGTGATTTTACTAAAATAAAATTCCTCTCGAAATCACTTTTTTTGCCCCTATAATAAACCCTGCAATTTTATCTAGAATGAGCGAAAAAGAACTAATCCCAGAGATACCATCACAATTAACCCCAATGATGCAGCAGTATATGGCGGTGAAAAATCAGCACCCTAGCCATCTGCTTTTTTATCGCATGGGGGATTTCTTTGAGCTGTTTTTTGAAGATGCCATTAAGGCAAGCCAAATTCTTGAAATTGTTCTAACCAAAAGAGGCGTGCTAGATGGTAGCGATGTGCCAATGTGTGGCGTTCCAGTGCATTCTTATGAGCTTTATTTGCACAAATTAATTAAGCAAAATTTCTCCATAGCCATTTGTGATCAAGTAGAAACACCAGAAGAGGCAAAAAAGCTAAGGGGCTATAAGGCGGTGGTAAAAAGGGAAGTAACTAGAATAATAACCCCTGCTACTCTTTTAGAAGAAAATCTACTAAATGCCAATTTACACAATTACCTTGCCTGCATAAATCTTTATAAAAATAACTATTCACTTGCTTACTTAGATATTTCTACAGAAGATTTTTACTTTGCCAGCTTTAGCGATGTAGAAAAATTAATTAATCATCTAAGCAACATTAACCCCAAAGAGCTAATTTTGCCAGATGACCTATTAAAAAATGAAAGGCTAAAAAATCATCTTAAAAATACAGAAATAAAACTTGCCAATTTCCATAGCAGTTTTTTTGAAGGGGCAAAGTGCCAAAAAAAGATAGAGAGTTTTTATCAAATAAAGTCTCTAGATGGTTTAGGAGATTTATCTGTAGCGGAAATTGGTGCGATAGGGGCAATTATTAACTATGTTGAAATTACTCAAATTAATAATTTACCCAAACTTAGCTTCCCTAAAAAATTTTTGAGTGAAGAGTTTTTGCAAATTGATGCCATTTCGCAAAATAGTTTGGAGCTAATGCAAACTAGTAGAGGGGAATATAAGAACTCCCTTATTCACATTATAAATCATACAGTTACCGCAAGTGGTAGCAGATTAATGAAGGAGTTTTTAAACTTCCCCCTAACCAACATTACCAAAATAGAAAAAAGGCTAGAAGTAGTAGATTTTTTTGCCAAAAAAACAGATTTAATGGAAAGTTTAAGGGGTTTACTAAAAAATATTTCAGATATTGAAAGAATCTTATCCAGAATAAATACTAAAAGAGCCTATAGTAATGATCTGCTTGGCTTAAAACTCTCGCTCGCCCAAATTCTGCCAATTTCAGAAAAGCTATATTTTTTACAAATGCCACCCCTGCTAAAAGAAATAGTTGGGGGAATTGGTAATCACGATGATACCTTAAATTTGCTTACAAGGGCAATCGATGAAAATGCCCCTTTAAGAATTACAAATGGCGGGGTAATAAAGCAGGGCTTTGATGCAAGGCTGGATGAATATCGTAATTTAGAGCAGGGTGCAGAAAAAATAAAGGAAGAGCTAATAGAAAAATATCGCAAAATTACAGGTATTAGTAATTTAAAGATTAAAGAAAATAATGTGATTGGTATTTTTATTGAAGTAACCGCACAAAATTTTGAAAAGATTTCTTCTAATCCAGAATTTATCCACCGCCAAACCTTAGCTAATCAAGTGCGTTTTACCTCAAAAGAATTAAGGGAGCTGGAAAACAAAATTATTAACTCTAGGCAATATTCCCTAAAGCTAGAGCAAGAAATTTTTAATGAGATTATAGAAAAAATCTCTGCCAAAAATGAATCATTAAGGCAAACGGCAAGGTCTTTTGCCCTACTAGATGTTGTTTTAAACCTTGCCTATATTGCCTTAAAATACAATCTTTTAAAGCCCATTTTAGATGAATCTGAAGAAATAATTATAGAGGAAGGAAGGCACTTAATTGTAGAACAGGGGTTAAAAAAAACAGGCTCGCAAGATTTTATCCCCAATGATTTAAGGCAAAATAATCAAGAAAATATCTATCTAATAACTGGCCCAAATATGGCGGGCAAAAGCACTTATTTACGGCAGAATGCTTTGATTATAATTCTTGCCCAGATTGGTTCTTTCGTGCCGGCAAAAATTGCTAAAATTGGTATTGTGGATAGGCTATTTACTAGAATTGGTGCATCAGATGATTTATCTTCCAACAAATCTACCTTTATGGTGGAGATGATAGAAACCGCCAATATTTTAAACAATGCCACCAAAAAATCTTTTATAATTCTAGATGAAATTGGCAGGGGAACTTCTACACAAGATGGTCTTTCCCTCGCTTACGCCATTTTGGAGCATTTATATAGCAGGGTTAATGCTAGATGCCTATTTGCCACCCACTATCATGAGCTTGCAACTATGGCGAAAAATTTTAAGAACTTAGGCTTTTACACGGTTCAAATAAAAGAGTGGAACAAGGAAATTATCTTTATGCATAAAATTATCAAAGGTGTGGCAGAAAAATCTTACGGAATTCATGTGGCAAAAATTGCTGGCCTACCACGCCAAGTAATTGCAAGGGCAGAAAATATTTTATTAGAGCTAGAAAAAAATCACTCGCAAGATGCAAAGATAGATTTACTAAACTTTACCCCTCAAAAACCAAAGGTTGATTATAGCTTTTTAGCGGAAGAGTTAACTAGGCTTGATGTAGATAACCTTTCCCCCAAAGATGCCTTGAGTTTGCTTTATAAAATGAAGGGAGAACTGCCA
>JBKCHH010000053.1:0-3177 GCA_046302855.1 Alphaproteobacteria bacterium
TTTGGTGCGTTAGATTTTTCCTCTCAAGGCACTATTTTTATAGATGATGTCTTTTCGCTTGAAAAACAAACGCAAAAGCTACTGCTTAACTTTTTTTCTAGCGGAAAATTTAATCGTTTGAACGGCGAAGATAAGGTTGTAAGCAACGCAAGGTTCATAACCGCCTTTGATAGAAAGGTTGAAGATGGCGTAAATAGCGGTTTTATTAGCCAAGATTTTATTGATCGTCTAAAAGCAAAAGAAATAAAGGTGCCAAACCCGCTATCTCTAGTGCCTAGCTTTAAAGAACTGCTGGCGGATATAAATTTTTCCATCTCAAAAAATCTAGTGTTAAAGCAACTTTCTTTTACCGATCAGGCGGTAAATACTCTATCTGAACAGAACTGGAATGGAGCTATTAGGGAAATTGTAAATTTTGTGGAAAATATTTACTTTCTTGCTCCCAAAAATAGCGTGGTGAATGCCGATGTTATTAGCGAAATTTTAGAAAAAAATAATCATAACCACAAGAAAGACTCCTACGCTATTGGCGAATTTCTTAACTTTGATATTAAAGAAGCTAGAGAGCAGTTTGAATCTTTATATATAAAAGAGATGCTAAAAAATAATAATCATAATATTTCAAAAACCGCCAAGATTATTGGTATGGAACGCTCTGCCCTACATAGAAAAATGAAAATGCTGGCGATGGATTAGCAACAATAGTCATTGCGAGCCATTTTTGGCGAAGCAATCCATAAACAAGGTATAGTCTAAAGTTCCAGATATTTTTTCAAAAAAAACCTTTGTTGCTACAACCCACACCAATCTAAAAATTAGTTCCAAAGCTTAAAGTGAATTTTCTGGTCCTATCTGGTTTTTTCTCGTTTAGAGGTTCAGCGTAATAGATGTTAATTGGTCCAACGGGTGAATTCCAGCCAAGCCCTGCACCGTAAGAACTACGCAAATTCTTTTCATCAAAAATTGGATTGGTGCTAGTGGTTAGTGGGTCTATGCCATATAGGGTTCCCGTATCAAAAAATATTGAACCGGTTAAATCCATTTCTTCAGGCAAGAATTTTAGTGGGAATAGCAAATCAGTTGAGGCAGTATAATAGGTATTGCCACCTAGCGGATCGCCCGTTACTGCGTCCCTTGGGCCAAGCCCATCGTTTCTAAAGCCACGCACATCATTTTCATCTAAAAAGAATCTATCGGTAATTTTTACCTTCTCGCCATTATAACCCCTTATATCACCAGCCGTGCCAGTAACTTTTAAGATTAAATCTTTTTTATAGATTGGCACATACTGCGTTGCTCTACCACGGTTTTTAATATATTTAGAATCACCGCCTAACCCCGCCAAGTCTAAATCATACCTTAAATAAGTACCTTCAGTTGGTTTAAATTTATTATCCCTTCTATCATAAATAAGGCTACTGGTTACATAGGATGAGGTGTTTTTACCCTTTTGCTCCTTAATATATACAGAGGCATTGTCGCTAACATTCTTTACATCATCTCTACGGTAAGTATATTTCATTACATGGGTTAGAAGATCAGTTAGTTCATACCCAACATTAAAACTTGCCCCTATAGTGTTGTTTTCAAAGGTTCTATCTGAAAGGCTTGTATTGTTATTTTTTCTATCTTGATAAAATAAATCTAGCCCTGCAGTTAAATCATAATCTAAAAAGTATGGATCAGAAATGCCAAAATCCACATCATTGGTTAATTGCGATACTGCCACTTTACTTCTAATAGTTTTGCCCGTTCCAATTAAGTTCCTTTCAAGCAAACTTACCTGCCCAAAGGCACCGCCACTGGTGGAATAGCCAGCCCCAAAGTTTAAAGAACCGGTTGACCTTTCTGCCACATCCACATTTACATCCACTTGGTCTGGATTTTCAGTTTTTTCGGTATCAACCTTTACTTTTTTAAAGTAGCCTAAGTTATTGATATTCTTTTCGGAATCTTTTAACTTTTGCGAATTGAAGGAATCCCCCTCTGCTAGCAATACCTGCCTTCTTATAATGGAATCTATGGTTCTGGTATTGCCCTTAATGTTTACTTGATTCACATAAACCTTTGGACCCTCTTTAATTATATAAACTACATCTAAGGTATTGTTTTCTTTATTGGTTTTATAATCTGCTTGAACATCCACAAAGGCGAAACCCTTTTCAGATAATTTTGCCGTAATTGCCTTAATGGTGGCATTTACCTTATCTGCATTAAAAGTATCTTCTTTTTTGCTCTCGATAGATTTATCTAGGCTAGTAATGTCTAAAGATTTAAATTCAGATTTTACAGAAATATCGCCAAACTTATATTTTGGCCCTTCGCTTACAGTAAAAACTATATTGAAGTTATCGTTTACCGGGCTTTGTTCAGCGGTTTTGTTCACCACTTTAAAATCTGCATAGCCATTAGAAAAATAAAACCGGCGAAGTAGCTCTATATCGTAATCTACCCTATCTGGATCGTAAACATCATCACTTGAAAGCAGCCTTAAAATAGATTTTTGCTTAGAGGAAATTTCGCGTTTTAAAACCGAGCTATCATATTCTTTATTGCCAAGAAAGGTGATTTTAGAAATTTTGGCAACGGAATTTTCTTTAATCTGGTAAACAATCACCACCCTATTTTGCGTTTGATTAATTACCTTTGGTTTAACTTCTGCACTAAACCTACCCACCTTGGCATAGACGGATACTATTCTTTTTACATCCTTTTGCAGGGCAGATTCACTAAATACGGTTCTGGGGGAGAGCAAAAGCTCTTTTTGCAAATCTTCTGATTTGATTTTTTTGTTTCCTTCAAAAACAACCTCTTTAACTACAGAGTTTTCAACCACGCTAACTACCAGCTCACTTTTCTGTAGAGAAATTTTCACATCTTTAAACAGCCCACTTTCATACAGGTTAGAAACCGCCTTGTTGATATCTTCTGAATCTATGGTTTTGCCAATATCTATCCCTAAGAATGAAATTACGGTTGAGGTCTCTGTTCTAGCATTACCCTTTACAACAATTTTATTCACCTTTTGGGCAAAGGCATTGTTGGCAAAGCATATGCTCACCACACTTGCCGTTACCAGTAATTTTTTTAAAGACTTCTTGAAGTTATTTCTTGAAGCTGGATTTTTTGGAACTAAATTCATATTATAAATAACTACCTATTTTTAAAATAAACTAC
>JBKCHH010000054.1:0-16779 GCA_046302855.1 Alphaproteobacteria bacterium
AATCAAGCCACCCCCCCAGGGGTGGCTTTTTTGTACTCCCCACCCCTAAATCTCAAAATCATCGGCCTTTTTGGGTTCACCTAGGGAGAAGTTTTCTTGCACATAATCTAGTAGAAGTTTTAAGCATTTTTCGAAGGGATACTTTTCTGTATTTACTACTAAATCGGCATTATCTGGCTCTTCAAAGGGAGAATTTATGCCAGTAAAATCTTTAATTTCGCCCGCCCTTGCTTTTTTGTATAAACCCTTTGCATCCCTTTTCTCACAAGCCTCGATTGATGCCTTAATATAAATACTGTGAAAATTGCCGTGGGCTGCAACCCTTGCCTTATCACGCTGTTCTGCGAAGGGGGAAATTAAGGCAGAAATTACAATCATGCCAGCATCGGCAAAAAGGGCGGCCACTTCACCTGCCCGTCTTAAGTTTTCTTTCCTATCATTTAATGAAAATCCAAGGTCTGAATTTAAGCCATTACGCAAATTATCACCATCTAGCATAAATACCTGATAATATTTTTCGAACAGCTTTTTTTGCAAGGCCAAGGCAAGAGTAGTTTTTCCGCTACCACTTAGGCCAGAAAACCACAAAACCCCGCCCTTATGCCCATTATTTATAGCACGCAGGTGGGGGTCAATTTTAGATTCCACCTCAAATAGATTTTTAGATTTGGCACTGGCTTCACTACGAAGATTTTTAAAACCAGTTAAATCTATAATACCACCGCCACAAATGCGATAGTTTTGCAGTAGCACAAATCTGCCAGAAATATTATTTTCGCTAAAATCATCAAGTGCTGCCAAGCCCTTAATGCGAAAAACCACCTCTGCCACATTACTTTTTACAACCTTGCTCTCTTTAGAATCGCTTAAATTATTGGTATCTATTACCTTTTCTATCTCTTTAACTGATACTTGATATTCAGAGGTGTTAATTTTCATTAGATAACTAGCCCCTACAAATAGTGGCTCATCGCCTATCCAAAACAGTTTTGCCCTGAAGATATTACTTAAAAAGGGAGTATCTTTCTCATGCGAAATTATATCGCCCCTTTCTATAAAAATTTGGTCAGATAAGGTTATGCCAACACTTTCACCCGCCTTTGCTTGCGAGAGCTTTACATCACCAAAAGATTGCCAAGATTCTATTGAATTAACCTTCACCTTTTTATTGCTAGGAGAAAATAATATAGTATCGCCCTGCGTTATTTTGCCACTTTCAATTCTGCCAACCACTATCCGCCTTTCATCAAACTTATAAACATCTTGCACGGGGAACCTTAATGGCAAATCTGTTCTTTTTTGTTTTTGCGTAAAGCTATCTAAAGCCTCAACTAGAGTTGCGCCCTTATACCATTTGGTATTGGTGGAATGTTTGGTAATGTTATCGCCTTCTCTTGCAGAAATGGGGATAATAAATTTTGGCACAACATTAATAGACTTTAGATACTGCTTATATTCCTTTTCAATCTCTTTGAATTTTTCTTCGCTGTAATCTATTAAATCCATTTTATTTACCATTACCGCAATTTGGTTTACACCAAGCAGATGAAGCAAATAGCCGTGCCTTTTGGATTGCTCTTTTATGCCTTCTTTCGCATCAATTACTAAAACGGCAGCTTCACTATTGGCCGCCCCTGAAATCATATTTTTTAAGAATTCCTTATGCCCCGGAGCATCTATAATTACATAGTTTCTTTTTTTGGTTTTGAACCAAATTTGGGTGGTATCTATAGTAATGCCTTGATCTTTTTCCGTTTGCAAAGCGTCCATTAAAAAAGACCATTCAAATGGCATCCCCCTTTTTTCGCAAGATGCCTTTATTTGCTCATACTTACCATTGGGTAGGGAATCTGTTTCATAAAATAACCTGCCTATTAGAGAAGATTTTCCGTGATCTACATGACCTACAATTACAATTTTCAGCTGTTCTTTTTCTTTCATTTTATCTACATAATAATAGTGGTGGAGCTAAGGGGAATCGAACCCCTGACCTATTGCATGCCATGCAAGCGCTCTACCAACTGAGCTACAGCCCCTAATTTATCCTGCTAGTTTATTCTGCCCATCAAATAAATTGCTCTGTGCAAAATAGCAAGTTTTTTTAAATTTTTCTTGCTTGTTAGTGCAAGTTTGGCTAATTAAGCCCCTCTACTTTAACTTAAACTATTAAAACATCTATTAAAAATGGCAAACCACGCATCTGCAAAAAAGGCTACCAAACAGGCTATTAAAAGAACTGAAAGGAATAATTCTGTAAAAAATAAGCTAAGAACCATTACCAAAAAATTCATTTCTGCCATAGAGGCAAAAGACGCTGAAAAGGCAAAGGCAGAATTTATTAATGCACAAAGTGAAATTGCAGTGGCTGCAAAAAAAGGCGTTATAAAAAAACTAAATGCCGATAGAAAAATCTCAAGACTTAATGCCAAGCTAAAGGTTGTTTTGGGCGAAAAGGTTATAGCTAAAGCTATTGCTAAAAAAGACGCAAAATCAAAAACCACCGCCAAGGCTGAATCTATAAAGGCTAAGGCCTCTGTTTCTAAGGGTAAGAAGAAGTAGTAAGAAGGATTAACAAGGAAAATGGTCATTGCGAGGAGCCAAAATTTATTTTGGGCGACAAAGCGATCCATAAACAAGGTAGAGCTTGGGTCTTAAGATGTTTGTTGTAAGAAAACCCATTTTTGTGGATTGCCGCGTCGGCTTGTCAAGCCTCCTCGCAATGACTTTTACCTTATAACAAAAATTACCATTAATACTTAGCTAATATTGCTTTCTTATTTCCACTTTATAAGCTAAAACTCAAATAATACTTGACCTAAATTCTAGAAAAAATAATAAGTATTAAAAATTATATAGGGGTGAAAAATGAAATTTTCTATTTTGCAAAAAGATTTGTTAAAGGTTTTATCAGATGTGCAATCAGTGGTGGAAAGAAGAAATTCCATCCCCATTCTTGCCAACATAAAGGTAGAGGCACAGGCTGATGAGGTTAAACTTACCGCTACTGATTTAGACATTGTAATAGAAGAAACTGCCAAAAGCGATGTAGAACAAGAAGGAACGCTTACAATACCCGCTCAAAGGTTTTTTGATATAGTTAGAAAACTGCACGAAAATGATAAGATAAAAATCTCGTCTGATGCAGAAACCAAGCAAATAACCATTAAGGCGGGTAGATCTACCTTTAAGCTATCATACATTGAATCGGAACAATACCCAATAATTAAGCAAGAAGAAAATGCCACCAGCTTTAAAGTTAATTCAAAAAGTTTGTTCAACCTGTTTAATAGGGCGCAATTTGCCATGTCTAGAGAAGAAACTAGATACTATTTAAACGGCGTTTATTTTCATGTTGCCACTTCTACTAATGAGAATAAGGTTTTGCGTGCGGTTGCAACTGATGGTCACAGGCTGGCAAGGCTTGAAATTCCAATGCCAGAAGGGGCAGAAAATATGCGTGGCGTTATTGTCCCCCGTAAAACCGTGCTTGAACTTCGCAGGCTTCTTGATGGGCTAGATTTACCGGTAGAAGTGCAGGTAAGTGAAAGCAAAATTTCCTTTAAATTCGCTGGCACTGAAATTATTTCTAAAATAATTGATGGCACCTTTCCAGATTACGAAAGGGCAATTCCAACCAATAACAACATTACTGCTATTATAGATACTAAACTGCTACTTAGTGCGGTGGATAGGGTTTCTGCCATTAGTGAAGATAAGGTGCGTGGCATAAGGTTTAGCTTTAATAATGATAAACTTTCCCTTTCTACTAAAGGTAATGATGCTGATTTAGCGGTGGAAGAAGTTGAGCTAGAAGGCTCCCTGCCAGATTTTTCAATTGGCTTTAATTCAAGATATACTTACGAGATGCTATCACAATTTGTGAAAGAAAAAAACCAATTTTCCTTTAATGATTCAAACTCCCCTACCATTGTAGAAGAGGTGGGCGATAATTCTGCCCTGTTTGTTCTTATGCCGATGCGGTTTTAATTTTAATTACTTGCTATTGACAAAACCTTATTTTTTAAGCAAACATTCTTCATAAAAAAATAGGTAATTTATTTATGAAAATAGCTTTTGAGAGTTTTTCTAAAAAAACCAAAATTAGTTCTTCAAATAATGCACTGGTGCTTTTAGCCAATGAGGAAAAGGATCTTATAAGCCAAAGTGAAGGGGTAAATTTTGCCCCAATAAAAGAAATTTTAAAAAATTACACTGGTAAGTTTGAATTTGGTAAATCAATCTCTTCCTTCACTGCTATAGCAGGTTTCAATAAAATCATTATTTTAAGTGTTGGCAAAGAAAAAGATTTAAACGAACTAAAACTAGAAAAACTAGGTGGAAAGATATTTGCCACTTTAGAGGCTCATGAAATAGAAAGCGGTTCCGTTTTAGTGAACAAAAAAATCAAAGATTTTTTAGAGGAAGAAGTAGCATCACTAATAGCTTCCGGCGCCTTGCTTAGAAGTTATAAGTTCAACAAATATTTTGTAGATAAAAAAGATAAGCATAAAGAAAAGCTGTTATCATTAAATATCTTAAATGAAAAATTTAAACAATCGCTTGAACTATTTAGTGAGAGGAAAAAAATTGCAGATGGCGTATTTTTAACAAGGGATTTAGTAACAGAGCCGCCAAATGTTTTGTATCCGCAATCTTATGTTGAAATCATCAAAAAAGAATTTGCCAAACTAAATGTTAAACTAAAGGTTTTAACGGTGAAAGAGCTAACCAAACTTGGCTTTGGGGCTTTGCTTGGCGTGGGGCAAGGTTCATCAAAAGATTCAAGGGTGGTAATTTTGGAATATTTTGGTTCAAAAAAGAAAACTGAAAAGCCCCTTGCCTTTGTGGGTAAGGGCGTTTGCTTTGATACTGGTGGAATATCGCTAAAGCCATCTGACGGTATGGAAGATATGAAGTATGATATGGCAGGCTCTGCCGTTGTGGTCGGACTAATTAAAACCCTTGCCCTCCGCAAGGCTAAGGTAAATGCGGTTGGGGTAATTGGCTTGGTGGAAAATATGCCAGATGGCAATGCACAAAGGCCATCTGATGTTGTGGTGTCTTACTCTGGGCAAACAATTGAAGTGCTAAATACAGATGCTGAAGGCAGGCTAGTATTGGCAGATTGCCTATGGTACACGCAGGAACAATACAAGCCAGAATTTATGATTGATCTCGCCACCTTAACTGGGGCAATTGTAGTGGCTTTAGGTTCACTAAAGGCTGGTATGTATTCAAATAGGGAAGATTTAATAAAAAAGCTCTATAAGGCGGGTGATGCGGTGGATGAAAAGCTGTGGCACATGCCAAATGATGATGATTACGATAAATACATAGATTCCAAAATTGCCGATGTTCGCAACACCTCTACCTTAAAAGGTGGTGGAAGCGTAACCGCTGCTAAGTTTTTGGAGCGTTTTGTAAATAAAACCCCTTGGGTTCACCTAGATATTGCAGGCCTAGCTTGGCAAAAAGAAAATGTGGATTTAATTCCAGAGGGAGCTAGTGGCTATGGTGTTCGCCTACTTGATAGGTTCATAAGAGATAATTACGAGCTGTAGGAACTGGGTATTGCGGAGAGAGGCATAATTAAAGAAATGGGGGGCAAGGCTGTTTTGCCCTTCATCTCTTCTATTATGACTAAAATTCTGCCCCTAAAATTTTAGCCAATGCCTCTAGGGCGGTTTTATTATCTTTGGCTGAACCAATGGTCATTCTAAGTGAATCCGGAATTTTATATGCCTTTAGGTTGCGAAGAATTATGCCCTGCTTAAACAAAGCATCAAACGCACCCTGTGCCTTTTCTACAGAGGGGAATTTTACCATTATAAAATTACATTCACTTTTATAAGGTTTTAGCCCCAAGCCTTTGAATCCATTAAAAACAATCTCCCGCCATTTGGTGTTATGTTCTATGGATTTTTTTAAGAATTTATTATTTTCTAAACAGGCCTCCCCCGCTTTTAAGCTAAGGTTAGAAACTGAAAAGGGGCTTCTTATTTTATTAATGGTTACTGCAATTTCTTTTGAAAAATAGCCATAACCTAAGCGAAGGGCAGCAATGCCATATATTTTTGAAAAGGTGTTTAAAATGCAAAGATTAGCGTGTTTTTCCACCAAATCGAAACATGGCGAGTAATCTTTAGCCGTAGCATATTGAAAATAAGCATTATCTAGCACTACCAACACAGTTTTTGGCACTTTTGTTAAAAGTTGCTCTATTTCCACCCTAGAAAGATAGCTACCAGTTGGATTATTAGGGTTTGCCAAAAAAATTACCTTAGTTTTTTTGGTGATTGCTTTAATTATATTAGATACTTCGCTCTTATAATTATTTTCTCTAGCGGCCACTGCCTTTGCCCCAGAAGTAAGGGCGTATAGGGGATACATTGCAAAGCCATGTTCAGAATAAACAACTTCGTCTCCTTCTGTAGCAAAGGCTCTGCAGATTAGGGAAATTATTTCATCACTACCTGCCCCTATAATTATATTATCAAAATCAATATCATATTTTTTAGAAATTGCCTTACGCAAACCCTTGGCGGAACCATCTGGATAACGGTTTAAATCTTTTATCCCACCCTTAATTGCTTTTGTTATGTTTGAAAGAGGCTGAAATGGGTTTTCGTTAGAAGAAAGTTTAATAATTCTTTTTACCCCCTCTACTTCAGATAAGCCTTGTTGGTAGGGGTTTAAGTCTTCAAAAGATTTAAATGAGGGTTTTATCATAAAATAATGTTGGAACAAATTAGCCTAAAAACACGCTAATAGCAATATAGAACCATTGTTTTTTACAACCCTTTAGACTTATCAAACCATCTTTTTGCCTTTACTAAATCTCTTTTTACGCCGTAGCCGTAGTAGTAGAAGTAGCCTAGGTTCCAACAGGCAGATTTGCTACCTGCGAAGGCCGCCTTTTCATACCAGTAGAAGGCTCTTTTAAAATCTCTATTAAAGCCATATAGACCGTTGCTGTAGATGTAGCCAAGCTGTTCCATAGCGGGAATGCTTTTATTATCAGCCGCTTTCAAAAACCATTCTATCGCCTTGTTGGAATCTTTATCCACCCCATTACCCTGCAAATAATAATTGGCTACCATAATCATGGAGTCTAAATTATTCTGCTCGGCGGCAGTTAGAAAATAG
The DNA here is from genome assembly GCA_046302855.1 of Alphaproteobacteria bacterium. Lineage (GTDB taxonomy): Bacteria > Pseudomonadota > Alphaproteobacteria > Rickettsiales > UBA8987 > JBKCHH01. The sequence continues at coordinate 7,147 of JBKCHH010000054.1, forward strand.
CGAAATCTTTCTTCCTTTAAACTATCTAATGCGGTGTTTTTTTCATCTGGATTTTTTTCAATTATTAACTGCTCCTTTTGTTTTATGATGTTATCATAAAGCCCGCCTAGCTTTAAGGTTATAGCTAACTTATTTTCTGGCTCTTCTATAATGGGAAAAATTTTGCCATAGTAAGAAGCCGCCTGCTCAAAATCCTTCTCTACCAGCTTACCACTCATATATAAATCACCCATTTTGGCATAGGCACCAATTACATTTCTATCCAAAGCCTTTTGATACAACTCTATTGCCCTTTTTTCATCTTGAAAAATACCATTGCCATTTTCAAAAATCTCCCCCATTTTTAGCATGGCTATGCCTGAACCTAATTTCTCACCCTTTCTTAAAAAAGAAATGGCGTTGCTGTAGCTTTCTTGATTTATATAAAAAATGCCAAGCAAAGCGGCTGCATCTGGATTTTTTAACGCAAGTGCCTTTTTTAAATATTTTAGGCTTTTTTTATCATCCTTTAATTCTGGATTATAAAAATAGATGAAGCCTAGCTGAAAGACATCATCTTTACTTTCAACATCTATATTTTCTTCTAGCTTTTGAGTATCATAAGCGGAATATTTTAACAGCTCCCTATATTCATAAAATAGATATTTGGGTTGTGAAAAAATTGGGTAAATTTGGGCATTAGCCCTATAGCAAAAAAATAGCAGAGTTAGAGAAAATATGCAAAATAGCTTTTTCATTATTAGAATTATAACCTGTATGGCAATTTTAAATATCTAGCCTTTTAGTTTATTTACAAATTATTTTTGATTGAGAGAAGAAATCAAACCGCTTAAAAAAAGTAATTTTTACTAGTTTTTACCATCAGACAAACTCATGAATATTAGTAAGGTAGTGGCAAAAACGGTAAGCCCAACGCCAAATTCCACTATAGTGATTCCAATTTGTTGAGCGTAGATTCTGTTTTCTAGCAGGTTGTTATAATCTAAAAACAAGCCACCTTGCAGCATATTTACTAGCCCCACCCCACCAAAAATAAAAACTCCAAGGGCAGAGATTCTAATTAACGCAAGGTAAGAAATAATTTTCTTCAAAGCCCTATTACCATAAATTAAATGATAGCAAATAAAGGCAAGGGCAATAATTACGCCCGCTTGAAAGCCCCCACCTGGGCTATATTTTCCATGAAATTGAATATAAAAGCCAAAAATTAAAATAAATGGTAGAACAAATTTAGCAACTATGGTAAATATCTTATTATTTTTCATAACAAATAATTTGAAAAAATGCTTTTTCTGGTCTTTATAAAAGGTTATAATAGGCTATAATAAAAATTTATTGATACAACTGTTTTCCACTATTTTTTTATGCACATTCTAACATGTAGTAAATGTAAAACCCAGTTTAGCATACCTTTAGAGGCTTTAATGCCAAAGGGTAGAAAGGTTAGGTGCGGTAGTTGCGAATTTGTGTGGTTTGAAACTCCCCCCGGTTTTGTTCCGCCCCCCCCAGTGCAAGAAGAGGCACCTAAAAAATCAAATTCAGATTTCGATTTGGAATTTATAAAAAATTCTCTTACGGCAGATACTATTTTAAAAGATAAGCCCAAAACAAATGAAGTAAAAAAAGATGATAGGGTAAGGCTTCCAGCCAGAGCCAAAGATGTTGCCCCTATTAAAGCCTCGCTCTTTTCGCAAACATTATCTCTAGTTCTTATTCTGCTTGCCTTTGTGCTTGGAGTATTGGTTTTTTCAAAATCTTCTAGCTGGTTTGTGGAGTTAAAATATCTGTTTAATCTGTATGATTCAGTAGGTGTAGAGATTGAAACTGTGGGCGTGGAGAGAAACCAAGATATCGACACGATGGATTTAAAAATTCAGCTAAAGAACACTACTGATAAAATAAAAGAGGTAAAGTTTATTAGGGTAACTTTGCTAGGTGGCAACGATAAGGTTATAAGGGAATATATGTTTGAGCCAGATGAAAACATAGTTGAGCCAAATGCCAACAAGCAGGTGGTTCTTTCAATATTCAACCCCTCCGATTCCGCTGTTTCTGTAATAGTAGATATTGGCAATAAGTGGGATTTTATGTTTAGGTAATTGCGGGATATTTATAAGACCTCTGAATAATTCGCTTATATGAGGTTTTTATGCTTTTGCCTCGAAGCGGAAAACCGGAGTTTACTAAAAGTAAATGAGGATTTGAGCATCGAAGCGAATGCAGAAAAATCCATAGAAGTAGAATTAAGCAGAGGTCTTTTTATCAACAATGCTTTTAACCGCCTTTATAATGTCTTCAACATTTGGCAGGGCTAGTTTTTCTAGATTAGCGGCGTAAGGCAAGGGAACATCTTTGGCATTTACCCTTACTACTGGTGCATCTAGCTCATCAAAAGCCTCTTCCATTAAAATGGCAGAAATGGTGGCAGAAACAGAGGCAAAGCCCCATCCTTCTTCTACCACAACTGCTCTGTGGGTTTTTCTAACTGAATCTAAAATAGTATCCTTATCTAGTGGTCGGATGGTGCGCAGATCAATAACCTCAACGGAAATGCCCTCACTCGCTAAAATTTCAGTTGCCTTTAAAGCATTGCCAACTTGAATTGAGTAGGTGATAATGGTTGCATCGCTTCCCTTTTTCACTACATTTGCCTTGCCAATGGGAATAAGAAAATCACCACTTTCAAACGAGCCATCTTCTGGAACATCAAACTTAAAGCCATATACAACCTCATTTTCTAAAAAAATTACCGGGTTAGGATCGCGAATGGCAGATTTTAACAAGCCCTTAGCATCGCTAGCAGAATAGGGGGCAACCACTTTTAGCCCCGGAATATGAGAATACCAGCTGGCATAACATTGTGAATGTTGCGCTCCAACCCTACTAGCCGCACCATTTGGACCACGAAAAACTATAGGGCATTTTACCTGCCCGCCACTCATATAGTTGGTTTTTCCAGCGGAATTTAAAATTTGGTCAATTGCCTGCATGGCAAAGTTAAAGGTCATAAATTCTACCACTGGCCTTAAGCCTGCAAAGGCAGAACCTATGGCAATGCCTGCAAAGCCCTGTTCAGTTATAGGTGTATCAATAACCCTTTTTTCGCCAAATTCTTGCAACAAGCCTTCGGTAATTTTGTATGCACCTTGATATTCGGCGACCTCTTCCCCCATTACGAACACGCTTTCATCTCTACGCATTTCTTCCGCCATGGCATCCCGTAGGGCTATTCTTACTGTTTGCTGTTTCATTTGTATTTATATATTAAAGATGAATTTTATAGCAGAAAAAAATAATGTCAAATAAGGGAATTTTATATAAATTAAGTTTATGACCCTCAAATTATGACTTTTTCTCACCTAATTTTACAAATTCTTCCCCTTTATTTTTTGATACTGCTTGGCTTTATAGGTGGCAGGTTTTTTCATATAGACCCAAGCCAAGTAGCAAAGCTGGTGGTGCAGATAATTATTCCCATTACCTTTTTTAATCTAATTGCTAAGATAGATTTTTCGTTAAAAATTCTGCTCTTGCCCTTGCTACTTTACGCCATTGCCATTTTAAACAGCGTAGTTTTTTATAAGATTGGGAAAAACTGCTTTAATGATTCGCGAAAAAATGTGCTAGCGATGAGCTCTGGGCTTGCCAATGCTGGCTATTTTGGGCTACCGATTGCCATGATTTTATTTGATGAAAAAACCGTTTCCATCTACGCCATTAGCTTTATGGGGCTTAATTTTTTTGAGGCGACATTTGCCTATTATTATGCTCATCGGGTAGAAAGTAGCATAGGCAAAAGCATCATAAGAGTATTAAAAATGCCTATGTTTATAGGGATGGTGCTTGGAATTTTTGCCTCCTACTTTTCTTACAAAACGCCAGTTGTTATGGAGCGGTTTTTTATTAACATTACCGGTGCCTACGCTACTTTGGGTATGCTAATTGTGGGTATGGCAATTTCTAAAATAAAAGAATTTAAGTTCGATTGGCTACTTATTAGCCTTACTTTTTTAGCCAAGTTCTTGGGCTGGCCATTATTATCTTTGGGTTTAATAATGCTAGATAAGTTTTATTTTGGTATGTTTTCAAGCGAATATTATAAGGTGATTTTTTTAATTTCCATTATGCCAATAGCTGCCAATGCGGTGGTGATAGCTTCTTTCTTTAAGCTCCACCACGAAAATATGGCAAGTAGCGTTTTTTTAAGCACTATTTTTGCCCTTATTTACTTACCATTATTGGTTTTGCTGGTTTTTCCTCTACTATAAAATTTTACCCCTTCCTGATGTTTTTTTTAGTTGTATAATCTGCCGAAAAACTATGAAGAAAAAAATGCAGTTAAATATAGACGAAAAATTAGATTCCCTGCCCCTATACAAAGATTTTACCTTGAGTGGTTTTTCTAATAATCAGGCAGAAAAACTGGTAGAATCTATACAACAAATTCATGAAAAAATTACCCTGATAGATTTGCAAATAAAAGAACTCAAACAAAAAATTACTAGCCACACCCTAGATATTTCGCATCAGCTACAAATTCAAAAGAGGGATATAAGCATAAATACTGGCTATATAATCTTTACCGCCATTACCTTTGCCATTTCTCTAATTAGATTTTTAGAGCATTATTAAAGTGTTAAGATTTTAAATTGTGCATGAGTAGCTTCTTTACAAATTTGTAAGAATTCTGTATTGTTATTTAGGTAAATAAAAACTTATGGCAAAGTCTAACGCAAAAAAAACTACTGTTAAGAAAGCAATTTCTTCCATAAAAAATGCCCCTCAGCAAAAGCCAAGAAGGCTAAAGAGAGAAATACTAGAAGATATGCAAAGGGCAGATAAAGAAAATGATTTTGTTAGATATGGTTCAAGTAAAGAGTTGTTTGCTGATTTCCGCAGATGGGAAAAAGAAATTGAAGAAGAGAGATAATGCTAAAGCCCATTAGAAAGAAATCTTTTTACAAAGATTTTAAAAAATGCCAAAAAAGAGGAAAGGATATAAGCAAACTTGAAAAGGTAATAGAACTTCTTGAAGCCAATCAAATCCTCCCTCTAAAATATCGTGATCACAAGTTAATAGGCAATTTTGATGGCTATAGAGAATGCCATATAGAGCCAGATTGGTTGCTTATTTATAAAATTACCGATACAGAATTAATCTTGTATCAAACTGGCTCCCACGCAGATTTATTTGAATAGACTTTAAAAAAATGCAAAATATCCAAAACAACTTTTTAAACCACGCGCCTGCACCAGATGGAGTGCAAATATTCTTTATAAATCAATTAAAAAAACAAAATATATTACTCATTACTTTAGATGATAAAAAAATTGATGAGTTAAGCCAAATGGCAGAACTTTTTTTGAACGATTATCAAGTTATTACTCTTACAGCTTGGGATACTATTCCTTATGATAGAATTTCACCCAATGTTGAAATTTTAAATAACCGCATTGCCACCTTATCGCAATTAGCCCTTAATCAATATGACTCTAAACCAACTATACTAATAACTAGCGTAAATGCTTTTTTGCAGAAACTTCCGCCCAAAGAAATAATAAAAAAAGCCTGCTTTAAAATAAAAAAGGGGGATAGTTTAAATCAAGAAATATTATCACTTTTTCTAGTAGAAAATGGCTATAAAAATTCGCCCCTTGCACAAGAACAAGGCGAATTTTCGGTAAGGGGGGGGATTATAGATATTGTTCCTATAAACTCTACCTATGGCTACAGAATTGATTTTTTTGGCGACGATATAGAAAATATAAAACTATATGATTTAGATACGCAAATTTCTATCCAAAAAGAAAACACAACTGAAATTAATCTTTTCCCAGCTAGCGAGGTTTTGTTGAATGATAAGACCATTTCCCTATTCAAACAAAAATACCACAGCTTTTTTGGCACGCAAAAAAATGATGATATTTACGATACTACCCTTGCCCATCATCATATTAGCGGGCAAGAACAGTTCTTACCTTTGTTTTATGAAAAATTAGATAATATTTTTTCTTATTTCGAAGCGGAAAAAATTATCTACTCGCCAGATGTGCAAACTTCAATCACAGAGAGGCTTACCACCATTAACGAACATTATCAAACTAGAATTGAATTTAAGGATAAAATTAAAAAGCTAGATGAGAGTGATTATCACGCCCTTCCACCAGAAGAATTATATATTTTAGAAGAAGAGCTGCAAGCAATTTTAAGCAACAAGCAGGTTCTGGTTTTAAACCGCTTTAATCAAGAAAACTCCACCCCTACCAATTTTAAATCTGGCAAAAATTATATAGCGGAAAGTAAGGCACAAAGGCAAAATGTGTTTGATATTTTGCGGGAAGATTTTAAGAATACAATTAATAAAAAATCATTTTATATTTCTTGCATTTCAGAAGGTTCTAGAGAAAGGCTGGAGAAGATTTTAAAAGAGCGGGAACTGCCCTTTGTTCCTTTAAGCAATCATACTGATATTACAAAATATTTGCATCATAAAAACCTGCTAAAGCTAATAGTTTTAAGGCAGGATGAGGGTTTTGAAACGCCAGATTTACTGCTGGTTACAGAGCAAGATTTGTTTGGTGAAAAAATTTCCATTGCCAAAAAAAGAAAGGTAAAGGCAGAGGAGCTTTTTGCCCAAAGCAATATTTTTAATATCGGCGAATTGGTGGTGCATAAATATTATGGAATTGGTAGGTTTGAAGGGCTAAAAAACATTCAAGTAAAAGACTATTCACACGATTTTATTAAGCTAAATTATGCTGAAGATTCAACCCTTTATGTGCCAATTGAAAATATAGATTTAATTTCGCACTATGGTAGTTTTGATGGCGAAATAAGGCTAGATAAATTAGGCAGTGCTTCTTGGCAACAGCGTGCTAGTGGCATAAAAAATCGCCTAAAATTAATGGCGGAGCAACTGCTTAAAATTGCGGCTGAAAGGGAGCTAAAAACTGCCCAAAATTTTACTCCTTTTGAAAGTTCTTATCGTGAATTTTGTGCCAAGTTCCCCTATGCCGAAACTGAAGACCAGCTTCAAGCAATAGCAGATGTATCTGCCGATTTATCTTCTGGCAAGGCTATGGATAGGCTAATTTGTGGTGATGTTGGCTTTGGAAAAACCGAAGTTGCCCTTCGTGCCACAGCAATTGTTGTTCTGGCAGAAGATTTAGACCCTACAAACCCGCCACAAGTTGCCGTAATTTGCCCAACTACTATTTTAGCAAGGCAACATTATCAAAATTTCCAAAAACGCTTCGATGGCATATTAAAAGCAGGTGGTAAGCAGGTAAAAATTGCCCATTTATCAAGGCTTATTTCTGCATCTGATAGAAAAAAAACTAAGCTGGCATTAGCTAATGGTGAAATTGATATAATAATTGGCACGCACGCCCTGCTTTCTAAAGAACTGGAATTTAAAAACCTAAACCTTGTAATTGTGGATGAGGAGCAAAAATTTGGCGTAGCCCAAAAAGAAAAGTTAAGGGGGCTAAAGGCATCAACCCATATGCTTTCTATGACGGCAACTCCAATTCCTAGAACTTTGCAATTATCGCTTAGTGGCATAAGAGATTTAAGCATAATAGCCACCCCGCCTATAGATAGGCTAGCGGTTAGAACCTTTGTTATGCCTTATGATTCCGTAATAGTGCGGGAGGCAATTTTGCGAGAATTCTATCGTGGTGGCAAGTGCTTTTATGTAGCTCCTAGAATTAAAGATTTAGATGAATTGTATCACAAACTGCATGATTTAGTGCCAGAAGTTCGCATCGAAAAGGCTCACGGGCAGATGGATCCAGAAGTAATAGATAATATTATGAATGATTTTTATGATGGCAAGTTTCAAGTGCTACTTTCCACAACTATTGTGGAATCAGGCCTTGATATTCCAAATGTAAATACCATGATTTTGCATAGAAGCGATATGTATGGGCTAGCCCAGCTTTATCAAATAAGGGGTAGGGTAGGGCGGGGTAGAACTAGAGCTTATGCCTACCTTACCACTCCAAAAAACAAACTTCTTACTAAAGATGCCACTAAACGCCTAGAGGTGCTAGAAAAGCTAGATAGGCTAGGCAGTGGCTTTTCACTGGCCTCGCATGATATGGATATTCGTGGTTATGGTAATCTGCTTGGTGAAGAGCAATCTGGCACGGTCAAGGAAGTTGGTATTGAGCTTTATCAAGCAATGCTACGGGAAGCCATTCAAAACCTGCAATATAGTGATCTAGAAAGGGAAAGAAAGGGCATGAATAGCGAATTTAGCCCAGTTATCAATTTAGATTTTTCTGTATTAATTCCAGAATTTTATATTCCAGATTTAAGTTTGCGAATGAGTTTTTATCGAAAAATTGCCAACTTAAAAGATGATGCGGAGGTTGATAATATTCTATATGAACTTTCAGACCGTTTTGGTAGTGCCCCCATTGAGGTAAAAAACCTAATGGAGGTGGTGAAGCTAAAAAATCTTGCCATCCAAGCCAATGTAGAAAAAATTGAGCAGGGAAGCAAGGCCATAGTGCTAAAATTTTATCAAAACAAAAGCAAAAATGCCGAAAAACTGCTAAAATTTATAATGGCAAACCCCAAAAGGTATCAGCTAAAGCCAGATAATAAGCTACTGTATAAAATAGATGAAGTGATTGTAAATAATTCCTATAAAGGCGGTATTCCCGCTAATGAAAATAATAAAAACAATATTTCTTCTAATGACTATGTATTTAAAGAAATAAGAAAGGTTTTGGCAGAGGTAATTGCTTGCAGTTAAATTCATTATTGCCATAATATTATTTTTCCAATCAATAAAAACTATGGGCAAAATACTATATTCTGGCAAGGCGAAGGAAATTATTGAATATAAGGGTGATAAAAATCTGCTTATTCAAAGGTTTAAAAATTCAGTAACGGCGGGAAATAATCAAAAAAAGGCAGAAATTAATGGCAAGGGGCAGGTTTGCAATGAAATATCATCCCTCATTTACGAAAAGCTAAACAAAAAAGGCTTTAAAACCCATTTTATAAAAAAGCTAGATGAAGATTCGCAACTTATAAAAAGGGTAAAAATAGTTCCACTAGAAATAATTGTTAGAAACTTTGTGGCAGGCTCTTTTGCTAAAAGATGGAAAAAAACTCTAGGTGAAGAATTGCCCACCCCAATCGTAGAATTTTCATACAAGAATGATGATCTGCAAGACCCCTTTATTTCTGAAGAAGAAATTATTAAGGTGCTAGAAATAGATAAAAAAACCATCAAAAAAATTAAAAAAACTGCTCTAAAGTTAAATAGCTACCTAAAAAAACTTTTCTTAAAGGGCGAAATTCTACTGTATGATTTTAAAATAGAAATGGGTTTTGATAATAATGGCAACTTGCTACTAGCTGATGAAATTTCCCCTGATACCTGTCGCTTACGAAGTAGCGATAATGTTAATAAGGTTTTAGATAAAGACCTCTTCCGCCTAGATTTAGGTGATTTATTACAGGGCTATAAGCAAGTTTTGAAGAGAATTGAGTAAAAAAAAGGGGCCCGAAGGGGCCCAAAAAGAGAAAAGGGATGATGGAAAGAGATCAGTCCTCCATCTACAACCGCATCTCCAGATGCTCTATTCCACCCATAGCATGGATCTGCTGGAATA
>JBKCHH010000055.1:0-3296 GCA_046302855.1 Alphaproteobacteria bacterium
TTATACCAATTCTCATTTATAAAAGAACAAGCAGGGAAACCCGTCATTGCGAGGAGGGCAAAGCCCGACGCGGCAATCCACAACAAAGGCGTTTCTTGCAAAAACTTGTCTGTTATCCAAGCTCTACCTTGTTTATGGATTGCTTCTTCGCTTCGCTTATCGCAATGACGGTTTTCTTTTAGTTTAGTAATTTAAAATATGGGAATCAGTATTATGCCTAATTATGCCTTATACCACAAAACTAAACCACCCTACTTCTTCCCCTTTTTTCTAAAGAATCTTTTTTTGCCATCTTTAGGCTTGTTGTTGTGTTCGGTAATTAAGTCTATAGCCCTGTTAATACCAATGGTTGCAGGTTCATCTGGCTTTTTTATAGATACAAAAATCTTCTTTTTTGCACCATCTTCATACTGCAAATAGGGTCCAAACCGCCCGATATTCACCAACACTTCTGTTTTAGTTTCTGGATAGGTGCCAATAACTTTAGGGTAAGAGAGCAACTTTATGGCGTTTTCTAGATTCACATCATCAAAATTTATATCTTTAGAAAGTGAATGTCGCTTTGGCTTTTTGCCCCCCTCTTTTACTTCGCCTAGTTGCAAATACCAGCCAAAGGGTCCGCGAATTAGATAGATGGTTTCACCACTTTCATCTTTACCGATAATATTTGGCTCATCTGCCTTATAATGATGGGTAGATTCAACCAGTTCCTCCCTTTCATCCCCCTGCACAATCTGTTCGGTATGTTGACAGGTTGGATAATTCCCGCAACCTAAGAATGCTCCAAACTTGCCCATTTTTAGCTCTAAAGTTCCAGTTTTACAAATTGGGCAGGTTTTATCTACCTTTCTATCTTCTTTGGCAAATAGCAGATATTCCAAATCTTTTTCTAAAGAGGCGGTAACGGCAGTATAATCTAATTTGCTGGCACTTTCTACCACAACTGCAAAATGCTCCCAAAATTCTTTTAGGAATTTTTTCCAGTTAATTTTGCCATCAGAAATTTCATCCAAGTCTTCTTCCATTTTGGCGGTAAAATCATACTGAACATATTGAGTAAAATAATGTTCTAAAAAGGCATTTACTAGCCTGCCCCTAATTTCTGGAACGAACCTTTTTTCCTCTAACCGCACATATTGCCTAGATTGAATTACATGCAAAATAGTAGCGTAGGTTGAAGGCCTACCAATGCCTAGCTCTTCTAGCTTTTTTACAAGGCTGGCTTCATTGTATCTAGGTGGATGTTCCGTAAAGTGTTGCAGGGCTTTGGGCGAATTATCATTTACCACAATCGTTGCCTTTTCTCCTTCCGTTAATTTTGGCAGAATTCTATCATCGCCAGTATCAATTTCATAAACCTTGCTAAAGCCATCAAACTTCATTACTGAGCCTGAAACCTTGAAGGTTATTTTTTTATTATCTGATTCTACAAAGATATTTTCCTTATCATACTGCATAGCACTCATTTGCGAGGCTAAGGTTCTGCTCCAAATTAGCTTATAGAGCTTAAATTCATCATCGCTTAAAAAGGCTCTAACTGAATCTGGTGAGCGGTAAATAGAAGTGGGGCGAACTGCCTCGTGTGCTTCCTGTGCATTTTTTGCCTTAGACTTATAAATATTGATGGTTTCTGATAAATATTTTCTATCGAACTTTTCAGCTATATAGCCCCTAATATTTTGAATTTCAGCGGGGATAATATCCACCGCATCGGTTCTCATATAGGTAATTAGTCCTGTAGTTTCTTTGTTAATTGCCACACCTTCATATAGTTTTTGTGCTACCATCATGGTTTTGCTGGCAGAAAAGCCAAGTTTTGCAGAGGCATCTTGCTGTAAACCAGAAGTATTAAATGGTGCGTAAGGATTCCTTTTACTTTGCTTATGTTCGATTTCAGCAATTTTATATGGGTGTTTTTTTACTTCCGCTAGAACACCATCTGCCTTTTCCTTATTATTAATGTAGAACTTATCCACCTTTTCACCGTTAAAAGTAATAAGTTCACCATTAATGGTATCTTTTGTGAGCTTGAAATCAGCAAATAAATCCCAATATTCCTGTGGGATGAAATTTTCAATCTCCCTTTCCCTTTCGCACACAATTCTTAAAGCAACTGATTGCACCCTGCCGGCACTTTTGCTACCTGGTAATTTTCGCCACAGAATAGGAGAAATTCTAAAGCCAACCAGATAATCTAACGCCCTTCTTGCCTGCTGGGCATTTACAAGATCCATATCTATATCGCGAGGTTTTTTCATTGCCTCTAGAACGGCATCTTTGGTGATGGAATTAAAAGAAATCCGCTCAATTTTTGTATCTTTTTTGATTGCTTTTCTTTGCTTTAAAACCTCTAGCACATGCCACGAAATTGCCTCCCCTTCCCTATCTGGATCGGTTGCAAGAATTATCCTTTCAGCCTCTTTCGCGTTTTTGATTATTTCTTTTATATGCCTTTCGCTCCCTTCATCAACCTCATAGGTAAGGGCGAAATCTTCCTCTGGGCGAACAGAATTATTTTTTGATGGCAAATCTCTAATGTGACCAAAAGAGGCAAGAACGCTATAATCTTTACCCAAATACTTGTTAATGGTTTTGCACTTGGCGGGAGATTCAACAATAACTAAATTTTTCATCTATGTTTAAATTTTATTTGTTTTCTGCCTATTTGATTTTTTCCCAATTGGCAAAGAAAAAGATTGATTGACATTTTTAGATAGCTCTTTAATTTCATTTATTATGAAAATTATTAAAACAGTTAGTTTTTTTATTTTATTATTTGTTATTGATTTAAAAGCTCAAGAAATAATCTATCATAGTGGCTTTGATGATAATGCCATTCGCGGGTATGATACAGTTTCTTATTTTAAAGATAAAAAGGCAGTTAAGGGAAATAAAAAATTTTATACCACATATAAAGAAACAAAGTGGTTATTTTCTTCCAAGGGGAATTTAGATTTGTTTAATGAAGATCCAGAAAAATACCTGCCACAATATGGCGGTTTTTGCACCTATGCGATTGGAGAAAGAAACGAGCTACTTGGCTCAAACCCTAAGTTTTTTAGCTTTGTTGATAATAAGCTTTATCTTCATTGCGATGAAAATACCAAAAGAATTTGGGAAACAGATAGTGATACCTACATTATGAAGGCAGAAAAAAACTGGCAAAAATTCATAGAAAGCAAACTATAGTGAAATATCTTCTTGCAAAAAAGGCATTAAGGTATACCCACTTGTTTGTTCATTTAAACCCTTAAACCTATTGGAGAAAATTTTATGAATAAAACTTTACTTTATAC
>JBKCHH010000056.1:0-2835 GCA_046302855.1 Alphaproteobacteria bacterium
GTTTTAAATTTTCAACCCGCATATCATAAATTTCAATTTCTGGCAGGGTGGAATTGCCAAATCTTTTGTGCAGTGCAAAATATTTATACTTACCATTCATGGCATTATTGTAGCTTTCTAAAGAGTGCGTGCCGGAAGATAAAATTATTGGAATATTTTCTATTTGTGCCCTTTTGATAGAGGCATCCCTTGCATTATAAGGCGTTCTATCTTCTTGCTTATAGCTGCTATCATGTTCTTCATCCACCACAATTAGCCCAAGATTCTTAAAAGGTAGGGGGATTGCCGATCTGGCACCTAAAAAAATATAAGGCTCATTAGATAAAATCTTTTGATAATTAATAGCCTTTTGCCTTGCCGTAAGGCTAGAATGCCACATTACTGGGCTTTTGCCAAAGTAGCCCTTTATTCTATCCACCAAATCATTAGTGAGGCTAATTTCTGGCAGAAGAATTAACACCTGTTTTCCCTGCTCTAATATTTTTTCGATTACAGAAAAATACACCAAAGTTTTCCCACTGCCGGTAATACCATCAAGTAGTGAAACACCAAAGCCACTAAGGGAAAGTTGCTCTGCCACTGCATTTTGTTCAGCCGATAAATTAGGGCGGTTTAGCTCTATTGATTCTGCTTTCTTTTTATTATCCACCACTTCAATAAAATATTTACTATCAAGCAGGGTCATAGATAAAACTAGCCCAAGGGGGGAGGCGTAATATTGACCTAAAAACTCTATAAATTTTATAATATTTTGATTAAAATTTATCTTTTGATTTTTTACTATTACCGCACCCAAAATTTTTTTTAAGTTTTTACCTAAAGATTCTTGATTAATGGCCATTACCAGCCCTATTACCACCTTGTTTTGAAAGGGGGCGAATACTAGGTCTCCCACCGCCATTTCCCCCAGTTCATCTATATAATCAAAAGCAAAATCGAAGGGTTTGGGAATTAAAACCTTAACTATAGGCATTTTGCTAACCTTTGTTAATTAACCATTGTTAAAAGTGCCTATTATTTTTCTTAAATTACTTAATAGCTCTTCTGCTATTTTAATAAATTCTGGAACATATAAAATAGCCTCTTGTGCGATAGAGGCAAAATAGGTGTGGGAAGTTTTGTTTCTTACTTCCCGCGCCTTAAACCAGTCTTTTGGGTTAGAAATCAATCCCTTTTCTGCGGAAAGCCTAATTAAATCGTTAAAAGAAGATGTCTCTAGCCTTTTAGATTCATCAAAAACTATTTCCAAAACCCTCTCCAGAATTTTTTTCGCCTCTTCATAAGTAAATTCGAAAGATTGAATAGCAGTAGCACGCATATTTTCGTGAATTATTGCTTCGTAAGATTTTTTGTTAAAGGTAATATATTTTTGCGGATTTTTATATATCTCGTAAGATTCCTTTAATTTTTTTAAAGCCTCTTCAAAAGAGGTGATAATTACTTTTTTCATTCCTGTATTACCTCGTAATCTTGTAGAATTATTTTTTTGAACTCTTGCTTGCAACTATCCATAGCAACCACATCAACCTTTATTGGTAAGTAGGAGGCAGAAAATTCATCTTTTAATTGCAGACAGGTATTATAATCTACATTATAGATTGCCAAATCTAGGTCTGAAAACTTTTTTAAATTTCTGCCATGCACCCTAGAACCAAAAGCTATAACTTTTTTATTTGGCACTAGTTTTTGCAAAATTTCCTTTACTATTTTTATATCTTCCTCTTCTAAAATCATACAAAATTAGTTTGAAGGTAAACGAATACTAAAAAAAGACGGAGGTCATTGCGAGGAGCGAAGCGACGCGGCAATCCACAACAATCGTTTTTCTTGCAATAACTATTGTGTTTTCTAAGTTCAATCTTGCTTATGGATTGCTTTGTCGGGCTTTTGCCCTCCTCGCAATGACGGTTTTTCTTGTTATTTATCATTTCTCTTAATTATTTCTAGCTACTTTTCTTTTGGCTTATTTTTTACCACATCATCGCCATATTCATTAAAGTTAACAAAGGTTCCAAGAACCTGTAGATAAGCAATTAGTGCATCAAGCTCGGTTAGTTTTTGCTCATTATCATCTAAATCACCTGTTGCCGCCTTTGGGTATCTAGCAAGAAAGGCCTCGTGGTCGGCATCTATAGATGCCTGCTCTTTTAAATCTTTTTCAGCATTAATTAACATATCTGAACTATAGGGAACGCCCAGAGTTTTTAAAACCTCTAAATGCCTTCTTATATCATTTTGATGAAGTTCATTTTTAGCCAAATGAGCGTAGGCTGGCATTATAGATTGTGGCACTAAGGCTCTAGGATTAATTAAATGCTGTGCCTGCCAACTGTTAGAATATTTACCACCCACACGGGCTAAATCTGGACCTGTTCTTTTTGAACCCCATTGAAAGGGGTGATCATACCTACTTTCACTGGCGATACTATAGTGGCCGTATCTATCAACCTCATCCCTAAAGGGGCGAACCATTTGGCTGTGGCAGTTGTAGCACCCTTCCCGCAGATAGATATTTCTTCCAACCAACTCTAGCGGAGAGTAAGGGCGAACCCCCTTAACTTCAGGAATGGTAGATTGAATGCTAAATAATGGCACAATCTGCACCAGCCCACCTATACCAATGGCTATAAAGGCTAGAATTAATAGCAGACCAGCATTTTTTTCAATAGCATCATGTTTTATGTAAAAACCCATAGACAGTATAATTTAACCCACCAACTATAGTTTTAAGAAATTAATAGAAAAGATGAATTTTTTTAGATTTGTTAATGCCAATTCTTATTTATAGAATAAAAAGTAAGGAAAGCCGTCATTGCGAGGACTGAAAGGACGAAG